>NZ_JACDFE010000290.1 GCF_013815995.1 Sporichthya sp.
GGCCCGGCGGGCCCGCAGCAGCAGCACGCCGCTGCCGCCCACGACCGCGGCGGCCGGGATCAGCGCCACCGCCACCGGGACCGCGATCATGTGCCCTTGCCCAGACCCTCCTGGCGGGCTCGGACGATCGCCGCGCTGCGGTCGGCCACGGCGAGCTTGGCGAAGATCGCGGAGATGTGATTGCCGACGGTCTTCGGGGACAGGTGCAGCGCGGCGGCGATCGAGGCGTTGCGTTCCCCGGCCGCGATGCGGTCGAGGATCTGCCGCTCGCGTGCGGTCAGCTCGGGGAACGGCTCCGCTGCCGGCCGCGGCGGCGAGCGGAAGAATTGCAGTACCCGCTCCGCAACGCCGGGGCCGAAGATGGCCTCACCGGAGACGACCGCCCGGATCGCCCGGTCGATCTCCTCCTGCTCGGCCCCCTTGAGCAGGTAGCCGCTGGCGCCGGCCTGCATCGCGGCGAACACGGTGTCGTCGTCGTCGAACATGGTGAGGACGAGGACCGCGGTCGACGGGACCGCCGTGCGGATCCGGCGGGTGGCCTCCAGGCCGTCCATGACCGGCATCTGAATGTCCATCAGGACGACGTCCGGGTGCAGCAACTGCGCTTCCCGGACCGCGGCCTGGCCGTCGACCGCTTCGGCGACGACCTCAAGACCGGGCAGGGAGTCGATCAAGGCGCGGAGGCCGTGCCGGACGACCGGGTGGTCGTCGGCGAGCAGGATGCGGATTGCGGCGTCCGTGGGTTCCGTGACCGTCACAGCGTTGATGATGCCGCTTCAGCCCGCGCCCTGCCTGGGGGTCGCCCCTAGTTCTGCCGGGAGAACTCCCGGAGGATGAGGGGGGCCGCCTCCTGTGGGTGAGGTGATGCGCGGCGGATCGTCGGGGAACCGGACCGACCACTCTCGTCGAAGGAGTACGAACATGGACGCCGAGCTCACGCGCCGCAACAAGATCGGCCTGGTCCTCATCGCGATCTTCGGGGTGCTCAACATCCCGAGCCCGCTGCTCGGCGGTGACTCCGAACCGGGGCAGGACTCCCCGCCGATGGCCGTCCTGGTGCTGGCCTCGATCTGCGGCGTGGTCATGCTGGTGGCCGCAGTTCAGGCCCTGCGGGTCAGGTGCCGCCGCGCGCTGCGCCTGGCGGCGGGCGCCACGATCCTGCAGGGCGTGACCAACCTGCCGGTCTTCTTCGTCGACGTGGAGCCCGGCATCAAGGTCGCCTCGGCGGTCGCGACCGTCGTCACCGTGGTCTGCGTGGTCCTCACGCTGGCCCCCGCACGGCGCGCCGTGCCGGTGCTGGACTGACCGGGTGAAGGCACCGGGGCGCGGGAACCGCCCCCCGGCGGGTCGCGTCATACCTGGGCACTGAGCCACCCAGGGCGCCGGCCACGGCGTCACGAGACGCCCGATTGGTCAGGTATCTGCCCTTATGTCGCTGACTGCGGATCAAGCACGCCGCGGCCTGCCCAGGATCGCCCGGATGTTTCGCGGGCCGGGCATCCCTCCGCAGGAGGCGCCGGTCGCGGCCCGGGTGCCCAGTGACGAGTTCACCTCGGTGGACCTGAACGAGGCGATCAAGTTCCTCTACCTGTTCCACGCCGAGAACCCGGACGCCGGCTCGCTGCCGGACCGCATCTCGCAGGTGGCGATCGAGATCGAGCGCACCGGCACCTACGTGCACACCTACGACGAGCTCGCGTTCGGCGCCCGGGTGGCCTGGCGCAACAACAGCCGGTGCATCGGGCGGCTGTACTGGAAGAGCCTGGTGGTCCGCGACGCCCGCGGGGTCACCGACCCGTTCGACGTCTTCACCGAGTGCGTGGAGCACCTGCGGTACGCAACCAACGACGGCAAGATCCGCCCGACGATCACCATCTTCGCCCCGCCCGCCCCGGGCCGCCGCGGGGTGCGAATCCGCAACGACCAGATGGTCCGCTACGCCGGCTACCGCGCCGTTGACGGCTCGGTGATCGGCGACCCGTCGCAGGTGGACTTCACCCGCGCCGTCGAGCGCTTCGGCTGGCTCGGTGAGGGCAGCGCGTTCGACCTGCTTCCGCTGGTGATCGACGGCCCGGCCGGACCGCCGCACGTCTTCGAGATCCCGCGCGACGCGATCCTCGAGGTGCCGATCGAGCACCCGCAGTACCCCTGGTTCGCCGAGCTCGGCCTGAGTTGGCACGCGGTGCCGGCGATCGCGAACATGGACCTGCACATCGGCGGCATCACCTACACCGCCGCGCCGTTCAACGGCTGGTACATGGGCACCGAGATCGGTTCGCGCAACTTCGGCGACTCGGACCGCTACGACCTGCTGCCCGGCGTCGCCCGCCGTCTCGGCCTGGACACCAGCACCGAGCGGACGCTCTGGAAGGACCGAGCACTTCTCGAGCTCAACGTCGCGGTGCTGCACTCGTTCACGATGGCCGGGGTCACCATCACCGACCACCACACCGAGTCCGAGCGCTTCCTGATGCACGTGGAGCGGGAGGAGAAGGCCGGGCGCACGGTTCCCGGTGACTGGTCCTGGCTGGCGCCGCCGATGTCCAGTTCCGCGACCGGGGTGTTTCACCGCTACTACGACGCCGAGGAGCAGACCCCGGCGTTCACCCCGCGCGGCACCGGGTGCCCGGTGGCGACGAAGGCGGCCCAGGCGGCCGTCGCCGTCTGCCCGGTCACCGGCCGCAGCGCCTCCGACGCCTGAACCTCCGCGGGACGACGTCCCGCACGGGCGCATGTCAGCCTGCATGCCGGCTGACATCCGCCCACCAGGGCTGACACCCCGTCCGTGCCGTCACGCCGCATAACATCGCGGGATGGATGTCGTCCCCGCATCGATCCGTGGCCTGGTCGGTGGCCGCAAGCTGCCGCCCTACCGCGTCGGGCAGGTGGAGGACGTCCGCGAGGGCCGTCGGGCCCAGGTGGACCCGCGCTCCGCCGCGACCGTGATGCTGCTGCGCGACACCTCCGCCGGCCCCGAGGTCTACGTACTGCGCCGGCAGGCCACGATGGCGTTCGCGTCCGGTCAGTACGTGTTCCCGGGCGGCTCCGTGGACCTGCGCGACGAGATCATCGACGTCGACTGGGTGGGCCCGGCGCCGGAGTACTGGGCGAAGATCTTCTCCGCTCCCGAGCCCCTGGCGATCGCCCTGGTCTGCGCGGCCATCCGCGAAACCTTCGAGGAGTCCGGGGTGCTGCTCGCCGGCCCGGACGCCGACACCGTCGTGGCCGACACCTCGGGCGCGGACTGGGAGGCCGACCGGGTTGCGCTGATCGACCGCGAGCTGTCCTTCGCGGACGTCCTGTCCCGCCGCGGCCTCGTCCTGCGCGCCGACCTCGTCGTGCCCTGGGCGCACTGGATCACCCCGGCGTTCGAGCCGAAGCGCTTCGACACCCGCTTTCTGGCCGCGGCGCTCCCGGCGGGCCAGGTCACCCGTGAGTTCGGCGAGGAGGCCGACCAGGTCGAGTGGGTGCGGCCGGAAGCGGCCATCGAACGGTTCAAGTCCGGGGATATGGCGATCATGCCGCCGACCCTGATCAGCCTGGCCGAGATCGGCGGGTACCGGAGCGTGGCCGAGGCGATGGCGGCCAGCGCCGCCCGCGAGATCGTGCCGATCGAGCCGCACGTGGTCGTGCGGGGCGAAGACATGATCCTCGTGCTGCCCGGCGACCCGGACTACCGGCCGCCGGCGCCGTGAGCGCCTGGACCGGCGGGACGGTCAGCCCGCGTGCCCGTTGCGTGCTGGCCCCGAACGGGAGCCCGATGACCCTGGAGGGCACCAACACCTGGGTGCTCGCCGAGCCCGGCGGGGCCCGCAGCATCGTGGTCGACCCGGGTCCGCTGGACGCCGACCATCTCGACGCCGTCCTCGCCGCCGCCACCGAGGGCGGTCGCTCGGTCGCGATGGTGCTCGCCACCCACCGCCACCACGATCACGTCGAGGGGGCGCAGGCGTTCGCGGTGATGGCGGACGCCCCGGTTCGGGCCGCCGACCCGCAGTTCCAGATCGGCCCCGGCATCACCGCGCTCGCCGAGGGCGACAAGATCTGCGTCGACGGCCTGGAACTCGACGTCCTGCACACCCCGGGCCACACCTCGGACTGCATGACGTTCCTGCTCCCCGCCGAGCGGGCCATCCTCACCGGCGACATGGTGCTCGGTCGGGGCCCGACCGTGGTGATCCCGCCGGACGGCGTGCTCCGCGACTACTTCGCCTCGCTGGAACGGTTCGCGGCGCTGGCCGGCGACGTGGTCGACACCGTCTACCCGGGCCACGGACCGGTGCTCCCCGACGCGGGCGCGGCCATCGACTATTACCTGACGCACCGTCGGCAGCGGCTGGAGCAGGTGCGGGCGGCGATCGACGCCGGCGATGTGACTCCCCGTCAGGTTGTCGAGCGTGTCTACGTCGACGTCGACAAGGCGCTGTGGCCGGCCGCCGAATGGTCGGTCAAGGCCCAGCTGATCTTCCTGGGGGTGGCGGTCGAGAATCCGGACGAGGTCCCGCCCAACCCGTACCGCTAGTGGTGTGTCTCAGTTTTGACTGACTACTTCGAGTGCGACGCGTCCGCGTCGGACTTTGGCGAGTATCGACTCGGCGCTGGCGGTCCAGATCAAGGGCCTGGGGAAGTCGTTGTTCACGCGCAG
>NZ_JACDFE010000092.1 GCF_013815995.1 Sporichthya sp.
GGCCAAGCCCGCGGAGCCGCCCGCGGCACCCGCGGCCCCGGCGTCCAGGGGCTCCGGCGGCAAGCTGCTGGTCGGACAGGGTGAGGCCGCCTGGACCCCCAAGGAGCTGAAGGAGGTCCGCACCGAACTGGGCGCGGACGTCCACCGGTTGAAGGCGGAGATCGCCGTCGCCCAGGCCGAGCGCGACGCGCTGCTGCGCGACTACGGCGACGGCTCGGGGGAGGACCAGGCGGATGCCGGGACCAAGACTCTGGAGCGCGAGCAGGAGATGTCGTTGGTCAACAACGCCATCGACATGCTCGAACAGGACGAGCGCGCGCTGTCCCGCCTCGACGACGGCACCTATGGCCAGTGCGAGTCCTGCGGCGACCCGATCGGCAAGGCGCGCCTGCAGGCGTTCCCCCGGGCCACCCTCTGCCTGTCCTGCAAGCAACGGGACGAGCGTCGGTAGTAGCGCTTCGTGATCATGGTCGCCCTCTGTGCTACCCCGCAGTAGCGTAGAACGGCTTACCAGAACGTGAGAAAGAGGACATTTCGGCCCGGCCTCAAGCGTGAGACCCTGCTGCGATGTCCGAGACCGTGCTCGACCCGGGGCCGGTCCAGGAGCTGCTCGGCGGTCACGCAGCGTCACCGCGACTGGGTCCGATGCCGTCACCTGTCACGGCCCGCGCCCGGCACGCCGCCCCGGTCTACGTGCCCCCGGTCGCGATCCGGCGCCACCGGCTCACGCTGCTGGTCGGGGTCGGGGCGCTCACCTACCTCCTCGACCTCGTCACCAAGATCGCGGTTGTCGCGCTGTTGCAGGAGGACGACCCGGTCCAGGTCGACGGCACCGGCATCTCGCTGCGCCTGATCCGTAACCCCGGAGCCGCCTTCGGCCTGGGCGTCGACCTCACGGCGCTGTTCACCGCGATCACCCTTTTGGTGGTGGCGGCGATCCTGACCAGCTCCCGCCGCCTCGGCAGCAGGCGGTGGGCCCTCACCCTCGGTCTGTTGCTGGGTGGTGCGCTCGGCAACCTCACCGACCGGCTGGCCCGCTCGCCGGGATTCCTGTCCGGTCATGTCGTCGACTTCGTCGAGATCCCGGGCTGGCCGATCTTCAACGTCGCCGACCTGTCGATCTGCGTGGCCGGCGCGATGATGGTCGCGCTCGCGATCCGCAACATCCCGCTCGACGGGCGCCGGCCCCGCCGCTTCTGAATCACCTCTGAACGCCTCTCCTGAGTCGTCGCGCCGGACCAGCGGGCCCGGCGGAGCTCGTGGCGCCGGCACATTGCCCGTGCGCTGCCCCTCCCGGCAGGATCGGTCCCGCCTGGACCTCACCGCGGAGACGGACGACATGACGCCCACCAGCACGCTGCAGAACCGCACGTACCGTCTGCGCCGCCGCCCCGTCACCGACCTGTCCGACGGAGCCCTGGAGTTCGCCACCGAGGCGCTCGAGGTCGACCTGGCCGAGGGCGAGGTCCTGCTGCGCAACCTGTATCTGTCGCTGGACCCGACCAACCGGATCTGGGCGAGTGACTACCGCGGCTACATGCCGCCTGTGCCGCTCGACGACGTCATGCGCGGGGTGTGCATGGCCGAGGTGCTGGAGTCCCGTCGCGAGGATCTCCCGGTCGGCGCGAAGGTGGTCTCCTCCAGTGGTTGGCAGGACTACTGCGTCGCCTCCGACGAGTCGCTGGGGATTCCGATCGCGGCCCTGCCCGACCCGGTCCCGGCCCCGCTCTCGACCTTCGTCGGCGTGCTCGGGCACAACGGCGCGACCGCGTACATCGGCTTCGAGCTCGGCCCGGTCAAGGCGGGGGAGACCGTCGTGGTCTCCGGCGCAGCCGGGGCGACCGGCTCGGTCGCCGGCCAGATCGCCAAGGCCCGCGGCGCCCGGGTGGTCGGCATCGCGGGCGGCCCGGCCAAGTGCGAACACGTGGTCAAGCACCTGGGCTTCGACGCCTGCGTGGACTACAAGGCCGACGACTGGCGCGACCAGCTCGACCACGCCACCCCGGACGGTATCGACGTCGACTTCGAGAACGTCGGCGGCGAGATCATGGACCACGTCCTGAGCCGGCTCAACATCGGCGCCCGGGTCCTGCTCTGCGGGATGATCAGCCAGTACAACGACTACGGCCACAAGGAACTGCCCGGCCAGCACCAGATCGCGCAGATCCTGATGCAGCGCGCCACCATGGCGGGCTTCCTCGTCCTCGACCATGCGGAGCTCTTCGAGCCGGCCGCGATGTACCTGGTCGGACTCATGATGGAGGGCAAGCTCGTCTACGACGAGACCGTGGTCGACGGGCTGGAGAACGCGGTCGCGGCCTACGACCAGCTCTACAGCGGCGGCAACCTCGGCAAGCTCGTGGTGAAGGTCGCCGACCCCTCGACCTGAGCGTGCTCCACACTGGAGCCCGTGACCGACCTGCGTGCGATGCCGGTACCGGACGGCCTCGCTGGTGAGCGGGTCGACGCCGGCCTGGCCCGGCTGTTCGGAATGTCCCGGACCCGGGTGGCCGAGCTCGCCGCCAGCGGCCATGTCCGGGTCGACGGTGCCGAGGCCGGCAAGTCCGACCGGCTGATCGCCGGAGCCTGGCTGGAGGTCGAGCTTCCGTCGGTCGAGCCGGCCGGTGTCGCGGTGGTCGCCGAGCCGGTGCCCGGGATGAAGGTGCTGCACGACGACGAGCACCTGGTGGTCGTCGACAAGCCGGTGGGCGTGGCCGCGCACCCCAGCCCGGGCTGGACCGGTCCGACCGTGATCGGCGGGCTCGCCGCCGCCGGCTTCCGGATCTCCACCTCGGGGGCCGCCGAGCGGGCCGGGATCGTGCACCGCCTCGACGTCGGGACCAGCGGCCTGATGGTGGTGGCCAAGTCCGAGCGGGCGTACACCCTGCTCAAGCGCGCCTTCAAGGAGCGCACGGTCACGAAGATCTACCACGCGCTGGTGCAAGGACACCCGGACCCGAGTCGCGGCACCGTGGATGCGCCGATCGGCCGGCACCCGGTGCACGACTACAAGTGGGCCGTGGTCGCCGAGGAGTCCGGTGGCAAGGCCAGCGTCACGCACTACGACACCCTGGAGGCGTTCCGGGCGGCGAGCCTGCTGACCATCCGGCTGGAGACCGGGCGCACCCACCAGATTCGCGTGCACATGTCCGCGATGCGTCACCCTTGCGCGGGTGACCTCACCTATGGGGCTGACCCCAAGCTGGCCGAGCGTCTGGGGCTGACGCGGCAGTGGCTGCACGCCGTGTCCCTGGGCTTCGAGCACCCGGACACCGGCGGGCAGGTCGAGTTCAGCAGCACCTACCCGGACGATCTCGCTCGCGCCCTGCAGATCGTCGCCGAGGGCTGACCCGGAACGTTCTCCACAGGCCCGAACCGGTCGCCGGTGCGTTGTCGGTGCCCGCCGCCACCATGACCGCTCCCACCGACTTCGACGGTGGGCAACGAGTGCTGGAGGGTGTCATGGACCTGACGTACCTGAGCGACGTCGACGCGGGCCGCAGGGCAGCGATGGCAGTGCCGTCATCGCGATTGCCGGGCGACTGGCCGGCGGACCCCGATCAGATTTTCGAGCTGCCGCGGTACTGGCGCGAAGCGCCGGAGTTGCCCGCCGATCTCCGTGAGCACGGCTCGATCTCCCGGGAGCACCTGTGGGACCTGGCGGCCCAGGCCGACCGGGGCGTCCGGAGCTGGACGGAGGTGATGATCGCGAGCTTCGCCTGGGGCTACGTCAACGCGCCCTACGGTCCGTTCCGACTGCGGCGGATCCTGACCGACACCGCGAACGAGCCCTGCCTGGAGAGCAGCCTGCGGGCAGCCGCCGACCGAGCATTGGACGACGCCGTCGGCGCCTACCACCTGCTCCGCACTCCGCCGCCGGACGGCGGCGTCCGGCTGAGGTGGTACGGCCCGGCCTTCTTCACCCGGTTCCTCTTCGCCGCGAGCGGGGTCGGCGGGTCGGCGTGCATCCTCGATCAGGGGCGCGCCGACGCCGTGCGCCGGCTGACCGACGACTCGACGCTGCTGCGGGGAGCCGACTGGTCGACCGAGGAGTACGCCTTTTACCTGGGCTTCGTCGACGGGCTCTGCTTCCACAAGATCGGCCGGCAGTCCGCCTGACCACCGCGCCGGCGGATCTTGATGTGGCGCCCCTCGTGCCTCATCTCTCCCGTCCGCGCGGCGATGCGCGGGCGGGGGACCGTGGCGTCGGAAACTGTCGGTGGCGACCCTTAGGCTGGGCGTCGATTCAGGGGAGGCACAGCGGTGAGTTCGGCGGGCATGAGCGACTCCTTCGTTCACCTGCACGTGCACACCGAGTACTCCATGCTCGACGGCGCGGCGCGCCTCGACGACCTGTTCCGCGGCTGCCAGGAAATGGGTATGCCGGCGCTGGCGATGACCGACCACGGCAACGTCTTCGGCGCCTACGACTTCGTGAAGAAGGCCAACGAGGCCGGCATCAAGCCGATCGTCGGCATGGAGGCCTATCTCACCCCCGGCACGCACCGCGGCGATCGCTCCCGGGTTCGCTGGGCGGACGGCGGCGAGGACGACGTCTCGGGCTCGGGTGCTTACACCCACATGACGCTGCTCGCGACCACGACCGAGTCGATGCACAACCTGTTCCGGATCTCGTCCCGGGCGAGCCTCGAGGGCTTCTTCTACAAGCCGCGTGCGGACCGCGAACTGCTCAACGCCTACGGCAAGGGCCTGATCGCGACGACCGGGTGCCCGTCGGGGGAGATCCAGACCTGGCTGCGGATCGGGGACTACGAGAAGGCGAAGGCCTCCGCCGGAGAGTTCCAGGACATCTTCGGCAAGGAGAACTTCTTCTGCGAGCTGATGGACCACGGCATCGGCATCGAGAAGCGCGCGCACGACGGGCTGATGCGCCTGGCCAAGGACATGAACCTGCCGTTGCTCGCAACCAACGACCTGCACTACGCAGCGGCCGGCGACGCCGGCGCGCACGAGGTGCTGCTGTGCGTGCAGTCGGGCAAGACCCTCGCTGACCCGAACCGCTTCAAGTTCGACGCGCAGGATTTCTACCTCAAGAGCCCGGCCGAGATGCGCGACCTCTGGCAGGGCCGGTACGGGCTGCGGGAGGCGTGCGACAACACGCTGCTGATCGCCGAGCGCTGCCAGATGGACTTCAGCACGCGCAACCTCATGCCGCGCTTCCCGGTGCCCGAGGGCGAGACCGAGGAGACCTGGCTGCGCAAGGAGGTCGAGCGCGGGCTGGCCCTGCGCTTCGACGGCCAGGTGCCGCAGACGCACGTCGATCAGGCGGCCTACGAGGTCGACATGATCATCAAGATGGGGTTCCCCGGGTACTTCCTGGTCACCGCGGACCTCGTCCAGTACGCGAAGGACAACAAGATCCGCGTCGGCCCGGGCCGTGGCAGCGCGGCCGGCGCGCTGATCGCCTACGCGATGGGAATCACCGAACTCGATCCGCTCAAGCACGGCCTGATCTTCGAGCGCTTCCTCAACCCCGAGCGCGTGTCGATGCCCGACATCGACATGGACTTCGACGAACGCCGCCGCGGCGACATGATCCGTTACGCCACCGAGAAGTACGGCGAAGAGCGGGTCGCGCAGATCATCACCTACGGCACCATCAAGGCGAAGGCCGCAGTCAAGGACGCCTCCCGGGTGCTGGGGTACCCGTTCGCGATGGGCGATCGGATCACCAAGGCGATGCCGCCGGCGGTGATGGGCAAGGACATCTCGCTCGCAGGCATCTTCGACCCCGGCGACAAACGCTACAGCGAGGCCGGGGAGTTCCGCGCGCTCTACGACTCCGACCCGGACGTGAAGAAGGTCGTCGACACCGCGAAGGGCCTGGAGGGCCTCAAGCGGCAGTGGGGGGTGCACGCGGCCGGCGTGATCCTGTCCAGCGAGCCGCTGCTCGACGTCATCCCGATCCAGCGCCGCGAGCAGGACGGCGCGATCATCACGCAGTTCGACATGAACGCCTGCGAGTCCCTCGGTCTGCTGAAGATGGACTTCCTCGGGCTGCGCAACCTCACGGTCCTGGACGACTGCCTGCTCAACATCGAGTCCAACCGGGCCGAGACGATCGTCCTGGAGAACCTGGAACTGACGGACCGTAAGGCGTACGAGCTGCTGGCCCGCGGCGACACCCTCGGGGTGTTCCAGCTCGACGGTGGACCGATGCGCGCGCTGCTGCGTTCGATGATCCCGGACAACTTCGAGGACATCTCCGCCGTCCTCGCGCTGTACCGGCCGGGGCCGATGGGCGCGAACGCGCACAACGACTACGCCGACCGCAAGAACGGCCGCAAGCCGGTGGTGCCGATCCACCCCGAGCTCGAGGAACCGCTCTCCGAGATCCTGGGCGACACCTACGGGTTGATCGTGTACCAGGAACAGGTCATGGCGATCGCCCAGAAGCTCGCGGGCTACTCGCTCGGCGCCGCCGACCTACTGCGCCGCGCGATGGGCAAGAAGAAGAAGGAGATCCTCGACAAGGAGTACGTCCCGTTCTCGGGCGGGATGAAGGCCAACGGCTACTCCGAGGCCGCGATCAAGACGCTGTGGGACATCCTCGTCCCGTTCTCCGATTACGCGTTCAACAAGGCACACACCGCGGGCTACGGTCTGGTCTCGTACTGGACGGCGTTCCTCAAGGCGAACTACCCGGCCGAGTACATGGCCGCGCTGCTCACCTCGGTCAAGGACGACAAGGACAAGTCGGCGCTGTACCTCAACGAGTGCCGCCGGATGGGCATCAAGGTGCTGCCGCCGGATGTGAACTTCTCCGACGCGAACTACACCCCGCGCGGACAGGACATCCGCTACGGCCTGACGGCGATCCGCAACGTCGGCGCCAACGTGGTCATCGGGATCGTGGCCGCCCGCGAGGAGCTGAGCCACTTCACCGACTTCGGTGACTTCCTGCGGAAGGTACCGGCGCCGGTCTGCAACAAGAAGACGGTCGAGTCGCTGATCAAGGGCGGCGCCTTCGACTCCCTCGGGCACACCCGCCGTGGCCTCATCCACGCGCATGAGCGCGCCATCGACGCGATCATCGACGTCAAGCGCAACGAGGCGATCGGACAGGACTCACTCTTCGGCTCGTTCGATGACGACGGCGGCGCAGGCGATTCGAGCTTCGAGGTCGAGATCCCGACCGGGGAGTGGGAGAAGTCGGCGCTGCTCGCCTACGAGCGGGAGATGCTCGGCCTCTACGTCTCCGACCACCCGCTGCTCGGCATCGAGAACGTGCTCTCCGCGGCTGCCGACTGCCCGATCACGGTGCTGACTTCGAGTGAGGACCGAGCCGACGGTTCGACGGTCACCATCGCCGGGCTGATCACCGGGCTCGCGCGCAAGGTCACCAAGAAGGGCGACACCTGGGCGATCGCCACCCTCGAGGACCTCGGCGGCGCGATCGAGTGCATGTTCTTCCCCGGTACCTATCAGCAGTTCGGCACGGTCCTGTCAACGGACACTGTCGTCGCCATCAAGGGCCGGCTGCGCCGCAACGAGGACGAGGTCTCGTTGATGGCCTCGGACCTGACCATCCTCGACACCAACAAGTCCAACTCCGGGCCGGTGGTAGTGCGCCTGCCCGCGATGCGCTGCACGCCGCCGCTGGTCGAACGACTCAAGTCCGTGCTCGCCGATCACCCGGGTCAGACCGAGGTGCACCTGCAACTCGACGCCCGCGCCCGCACGATCGTCATGCGCCTTGAGCGGGGCCCGTTCGTCGCGCCGTCACCCGCGCTCTTCGGCGACCTGAAGGCCCTCCTCGGGCCGTCCTGTCTCGGCTGACGCCGTCACGAGTGCGTCGCCCTCGCGGGGGCGCTCGCTGTGCTCGAGGTGGGGGAGGATCCGGTCGAGCCAGCGTGGGCACCACCAGTTCGCGCGACCCGCGAGCTGCATGAACGCCGGTACCAGGCACGCGCGCATGATCGTGGCGTCGATCAGGACGGCGACGGCGAGGCCGAAACCGAGCTGTTTGATCTCGGGCGCCGGACAGATCATGAAGGCACCGAAGATCGCGATCATGATCAGCGCGGCCGAGGTGATGACGCCGCCGGTCTTGGCCAGACCGAGAGCGACGGCCTCGGTGTTGCTGCCGGTGCGCTGGTACTCCTCCCGGATGCGGGTGACCAGGAAGACCTCGTAGTCCATCGAGAGTCCGAACAGCACGACGAACAACGTCAGCGGCAGCCACGCCTGCAGATAACCGGGCGATTCGAAGTCGAGCAGGGTTTCGCCGTGGCCCTCCTGGAAGACCAGGACCGTCAAGCCCATGGCGGCCGCGATCGAGAGCAGGTTCATGATCACGGCCTTGAGCGCGAGCACCGGGCTCCGCAGCATGATCAGCAGCAGCAGGAAGCACAGCGCCAGGGTCAGGATCACGATCAGCGGAGTCTGGTCGAGCACCTTGTCCGCGTAATCGACGCTGCGCGCGGTGGTGCCGCCGACGTCGGCATCGGCCGCCGAGCCCAGCTCTTCGTCGAGTCGCACCCGGGTGTCCTTGACGACGTCCTCGGCGTCCTTGGAGTCATCGGGCACCGTCAGGTTGCCGGTGACCAGGTAGGAGTCGGCGGAGAGTTCCTGCAGGGCGATCCCGGTCAGGCGCTCATCGTCGGAGAGCACCCGCTCGGCGATCACCGCGTTGTCCCGGTTGCCGCTGACAGCCACCTCGACGCGGCCGAGAGTGATCGCGGGAAACGCACCTTCCAGGGTCTTGAGGGTGACCACGGAGGGCTCGTCCTCATACGCCCGCACGTTGAGGTCGATGCCCTGCTTGACGTCGAGCAAGGGCGCGGCGGCGCAGATCAGCAGAGCGGTGCCCACCACGAGCACGGCGGCCGCGTTCTTCATCACCAGGCGGGCCAGGGCGGCCCAGCGGGTCGAGGCACCGCCGTCGGCGAAGCCACGCGCGCGCATCCGCTTGAGCCGGACGTTCAACGCCCGGTCGCCCATCCGCACCAGCAGCGCGGGCAGCAGGATCAGCGCCATCGCGACACTGCCGGCCACCCCGAGCAGGCAGGCCAGGGCGTACTTGCTCAGCGTCGGAACGTCGACCAGCGCCATCGGCAGCAGCGCGACCATGACGGTCATCCCGGAGAAGGCGACGGTCCGGCCGGCGGTCGCCATCGTGACCGCCATGGCGGCCTCGGCGTCGCCGCGGGTGCGTTCCTCGCGGTAGCGCCGCACGATCAGCAGGGCGTAATCGATGCCGACCGCGATGCCGAGCATTACGACGCCGTTCTCGGCGAAGATGTCGAACTCGGTCCACAGGCTGGCCGCGCCGAGGATGCCGAGCGCGACGGTCGCGCCGGCGAGCCCGACCAGCACGGGGAGGCCCGCGGCGAGGATCGAGCCGAGGGTGAGGAACAGGATCAGCATGGCCAGCGGCAGGCCGATCGCCTCGGCGAGGGCCAGGCCCTCTTCCTCGGAGTGCAGCAGGTCGACGAAGAACGGGCTTTCCCCGCTCAGGCCAACGGCGACGTCGGGGCCGCCGAGTGCCGAGGCGTCGAGCGCGGTGAGGTCGAGCTTGAGTTCCTCGGACGTCTTCTGGCGTTCGCCGGCGTTCCCGGAGAGCAGCACGCTGCGGTACTCGACCGACCCGTCCTCGGAAACCGCGCCGCCGACCTCGGCCGACGGAATGGAGGCGACCCCGTCGTTCGCCTCGACCACGCGCAGGGCCTCGTCCATGGCGCGCCGGAAGGTCGGGTCGCTCGCGGTGCGGCTCTCGGAGGAGACCACGACCAGCACGGCCTCCTGCGCACCGAGCGCCTGCTCGACAGCGGCGGTCGCGCGGGCGGACTCGGAGCCGGGGGTGTCGTAGCCGATGCCGAGCAGGCGGGCCAGGAAGATCGGGGTCAGCGCGGCGAAGGCGACGAGCGCGGCGACGGTGGTCCACATGACGCGGCGGGGCTTGCGCCCGACGTAGCCGCCCCACTCGGCCAGACCGCGGCGCCTGCGCTTGGCCGCCGGCAGCTTTGCGGATGGCACTGCCGGGGTGGGCAGCCAGGGGCCCGGGTCGCCGGGACCGGGCTGCTCGGTGACGGTCATCGCCGCTGGTCTCCCTCGTCATTGAGTGGACGTGAAATCTGTAGCACGTCGATCCACAACAGCTCCACAAGCGGGGTACAGGCGTTCAGCAAAGGGCAGGCAGTGAAACGCATGGCCCCGCGTGGGTGAATGCGCCACGCAGGCGGCAAGGGATACTGACTCCCGTGGGGACCCGGGCGAGACTGTCACCGCGCCCGGAGGGACGCGTCGCGTCGCGCCTGCTCGCCCAGTTCCGGCCGGCGGTCCTGGCCGCCGGGCTGACCCTGCTCGCGGCCCCCTACGTCGGGATCGTCTGGGAGAGGATCTCGCCGGCGCCCACCTACGTGAACCTCGCCGGCGAGGTCTACCTGGACAACCAGGACAGCTCGGAGTTCATCGCGGCCGACGGCTGGTTCCTGATCATCGGGCTGCTGCTCGGCATCGCCAGCGCCGCGGTGGCCTACTGGCGCTGGCGCGGGGACCTGGGAGTCATCGCGGCCATGTCCGGCGCCTCGGTGCTGGCCTCGCTGATCGCGCGCGAGGTGGGCGAGGCCTTCGGGCCCGCGCCGATCCAGCAGACGGCGCTCACCCTCGCCGACGGGGAGACGATCCCGGGCTCGGTCACCCTGGCCTCCGACGGGATCCTGTTCGCCTGGGCGGTCGGGATCCTGCTCACCTATCTGTCGCTGATCGGTGGTCTGGAGCGGTCCCGGGCGGCCGAAGAAGACGACCACGGACAGCCGAACTGGTCCGAAGCCGGCTGGGACCCCAGCCGCGAGAATCCGAACGGCACCCACCCGGACGTCGGGGACGTCGCCTCAGTTGGGGCTGCCGGCCTCGCGGGCGATGTCGGCGCCGGGCAACGACGGCAGGTGGGTGAGCATGACCCGCTCGCGACGGAGAAGGGCGAGCTCGGCCCGTAGCCGGGCCGCGACGTCCGGGGCCTCCAGCAGGTCCTGCTTGTCCTGGCGGTCGAGCACCATCGCGGCCGCGACCAGATAGGACAACACCGGCGGTTCGATCGGCAACGGGCCCCGCACCCGGGGCGCCTGACCCTGCAGGCTCAGCAGTTGGTCCCGATAGGCCAGGTACTGCGGGGCCACCGAGGCAGCCAGAACGGCCGCAGCCTGCTCGGCCTCGGGATCCTCGGAATCCTCGTCCAGATACTCGACCTCGCCGACCAGGTACGGAGCGGAGTCGACGTCCAGCTTGAGGAGCCGGAACCGCTGCGCGCCGGTGGTCACCAGATCGAACCGGCCGTCGGGCAGCGCCTCGACCCGGCGGATCTCTGCGGTGCAGCCGACGTCATGGAGTTCGCGGATCCCGTCCGCGCCGACTTCGCGGCCCTGCCGGATCGCGATCACCCCGAACGCGGGCGCCCCGTCCTCGGGTTGTTCGCCGGTCTGGCCGCCGGTCAGATCGCGGACCAGGGCCCGGTAGCGCTCCTCGAAGATGTGCAGCGGCAGCAGCAGGCCGGGGTACAGCACGGTGCCGAGCGGGAAAAGCGGCATCCGGACGGTCATGCGCGAAGCGTAGCGACCGGGGCATTCCGGACCCCGCCGTAGAATCACAAGCGTGCTTCCTGTCCTTGACCTGCGCGGATCTGCGCTGACGACCGCCACGCTGCGGGGCGTGCTGCCCCGGGCGGCGGTCGACGTCGCGTCCACGCTGGAGACGATCCGGCCGATCTGCGAGGACGTGCGCGAGCGCGGCTCGGCCGCCCTGCTGGACCTCGCCGAGCGGTTCGACGGGGTGCGCCCGGCTTCGACGCGGGTGCCTGCGGAGGTGCTGGACAAGGCCCTGATCGACCTCGACCCGGCTGTCCGGGCCGCGCTGGAGGAGGCCGCCCGGCGGGCCCGGCTGGTGCACACGGCGCAGCGCCACCCCGACGTCGAGGTCCAGGTCAGCCCCGGGGGCACGGTCACCGAGCGCTGGGTGCCGGTGCGGCGGGTCGGGCTCTACGTGCCGGGCGGGGTGGTCGCTTACCCGTCCAGCGTCGTGATGAACGTCGTGCCGGCCCAGGTGGCCGGGGTGGAGTCGCTCGCGGTCACCTCCCCGCCGCAGCGGGACAACGACGGCTGGCCGCACCCGGTGGTGCTGGCTGCTTGCGCACTGCTGGGCGTCGACGAGGTCTACGCGGTCGGCGGGGCGCAGGCGGTGGCGATGTTCGCCTACGGCACGGACGAGTGCGAACCGGTCGACCTGGTCACCGGTCCGGGCAACATCTACGTCGCCGCCGCCAAGCGCCTGCTCAAGGGGATCATCGGCATCGACGCCGAGGCCGGGCCCACCGAGGTCGGCATCCTGGCCGATGCCGGCGCGAACCCGGTCCACGTCGCCGCCGACCTGATCTCCCAGGCCGAGCACGACGAGAACGCTTCCTGCCTGCTGGTCACAGACTCCCCGGATCTCGTGGATGCGGTGCAGGTCGAGGTGGACCGCCAGCGCGGAATCTCGCTCAACCAGGTGCAGGTCGACGGAGCCCTGGCCAACCAGTCCGCGATCGTGCTCGTCGACGACATGTCCGCCGGGCTCACCGTGGTCGACGAATGGGCCGCCGAGCACCTGGAGATCCTCACCGCCGACGCGGCCGCGCTGGCCCGCCGGGTCCACAACGCCGGTGCGATCTTCGTCGGGGACTTCGCCCCGGTGAGCCTGGGCGACTACCTGGCCGGCTCCAACCACGTCCTGCCCACCGGGGGCACGGCCCGGCACTCCGGCGGCCTGTCGGTGCACTCCTTCCTGCGCAGCGTGCACATCGTCGAGTACGACCGCGCCGCCCTGGCCGAAGTCGCCGATCACATCGACGCCCTCGGCGGGGCGGAGAGCCTGCTCGCCCACGTCAACGCCGTCCGCGTACGTATCCCCAAAGATCCACAGAGCCCGCGCGGTTCGGAGTAGGCGTGGACACCTTCCTTCCGCTGCGCGACGACCTGCGCGGCCGGTCGGCCTACGGCGCGCCGCAACTCGACGTGCCGGTCCGACTGAACACCAACGAGAACCCCTACGGGCCTTCCCCCGCCCTGGCTGCCGACCTGGCCGCAGCCGTGCTCGATGCGGCCGGTGAGCTCAACCGTTACCCGGACCGCGATGCGACCGCGCTTCGGGCCGACCTGGCGGCTTACCTCGAGCACGATCTGACAGGCCAACAGCTGACGGCACAGCAGATCTGGGCGGCCAACGGGTCCAACGAGATCCTGCAGCAGTTGCTGATGGCCTTCGCGGGAGCGGGACGTACCGCGATGGGCTTCGAGCCCTCGTACACGATGCACCGGTTGATCGCGCTGGCCACGCAGACGGCCTGGATCGACGGGTACCGCGAGGACGACTTCTCCCTGGACCACGATCGCGTTCTGGCAGACGTGACGGCCGCTCAGCCCGACGTCGTCTTCCTGACCTCGCCGAACAACCCGACCGGCACGTCGCTCGAGCTCTCGGTGATCGAGGCGGTCTACGACGCGGCGACCGGGATCGTGGTGGTCGACGAGGCCTACGCCGAGTTCGCCCGTGACGGGGTGCCGAGCGCGCTCACGTTGCTGCCGGGTCGGCCGCGGCTGGTGGTCACGCGCACCATGAGCAAGGCCTTCTCGATGGCCGGGCTGCGGGTGGGCTACCTGGCCGCGGACCCTGAACTGGTCGAGTGCCTGCTGCTGGTGCGCCTGCCGTACCACCTGTCCGAGCTCACCCAGGCCGCCGCGCGGGTCGCGATCCGGCACGCGCCGGACCTGCTGCGGACCGTCGGCAAGCTGCGCGAAGAACGGGACCGCCTGGTCCGGGAGCTCACCGCCCTGGGCTGCACGGTCGTCCCGTCGGATGCAAACTTCGTGCTGTTCGGTGGGCTGGGGGATCAGACTGTGACCTGGCAGGGCCTGTTGGATCGCGGAGTACTCATCCGCGACGTGGGTCTGCCGGGCTGGTTGCGGGTCACCGCGGGCACGCCGGAGGAGAACGACGCGTTCCTGGCCGCGTTGGCTGCGGTGCTGAAGGAAGAGCTTCTGAAGGAGAGTCAGGCGTGAGCGAGCGCAGCGAGCGAACCAATGAACACAGTGCAGCGCTGTCAGCACGGGTCGGACGCGTCGAACGCGTCACCAAGGAGTCCAACGTCCTGGTCGAGATCGACCTCGATGGCAGCGGCCGCACCCAGATCACCACCGGCGTCGGCTTCTACGACCACATGCTCTCCCAACTCGGCCGGCACGGTCTGTTCGACCTCACCGTCAAGACCGAGGGCGACCTGCACATCGACCCGCACCACACCGTCGAGGACACCTCGATCGCGCTCGGCACCGCCTTCCGTCAGGCCCTCGGCGACGCCAAGGGCGTGCGCCGGTTCGCCAACGCCCTGGTCCCGCTGGACGAGGCTCTGGCCCGCGTCGCGGTCGACCTGGCCGGTCGCGCTTACCTGGTGCACACCGAGCCCGAGAACCTGGCGCCGATGATCGGGGAGTACGAGACGGCGCTGACCAAGCACATCTGGGAATCGTTCGTGAACGCCGCCCAGATCTGCCTGCACATTGATGTGCTGCGTGGCCGCAACGCCCACCACGTCGCCGAGTGCCAGTTCAAGGGCGTGGCCCGGGCCCTGCGCGACGCCGTCGCGTTCGACCCGCGCGAGACCGGCGTGCCCTCGACCAAGGGCACCCTCTCGGCCGACACCCGGTGAGGGCATCGCTGACGTCCGAGGAAGCGAGCGCTATAGCCCACGCCCGTTCGGACGTCCCGTCATGAAGCCGTCCGTCGTCGTGCTGGATTACGGGTCGGGCAACCTGCGCTCGGCCGAACGGGCCCTGGAACGGGCGGGCGCGAACGTCACCGTCACCGCAGACCGGCGGGCCGCGGAGGAGTGCGACGGACTGGTCGTGCCCGGGGTCGGGGCCTACGAGGCCTGCATGAAGGGGCTGGAGGCGGTGCACGGGCCGACCATCATCGGCCGCCGGCTGTCGGGCGGCCGTTCGGTGCTGGGGATCTGCGTCGGCATGCAGGTGCTCTTCGACTACGGCGTCGAGCACGGCGTGACCACCAGGGGCTGCGCGGAGTGGCCCGGCACCGTGGAGCGCCTGCACGCTCCGGTGCTGCCGCACATGGGCTGGAACACCGTCAGCGCCGCTGCGGGCAGCACGCTCTTCGCCGGGATCGAGTCCGAGCGCTTCTATTTCGTCCACTCCTACGCCGCGCGGACCTGGGACCTGCAGGTCAACGAGCCCTTCCTGCCGCCGCGGGTGACCTGGGCCGAGCACGGCGAGCCGTTCGTGGCCGCGGTGGAGAACCAAGCGCTCTGCGCGACGCAGTTCCACCCCGAAAAATCGGGGGACGCGGGCGCCGCGCTGCTCCGGAACTGGTTGCACACGCTGTAACCAGTTCGAGCGCCGCGGCGCCGCCGCGCTGCGCCCGGACCGGCCGTCAGCGCCCGCGCGGGCGCGGGTTGTAGAGCGTGTCGGAGTGCGTGTCGGAGTGCGGGTCGGAGTGCGTGTCGGAGGCGTCGGTCGCCGCCGTCATCCCGCCCCCGTTCGTCCCAAGGTCACCGTGCCCGGCCCAGGTTAGGGTTACCCGAGCTCGGGGTCGCCCACCGGCCGCCGGGCGGAGGACGTCAGATGGCGGACCGGGAATCGGGGACGGCATCGAGTTTGGAGGCGCACCGAAGGTGAAGGAACGCGCCGCCCGCCGGGCCGAACGCGAACGGGCGGCCGCCGCGCGGGCCGAACAG
>NZ_JACDFE010000093.1 GCF_013815995.1 Sporichthya sp.
GTCCGCGGGTACGCCGAGGCACTCGCGGACGGCGTCGTGCCCGCCGACCGGAGCGCGGCCACCGGCGCCACGCTGCTCGGGGAGGCGGAGCGGCTGACCCGCCTGGTCGACGACCTGCTCGAGCTGGCTCGCCTCGGCGCGGACGAGTTCCGGATTGCGGTCGACGAGGTGGACCTCCGGGAGGTGCTGCGGGCCGCGGCTGTCGTCTGGCGGGACCGGTGTGCGTCGGCCGGTGTCGCGCTCCAGGTCGAGGAGCCGGCCGGTCCGGCGCCGATGGTGCGGGCGGACGCCGCCCGCGTCCGCCAGGTACTCGACGGGCTGGCGGAAAACGCCCTGCGGATGCTCGCGTCGAGCGGGGTCCTGGTTCTCGCGCTGCGGGTGGAGGACGGGCGGGTGGTGCTCGCGGTGCGCGACTCGGGCCCGGGGCTCACCGACGCCGACATCGCGGTCGCCTTCGACCGTTCGGCCCTGGCGGACCGGTACCGGGGCGAGCGCCGCGTGGGCACTGGCATCGGGCTGGCGCTGATCGACGAGCTGGTGTGCCGCATGGGCGGCAGTGTCGCGGCCGGACACGCCGCGGAGGGGGGCGCCGTCTTCGAGGTTGCGTTCCCGATCGCCTTGCGCTGAGCGGCGGCGGTCCTTACACGACCCGTACACAACCCCCACGTCGCCTTCATCGATCAGCTCCATCGTGGAGGCACAGCGGGGCGCCGACGGGGCGCCCGCTATGCGAGGGGGTTCCGATGAAGGTTCCGCACATCGTTCTGCGCCGGGCCGGATCCACCGCCCGGGTCGGCCGCGGACTGGGCGCCTCCTCGGGTTGGGCGGTCGCTGGTGTCCTGGCGGTGGCCCTGGCCGGTGGGGCGGCGGTCGCGGCCGCCGGCGACTCCGAGGGCGCGCCGGGCAAGACGGCCACCGAGAAGTCGGCCGCGGCCAAGTTCGGCCCGCGGGTGCAGCACGGCGAGGCGACGGTGAAGACCCGCACCGGGGAATACCGCTCGGTGCTGGTCCAGCGCGGCGCGATCACCGCCGTCGACCCGGATTCCATGACCCTGCGCAGCGCGGACGGGTTCGTCGCCACCTGGACCCTGACCGACGCCACCCGCGTGCGGTCGGAGCGACGCAGCGGTGACCTGGCCGACCTGACCGTCGGCGACACCGTGGGCGTGGCCGGCACGGGCAGCGGCAACGAAGGGACCGCGAAGGTGGTCCGCGACAAGAGCTGACCCTTGCTCCGAGGCGTGGCGGGCTGCCGCTCGGACTGCCCGCCACCCCGGAGTCGGTCTACGCCGTCGGCTCCAGTGTGATCGACAGGGAGTTGATGCAGTAGCGCAGGCCGGTCGGCTGGCCGTGCCCGTCGGGGAAGACGTGGCCGAGGTGGCCGCCGCAGTTCTTGCAGCGCACCTCGACGCGGCGCATGCCGAGGGCGTTGTCCTCGATCTCCTCGACGGCGTCCGAGTCGGCAGGGTCGTAGAACGACGGCCAGCCGCAGTGCGAGTCGAACTTGGTCTCGGACCGGAACAGCTCGGCTTTGCAAGCGCGGCAGTTGTAGACGCCGACGGTCTTGGTGTCCAGGTACTCACCGGTGCCGGGTCGCTCGGTGCCGGCCTGGCGCAGGACGTGGTACTCCTCGGGGCTGAGCTGCTCTTTCCACTCGGCCTCGGTTTTGCTCACGGGATAAGTCGTCATGTCACCATCCAACCGCGCGCGCCGCTCCGGTGTTTCCCGGCGGAACCTTACGAGGGCCTGACGTAACGTGCGGAGCATGGCATCGCCCTTCGTGGAGCTCCAGGTCGGGGAGCGGACGGTCAAGGTCAGCAACCCCGACAAGGTCTACTTCGCCGCGGTCGGAATCACCAAACGGGAGATGGTTGAGTACTACCTCTCGGTCGCGGACGGGATCCTACGGGCGCTGGGGGACCGGCCGACCACGTTGGAACGCTGGCCGGGCGGGGTGTTCGAGGGGGCCAAGCGGGCCACCCGCGCCGACCCGAGAGGCGACGCGTTCTACCAGAAGCGGGTGCCGCAGGGCGCTCCCGACTGGGTCGTCACCGCGGAGATCGCTTTTCCTTCCGGGCGCACCGCGGACGAGATCTGCCCGACCGAGGCGGCCACCATCGCCTACTGCGCCAACCTCGGAACCATCACCTTCCATCCGTGGCCGGTCCGGCGCTTCGACGTCGACCACCCCGACGAGCTGCGCATCGACCTGGACCCGCAGCCGGGCACCGATTTCCAGGACGTCATCGCCGTCGCCGGTCAGGCGCGGGTGCTCTTCGACGAGCTCGGCTGGGCCGCGTTCCCGAAGACCTCTGGCGGGCGCGGGGTGCACATGTACGTGCGGATCGAGCCGCGCTGGACCTTCACCGATATGCGGCACGCCGCGATCGCCTTCGGTCGCGAGTTGGAGCGGCGGATGCCGGGCCAGGTCACCACCAAGTGGTGGAAGGAGGAGCGCGGGGAGACGATCTTCGTCGACTACAACCAGAACGCCCGCGACCGCACGATCGCTTCCGCTTACTCGATCCGTCCCTTCGCCCACGCGCCCGTCTCGGCGCCGGTCACCTGGGACGAACTCTCCGACGTCAACCCGGCCGACTTCACGGTCCGCACGATGCCGGCCCGCTTCGCCGAACTCGGCGACCTCCATGCCGCGATCGACGACGTCGCGCACGATCTGACGCCGTTGCTGGAGTGGTACGAGCGCGACGAGGCCAAGGGGCTGGAGGACATGCCCTACCCGCCGGAGTACCCGAAGATGAAGGGCGAGCCGAAGCGGGTCCAGCCCAGTCGGGCCAAGAAGGACCCCGCCGAGTAGAAGTCGGTCAGCCGCCGAGGGGCGGGGGCGCGGTCGGGTCTTCGGGGGCGGGGGTCGGCGCGGTCTCCACCGGCGGCTTCGGAGGGGCCGTCAGATCGGCGAGGGCCGGCAGCGCGGCGACGGAGGAAGCGCTGACGATTCCGCGGCCGTAGAAGCCGTTGCTCGCCGTCCCGGACTCACAGGTGTGGGTGAACTGCCGGGTGCCGCTCGAGCCGTTGACGGTGTAGGCGTACTCCGCCGGCGTCGGGCAGGGGCGCTGGGTCGCGGTGCTGAACAACGCCGCCTCGGTGAGCGCCGCGTCGAGGCCGAAACCGCCGCCCTGCGGGTAGCCGAGCTTGCTGACCACCAGCGCGGCGACGCCGGCGGCGTGCGGCGCGGCCATCGAGGTGCCTTGCAGGTACTGGTAGTACCCGCAGACGTCGAGCAGGCAGTCCTTGACCGTGAACGGGGAGGTCGGTTCGCCCGCAGCGTCGATGTCACCGCTGAGCCGGGCCAGCGCCTCGGGGTAGGCCGAGAGCACCTGGGCCTTGGGGTCGACGGTGAAGTCCGCAGTGTCGAAGGCGTCGCCACCGGGGGCGGACACGTCGTTCTGCTCGATGCCGTAGTTGGAGTAGTACGCCTTGCGACCCGACGGGCCGAGCGCGGCCACCGAGACCACGCCGGTGGTCTCGGCCGGGACGGTCAGGCAGGTGTTGTCGACGGTTCGCTCGTGGGCGTTGCCCTCGGGGTAGTTCGGGCTGGCGTCGTCGGTGGCCGGGTGGCCGAGGTCGGTGCTCTCGTTGCCGAGGGCACCGACCAGGGTGACCCCGTGCCCGCGCGCGTAGTCGATGGCCCGCTGCACGGCCTCCACCGTGGCCCGCTGCGCGGACTGCTCCTCAGGAGAGTCGGCGGCGTTGGCGGCGCAGTTGTAGAGCCACGGGTCGACGTAGAAGCTCATGTTGACCACGTCGAGCCCGATGTCGGCGGAGTAGGTCAGGGCGTCGACCACCGACTGCAGGAAGAAGAACCCGGAGTCCTGCCCGGCCCGGACATTGACCAGCGTGACCTCCGGCGCGACCCCGGCCATGCCGATGCCGTTGATCGCTGCGCCGATGATGCCGGCGACGTGGGTGCCGTGACCGTTGTCGTCGACGTCGGCCGGATCCTGACACGTCGTCACTTCACACGGGCCGTCGGCGTCGGGGATGTCGGTGGTGAAGTTCTTCGAGAGCCGGGGGTCGAAGTTCGGCGCGAGATCCGGGTGCGAGCCGTCGACGCCGGTGTCCATGATCCCGACCCTGACCCGGTTGTCACCGCGCTCGGTGGCGTAGGACCCGGTCGCGGTGGCGCCGATCATCTGCATGTCCCACTGCAGGTCGGCCAGGGGCTCGGCGCCGCTGACGGCCGCGGCGGACTCGGTGGCGGCGGCGCGGAACCTCTTGATCGCGGCCGCGCGGTCGGCGGGGGACAGGCGCTCGACGACGTCGCGCGTGCGGACCAGGTCCGGCGCGTGCCCGATCGAGCGGTTGGGCACGGCACCGAGCACGGCGCCGGAACGCCGGACCAGGGTGGCGAACTCGGTGCGGTCCGAGCGGACCAACGCGGTGCCGATGGCGGCGTTCTGGCTGACGATCTGCCCGCCGGCGGAGGCGATGGCCGACTGGGCCCTGGCTTGCGCCTTGGCGCCGGTCCCGGCGAACAGCGCCACGTACTCGACCGGGGCGCCGGTGGCGTCCGCGCGCGCGTCGGCGCCGATCGGGAGCAGGGCCGCCGCCGTCGCTGCGGCCAGCCCGGCCACGCCGAGCGCCCCCATCACGCTGAACCGCTGCACGCCTGGCCCTCCCGGAGGTGCGGATAACGCGGGGATTGCCCCCGCCGTCCAGTATGTCCCGGCCTGTCCCCGGCAGGTGCAAGGATCGCGACATGGACCTGCCTGTGAACCCGCCGGTCAAGCCGATGCTCGCCAAATCGGTGCCCGAGATCCCGACCGGGGACTACCTCTACGAACCCAAGTGGGACGGGTTCCGCAGCGTCATCTTCAAGGACGGCGACGAGATCGAGATCGGCAGTCGCAGCACCAAGCCGATGTCCAGGTACTTCCCGGAAATGGTTTCCGCGTTCCGCGCCGGCCTACCCGAGCGGTGCGTGATCGACGGGGAGATCGTCATCCCGGACGAGGCCGGGGTCCGGCTGGACTTCGAGGCCCTGCTGCAGCGGGTGCACCCGGCGGCGAGCCGGGTCAACATGCTGGCCGAGACGACCCCCGCCCGCTTCGTCGCCTTCGACCTGCTCGCCCTCGGCGACACCGACTTCACCGATCGCCCGTTCTCCGAGCGACGCGCGGAGCTGGAGGAGGCACTGGCCGGGGTGAAGGCCCCGCTGCACCTCACACCGTCCACCGCGGACCCGGCCGAGGCCACGCAGTGGTTCACCCAGTTCGAGGGCGCCGGGCTGGACGGGGTGATGGCCAAGCCGCGCGGCGGTGCCTACCAGCAGGACAAGCGCACGATGTTCAAGATCAAGCACGAGCGCACCGCGGACTGCGTGATCGCCGGCTACCGGGTGCACAAGTCCGGGCCGGACGCGGTCGGCTCGCTGCTACTCGGGCTGTACGCCGAGGACGGCAGCCTCGCGAGCGTCGGAGTGATCGGGGCCTTCCCGATGGCCAGGCGCAAGGAGCTGTTCACCGAGCTGCAGCCGATGGTCTGTGACTTCGAGGGCCACCCGTGGGCGTGGGCCGAGACCGAGGTCGGGACGCGGACTCCCGAGGCGGCCGCGGGCAGCCGGTGGAACGCCAAGAAGGACCTGTCCTTCACCCCGATGCGCCCGGAACTCGTGGTCGAGGTCAAGTACGACCACATGGAGGGCGTTCGCTTCCGGCACACCGCGCAGTTCGTGCGCTGGCGCCCCGACCGCGAACCCGAGTCCTGCACCTACGCCCAGCTCGAGGAGCCGGTCTCGTTCGACCTGGACGAAGTGTTCGCGGGACGGGTCTAAGCGTTGTCGACCACGTAGCGCAGGAACAGGAAGCCGTCGTCGTCGGTCAGGGTGTGCGCCAGGTGCAGCGGCAGCCCGCCGTCGATGTCCGGGCCGCGCATGATGCGTCCGGCCCGGCCGCCGGACAGCACCGGGCTCAACGCCAGGCACAGTTCGTCGAGCAGGCCCTCGGCCGCGATGTTGGCCAGGATGCCGGGGCCGCCCTCGGTCAGCAGCCGGGTGTGGCCGCGCTCGACCAGGGCGTCGATCACAGCGGCCAGGTCCACCTTGTCCTCGCCGACCACCACGACGTCGGCAACCTTGCTCGCGGCGGCGAAGGCATCGGCAGGCGCGGACTCGGAGGTGAAGACCATGGTGGGCACTGCAGCCTCGGTGAACAGCGGCCAGTCGAAGTCCAGGTCCAGGCTGGAGGTCATCACCGCGATCGGCGGCGGTGGCCGGTCGCCGCGGATCGCGGCGTGATCCGCCCGGATCCGCGCCGGCCCGTACTTCTCGGCGCGGACGGTGCGCGGTCCGACCAGCACCACGTCGGCTAGGGCGCGTAGCAGCAGGAGCAGGCCGAGGTCGTTCTCGTTGGAGATCTGCCGGGTGACGCCGCTGCCGCCCATGGCCGCCCCGTCGGTGGTGCCGACCATGTTCGCCCGCAGCCAGCGCCCGCGCGGCAGTTCGTCGGGGTAGGCGTACGCGGCGGCGAGGGCGTCGACGTCGAGCTCGGGGCCGGCGGAGACACCTCTGATCACGACGTCACCGTAACGATGGCCGCGGACTCCGCGGCCAGCAGCACGGCAGCGCCGTGCGGCTCGGCGGTGTCGGAGGCGAGCAGGACGCCGGTCGCGGGGGAGTCCAGTGGCACCGGCTGCGCGGCGACCGCGAGGTTCGCCACCACCCGCAAGCCGCCACGGTGCATCACCACCCACTGCGCGTCGGCGTCGAACTCCACCCGCACCGCGTCCAGCCGAGGGTCCGTCAGATCCGGGTAGGCCCGCCGCAGCGCGATCAGGTCGCGGTACCAGCGCAGCATCGTCGCGTGCGGGTCCTTCGCCGGCTCCGCCCAGTCCAGGGTGGACGTCTCGACGGTGGCGGTGTCCTGCGGGTCGGGGATGTCGCCGCGGTCCCAGCCGTGGCTCGCGAACTCCTCGCGCCGGCCTTCTCGGACCGCGTCGGCGAGTTCGGGTTCGGTGTGATCGGTGAAGTACTGCCACGGCGTGGCCGCCGCCCACTCCTCACCCATGAAGAGCATCGGGGAGAACGCCGAGCACAGCACCAGCGCCGCCCCGACCGTCATCCGGCCGGGCGAGACCGACGCCGAGAGGCGGTCCCCGGTCGCGCGGTTGCCGACCTGGTCGTGGTTCTGCAGGTAGGTGACGAAGGCGTGGCCCGGGGTGCGCGCCCGGTCCACCGGCGCGCCGTGGGTGCGGCCCCGGAACGTCGAATAGGTGCCGGCGTGGAAGAAAGCGCCGGTCAACGTCGTGGCCAGGCACTCGTAGGAACCGAAGTCGACGTAGTAGCCCTGACGTTCGCCGGACAGCAGCGAGTGCAGCGCGTGGTGGATGTCGTCGGCCCATTGCGCGGCCAGTCCGTTCCCGCCGCGCTCGCGCGGGGTCACCGTGAGCGGGTCGTTGCGGTCGGATTCCGCCACCAGGAACAGCGGTCGCCCGACCTGCGCGGCGAGCTCCTCCACCGCGATCTGAAGCTCCGTCAGCAGATGGACCGCCCGGTCGTCCGCCAGGGCGTGCACGGCGTCCAGACGCAGGCCGTCGACGTGGTAGTCACGCAGCCAGCCCAGCGCGGAGTCGATGATGAAGCGCCGCACCTCGTCGCTGTCGGCGTCGTCGAGGTTGACCGCGGCGCCCCACGGCGTGTGGTGCTTGTGGGTGAAGTACGGCCCGAAAGCGGACAGGTAGTTTCCGCTCGGTCCGAGGTGGTTGTAGACCACGTCCAGCACAACGCCGAGGCCCCGGGCGTGGCAGGCGTCGACGAAGCGCTTGAGCCCGTCCGGCCCGCCGTAGGGCTCGTGCACCGCGTAGAGCGCCACGCCGTCGTAACCCCAACCGTGCCGGCCGGGGAAGGCGGCTACCGGCATGACCTCGACCAGGTCGACGCCGAGTTCGACGAGATGGTCCAGGCGCTCGATCGCCGCGTCGAAGGTCCGCGCTGAGGTGAAGGTGCCGACGTGCAGTTCGTAGGTCACCGACCCGGGCAGGGCCCGGCCGGGCCAGGCCCCGTCGGTCCAGGGGAATCGGGAGTGCTCGACGACGCGGCTCAGGCCGTGCACGCCGTCCGGCTGGTGACGCGAGCGCGGGTCGGGAAAGGGCCCTTCGCCGTCCACCAGGTAGCCGTAGTCGGCCCCGTGCTCGGCCGGGACGTCGGCGGCGGTCCACCAGCCGTCGGCATCGCGGCTCATGGCGTGGGTGCGTCCCGCCGTCTCCAGGGCGACAGATTCCGCCCCCGGCGCCCAGACCTCGAAGCCCTTCATATCTGGACAGTGTCAGCAAAGGCGGGTCATCAAACCGGCGCCACCAGGTCGATTCGGCCACATCGAGAGCCCAGCTGTGGGGATAATCGTCCGGATCGGCACGATCGTGCGCTTTTGTCCGGCTTGATCGATGAGCGGCAACGGGAGAGACCGGACCGGTGGCGCCCTCTGCAACGCGACGCGGTCGCTTCGCCGGCCTCGCGGGCGGCGCGCTCGCCGTCGTGCTGGCGGCGTTATCTCTACAGGCCGCGCCTTCCTCGGGGGAGGACGCCAGAGCGGCGGCAGCGAGCGCGAAGATGCCGGGGGTGGCGGACGGCCCCGGCTCGGTGATCCCGGACTCCTACCTGGTCACCCTCGCCCGCGGTGAGCCCGCCGCGGTGGCGGTCGAGCACTCCGAGTTGGGTGCCCAGATCGACCGGCTCTTCAGCAAGGCGCTGCGGGGCTACTCGGCGCGGATGACGGCGAAGGTGGCGCGCAAGGTCGCCGCGGACCCGCGGGTGCGTGCGGTCACCCTCGACCGTCAGATCAAGGCCACCGACCAGGAGACCCC
Source organism: Sporichthya sp. (assembly GCF_013815995.1). Taxonomy (GTDB): domain Bacteria; phylum Actinomycetota; class Actinomycetes; order Sporichthyales; family Sporichthyaceae; genus Sporichthya. The sequence continues at coordinate 8,821 of NZ_JACDFE010000093.1, forward strand.
GCCCGGCATCGCCCGGGTCGGTGCCCGGCTCAGCGACACCAAGGTCGGGGACGGCGCCGGCGCCGTCGACGCCGACATCGCGGTGCTGGACACCGGTATCGACATCGACCACCCCGATCTCAACGTGGTCGGCGGCACGGACTGCGTCACCTCCGGCCTGTTCGGCGGGCCGCTCGCGCAGCAGGCCTCGGTCGGGGCCGACCCGCAACCCTCGCCGGAACCCGAACGGCTGACCGACCCCGAGGATTACGACGACACCCGCGGGCACGGCACCCACATCGCCGGGATCGCCGCGGCCCGGGACAACGGGATCGGAGTGGCCGGAGTCGCCCCCGGCGCCCGGCTGTGGGCGGTCCGGGTGCTCGACGGCCGCGGCAACGGCAGCCTGAGCACGCTGATCTGCGGCATCGAATGGGTCACCGCCCACGCCGACGAGATCGACGTGGCCAACATGAGCCTGAGCGGGCTGGACCCCGACCTCGGGTGCCAGGACGGCGCGCTGCACGAGGCGATCTGCAGCTCGGTGGCGGCCGGGGTCACCTACACGGTGGCCGCGGGCAACGCCGGTGAGGACTCCGAGGAGTACAGCCCGGCCTCCTACTCCGAGGTCATCACGGTCTCCGCGCTGGCCGACTTCGACGGTAAGCCCGGCGGCCTGGGCGTCAACCCGGCCCCGCTGACCTGCCCGGGCACCGACGACGAGTTCGCCTCGTTCTCCAACTTCGGGCCGGACGTGGACCTGGTGGCACCGGGGGTGTGCATCACCTCGACCTGGATGCGCGGTGGCTACGCCGAACTGACCGGTACCTCGCAGGCGGCCGCGCACGCGGCCGGCGCTGCGGCGCTCTACCTGGCCTCGCACCCGGCGGCGACCCCCGCGCAGGTCCGCGCCGCGCTGATCGCGGCCGGCAGCAAGGACTGGGTCAGCAGCACCGACCCGGACTCCAGCCCCGACCCGCTGCTCGACGTCGCCGGCTTCTGACCTAGCCGGACGCCACGAGGAGCGCGACGGGCAGCTCGGCCAACAGATCGGCGTAGCGCACGATCCCGCTGCGCTGACGCCCTGTCAGGACATCGGTCCAGGTGCCCGGCGGCAGGCTCAAGGCCGTATCACCGAAGCCGCCTTGCCGCTCGAGCGACACGGTGAGCCGGCTGGCCAGCGTCATCACCTTCTCCGAGCGGAGGAAGCCGACGACGTGCTCGGAGGTCTCCAGGGGGGTGTAGGTCGCCTCCGGGCCGAACCACTCGGGGTGCTCCCGGCGTAGTCGGAGCGCGCGGGAGGTGACGAGCGCCTTCTCCTCGTCAAGGCTCTTCGGGGCGGCTCCGCCGTCCAGCGCCGAGAGCGCCGCGCGCCGAGCGTCGTAGTCGACCTGACGGCGGTTGTCGGGGTCGACCAGGGTGAGCGTCTCGAACTCGGTGCCCTGGTAGACGTCGGGGACGCCGGGCATCGTTAGCTGGACGAGCTTCTGACCGAGGGCGATGGCCCGAGCGTGCGGGGCGATCGTCCCGACGAACGCCTCGATGGCCGCGCGCAGGTTCTCATCCGCACAGACGCCCTCGACGAAGGCCCGCAACCCGGCGTCGTAGGCCGGGTCGGGCGTGGTCCAGGTGGTGTGTTGCTTCGCCTCGCGGGTCGCCTTTTCGACGTAGTCGGCCAGCCGTTCCGCGGACAACGGCCAGGCGCCGACGAGGGTCTGCCAGATCAGGTAGTCCGTCGCCGGCTCGGGGAAACCGTCCGGTGAACGGTAGGCGACGGCGATCGCGCGCCACGCGGTGAGGACGCGACCCCATTCCTCGGGAATTTCGGTGAGCACGGTCAGGCGCGCCCGGACGTCCTCACCCCGCTTGGTGTCATGGGTGGACAGCGTCGTCATCGCCATCGGCCAAGCGGCCTGGCGGTTCGCGCAGAACGCGTGGAATTCCGCCGGCGTCACGCCGACCCGGTCCGGCAGGCCGCCGACCTCGTTGGCGAAGCCGAGCGGGAACCAGCGGTAGAACGCGGTGTCCTCCACGCCCTTGGCCATCACCGGGCCGGTGGTCTGTTGGAAGCGGACCACGAACTCATCGAGCCGGGTGTCGCGCCCGTGCCGGCCGAGGGCCAGGTCGCGCACCAGTTCCACGGTGGCGTGACGTTCCTCGGGCAGTCGTTCCAGGGCGCGGGCGGTGGCCTCGTCCAGCACCGCCACCGATGCCACCGGGGCCGGCTCCCCCGGGTGGACGTAGGCGCGGTACACCGGGAAGGCCACCATCAGTTCGACCAGGGACTCCTCCAGCCCGCGCGGGGTGTGATCGCGCAGATGGATGTCGTCGTGGCAGATGCTCGCCAGCAGCCCGGTGAGGCGCACCACCTCGGCGTAGAGACTCCCGGTCAGTACTTCGCGCTTGGCGGCCTCGACGACCGCGGGGTAGTCCGGGGGCGGCTCGGGGGAGTCCTCGCCGTGCACCAGACGGGTCCAGACCTCGGACAGGGTCGCGCCCGCTACCGGGTCGGCGAACACTCCGCCGGCGCGCAGGAGGGCGTCGTAGCCGGTGGTGCCGGCGCACGCCCAGTCCGTGGGGAGCTCCTCCTCGGCCTCGAGGATCTTCTCGACCACCACCCAGCAGCCGCCGGTGAGGTCCTGAAGACGCGTCAGATAGCCGTGCGGGTCGGCCAAACCGTCGGGGTGGTCGATCCGCAGGCCCTGCACCAGCCCGTCCCGGACCAGCTCGGCGAGAAGGCGGTGGGACTCGACGAAGACCTCGTCGTTCTCGACCCGCAATGCGGCCAGGGTGTCGATGTCGAAGAACCGCCGGTAGTTCAGTTCCTCGTCGGCGACCCGCCAGTACGCGAGCCGGTACCACTGCCGGTCCAGCAGGGCGTCGAGCTCGAGAGCCTCGGTACCCGGCCGGACGGGCAGGACGTGGTCGAAGTAGCGCACCAACGGCTCAGGCCCGGAGCGGTCGACGCGGATCTCCCCGTCGCTCAGGCACTCACCGATCCGGCGGCCGAGCAGCGGCATCAGCATGGCCCGGTCCGGCACCGTCCAGTCCACGTCGAACCAACGGGCGTAGGGCGAGCCGGGTCCGTCGCGCAGCACCGACCACAGCGGCACGTTGAGGGTCGCCGGGGTCGGCAACGCCATGTGGTTGGGCACGACGTCCACCACAATGCCCAGGCCGGCAACGCGGGCGGCTGCGCTGAGGATGGTGAAGCCGTCCCGGCCGCCCAGGTCGTCGGCCAGGCGGGTGTGGTCGACCACGTCGTAGCCGTGGGTGGACCCGGGGGTGGCCTGCAGGATCGGGGAGAGGTACAGGTGGCTGACCCCGAGCGAGGCGATGTGCGGAACCGCGCGGGCGGCGTCGGTGAAGGTGAAGGCCGAGCTGAGTTGCAGACGGTAGGTGGAGCTGATCAGGCCCGGCATCAGCATCGACGGAGCACCATCATCGAGCGATCCAGCATCGGGACCTGCTCCCCGGCCCGGTAGGGTTTGCGCCCGCCGACGTCGGGTTCCGCGGTGTCCAGCAGGGCTTCCCACGCCTCGCCGTAGGTCTCGGACGGCATGGTGAAGTCGAGTTCGCCGTGGTGAGCGTTGAACAGCAGGTAGAAGCTGTCGTCGACCACGCGGTCGCCGCGCGCACCGAGTTCGGTGATCGCCGATCCGTTGAGGAACACCGCGAGGGATTTGGCGAAGCCTGCCGACCAGTCCTGGTCGGTCATGTAGGCCGCATCGGGGGTGAACCAGGCGATGTCGCCGATGGTGTCGCCCTGGTCACGACCGGAGAAGAATCGGCGGCGACGGAACACCGGGTGCTCGGAGCGCAGCTGGGCAACGGAGCGGGTGAAGGCGAGCAGGTCGGTGTCGATCACGCCCCAGTTCACCCAGGAGATCTCATTGTCCTGGCAGTACGCATTGTTGTTTCCACGCTGAGTGCGGCCGAGCTCGTCCCCGTGCAACAGCATCGGCACCCCCTGGGACAGGAACAGGGTGGCGATGAAGTTCCGTTGCTGACGTGCCCTCAGAGCGAGCACGGCCGGGTCGGCCGTTTCCCCCTCGGCCCCGCAGTTCCAGGACCGGTTGTGACTCTCCCCGTCGTTGCCGTTCTCCCCGTTCGCGTCGTTGTGCTTGTCGTTGTAGGAGACCAGGTCGTGCAAGGTGAAGCCGTCGTGCGCGGTCACGAAGTTGATGCTGGCCCAGGGCCGGCGTCCGTCGCTCTGGTAGAGGTCCGAGGAGCCGGTCAGCCGGGAGGCGAATTCGGCGACGTTGTGCGGTTCACCGCGCCAGAAGTCGCGGACCTTGTCGCGGTACTCGCCGTTCCACTCGGTCCACAGCGGCGGGAAGTTGCCGACCTGGTAACCGCCCTCGCCGAGGTCCCACGGCTCGGCGATGAGTTTGGCCTGCGAGACGATCGGGTCCTGCTGGCACAGGTCGAAGAAGGCGGAGAGCCGGTCGACCTCGTGGAACTGCCGCGCCAGGGTGGCAGCCAGGTCGAAGCGGAAGCCATCCACGTGCATCTCGGTGATCCAGTAGCGCAGCGAGTCCATGATCATCTGCAGCACGTGCGGACTGCGCATGAGCAGGGTGTTCCCGGTGCCGGTGGTGTCGTAGTAGTACCGGGCATCCTCGCCCAGCCGGTAGTAGGCGGCGTTGTCCAGCCCGCGGTAGGCCAGCGTCGGGCCCAGATGGTTGCCTTCCGCGGTGTGGTTGTAGACCACGTCGAGGATGACCTCGATGCCGGCCCGGTGCAGCGACTTGACCATCGCCCGGAACTCCTGGACCTGCTGGCCGTCGGTCCCGCGGGAGGCGTAGCCGTTGTGCGGGGCGAAGAAGGCGAGCGAGTTGTAACCCCAGTAGTTGCGCAGGCCCTTCTGCTCCAGCGTGTGGTCGTGCACGAACTGGTGCACCGGCATGAGCTCGACGGCGGTGACGCCGAGGCTGCGGAGGTGATCGATCATCACCGGGTGCCCGAGCCCGGCGTAGGTCCCGCGAATCGATCGCGGAATCTCCGGGTGGGTCGCCGTCAGGCCCTTGACATGGGCCTCGTAGATCACCGTCTCGTGGTACGGGGTGCGTGGGTGCCGGTCGTCGCCCCAGTCGAAGTAGGGATTGGCAACCACCGAGAACGCGGTGTACTTCGCCGAGTTGGTGTTGTTGCGTTGGTTGGGGGCGTTGAAGCGGTATCCGTAGAGCGCTTCGTTCCAGATGATCTCCCCGTCGACCGCCCTGGCGTAGGGGTCGACCAGCAGCTTGTTGGGATTGCAGCGCTGCCCGCGGGACGGGTTGTGCGGACCGTGCACGCGGTAGCCGTAGCGCTGACCGGGTTCGATCCCGGGCAGGTAGCCGTGCCAGACGAATGCGTCGACCTCCGGCAGCACGACGCGCTGCTCCCGGCTGCGCTCGTCGTAGAGGCACAGCTCTACCTTCTCCGCCACTTCGGAGAAGATCGCGAAGTTGGTGCCCGTCCCGTCGTAGGTGGCACCCAGGGGATAGGCCCGGCCCGGCCAAACGGCTTCCAGCTCTTCCATGGGGTTGCGGCCTTTCCGGTCTGTGACGCTCCCGCGCCGCGCCGCGTCGGCCTGGGAGGTGTCCTCTGGCCCGCCATCCTGTCGCACGCGGGGCACCTACCCCGGATTCCACAGCTGTTATCCCGGCTACTTCCAGCTAGTTGACCGCTGCTCCGGTGAGATTTCCGATCGCGTAGGTGATGGCAAGCGCGATCCCGCCCCCGATCAAGACCCGGGCCACGGCGCGCCGCTGGCTCCCGCCCCCGGCCTTCGCCGACAGCCAGCCCGTCAGACTCAGCGCCAGCAACGTGACCAGGACCGCAATCAGGACCCGGGCGTCCGTCGGCGGCAGCGTGATCGCCAGCAGGGGCAGCAGCGCGCCGAGCACGAAGGCGATGGCTGACGCGGTCCCGGCTGTGAGCGGATTCACCAGGTCGTCCGGGTCGATGTGCAGCTCGGTCTCGGCGTGCGCACCGAGCGCGTCGACCGCGCTGAGCTCCTCGGCGACCTGGCGCGCCGTCTCCGGGCGCAGGCCCTTCTGCTCGTACAGCTCGGCCAGCTCCTCCAGCTCGGCCTCGGGTTCCTCGGCGAGCTCGCGGCGCTCCTTGGCCAGCAACTCCCGCTCGGCATCGCGTTGGGAGCTGACCGAGACGTACTCGCCCAGCGACATCGACACCGCCCCCGCGACCAGGCCGGCCAGCCCGGCCGTGAGCAGGGTCGCGCGGTCGGTGGTCGCCCCGGCCACCCCGACGACCAAACCGGCCTCGGAGACGATTCCGTCGTTGGCCCCGAGCACCGCGGCGCGCAGCCGGTTCATCCGGTTGCCGGAGGTGCCGCCAGGGTGCGCCTCGCCGGCATGCTCGGCCGGGATCTGCTCGCTCACGGCCGTACTCGACCACGCCGCACCCGGGTAAGGCGAGACTGCGCGCCGGGGACGGAGGTGTTGGCTTGACTCATGCACCCCGACGATCGCCCGAGCCTCAGGCGAGGCTGAAGCTGCATTTCGTTACTGGCGGCGCTTCCTGGGTCGAGAACTTCGGCCCATGCGTAACGAATTGCAGCCTCAGCCTCGGTGGGACGACTAGGCCACGCGGGCCGCGCCCACTGCGACGGCGTCGAAGCGGCGCAGGACGGTGGCGACGACCTCGGGGGCGGCGCCCAGGGGAGCGGCGACGGAGCCCGCGCCGGCGGCGAAGGCTTGGGCAGTAGCGCGGTCCAGCAGCAACCCCGGCGCGAGGAACCAGGCGGCGACGTCGACGCGGGTGCAGCCGGCGGCCTGCAGCGCCTCGACGGTCCCGCCGACCGAGGCGCCGGTCGCAGCGGCGTCAACGACCCGGACGTCGGCGCCGAGCTGCCGGCGCCAGCGCAGCGCGAGCCGGTTCAGTGCGGCCT
>NZ_JACDFE010000291.1 GCF_013815995.1 Sporichthya sp.
GCCCGGGCCTTCGCCCCGGCGCCGACGTCCAGGCCGGCCGCGACGAACGCGACGCCGCCCTGCTTCTCGACCTTCTCGGCGACCCGCAGGGTCCCCTCGGCGCCGGGCAGCCCCTTGAACTTCTGCCAGTCTCCGGTGACCTTGAACAGCGCCAGGACGGCCTCGGTCGGCTGCGCGCCGACCTTCAGCCAGTGCTGCGCACGCTCGGAATCGATCTCGATCAGCGACGGGTCATAGGTCGGGTGGTACTTCCCGATCTCCTCGATCGCACGACCGTCACGCTTGGTACGGGAGTCCGCGACGACAACCCGGTAGTGCGGCGAACGGATCTTGCCCATCCGCTTGAGCTTGATCTTGACGGCCACGAGCCTGGTTCTCCTGAAGTTTGCTTCGATGGGCGGCGACACCCGGGTGGGATACCGGAAGACGCGAACCCGCTTCTCGCCCGGCGGGGTAGAGGGCCCGGACCGGCGATGCAGCGGCTCAGTATGCCAGAGCGCCCGGAACCCGCCGAATCCCGCTCAGGCGAACGTCATCAGGAGATGACCCGGCCGCGGAGGACGATCCGGGTCGGGGCGGCGAGGGTTGCCAGGTCGAGGCGCGGGTCGGCGTCGAACACGACCAGGTCCGCCGGGTCGCCCTCGGCCAGGCCCGGGCGGCCGAGGTACTCGCGGGCCCGCCAGGAGGCGCCGCCGAGCACGTAGTCCAGCGGGAGACCCGCCCGGTGCAGGGTGGCCATCTCGTCCACGATCCGCCCGTGCGCGATCACCCCGCCGGCGTCGGTGCCGACGTAGATCGGAACCCCAGCCTGGTAGGCGGTGGCGATCCGCTCGGGCGCGCCGGCCCACAACGCACGCATCTGCGCGGCGTAGGCGGGGAACTTCTCGGCGCCGGAGTCGGCGATCCCCGGGAAGTTGTCGACCACGTTGAGAAGCGTCGGCACCAGGGCCACCTGCATCGAGGCCATCAGCGTGGTGAGTTCGTCGTCGAGGCCGGTGCCGTGCTCGATGCAGTCGAACCCGGCCTGCAGGGCCTCCGCGAGCGCCTGGCGGCCGAAGACGTGCGTGGTCACCCGGGCCCCGCCGGCGTGGGCGGCCGACACCGCCGCGCGCAACTCCTCGACGGGCCACAGCGGGGTCATGTCGCCGGCGTCCCGGTCGATCCAGTCCCCGACGATCTTCACCCAGCCGTCACCGCGGCCGGCCTGGTCAGCGACGGTGGCCGCCAGCGCCGGCGGCTCGACGTCGACGCTCACGCCGCGGATGTAACGCTTGGGCCGGGCGATGTGCCGGCCGGCGCGCACCACCCGCGGCAGGTCCTCGCGCTCGTCGAGCCAGCGCGTGTCACCGGGCGCACCGCAGTCCCGGGCCAGCAGCACCCCGGTGTCCCGGGAGGCCAGCGCCTGCACCTCGGTGGCCGCCCGGTCGGTCTCGCCGCGCGAGGCCAGCCCGATGTGGCAGTGCATGTCGACCAGCCCGGGCACGATCCAGCCGGTGCCGACCGTGGTCGCGCCGAGGACCGGTTCGTAAGTGACGTGGCCGTCGCGGATCCAGAGGTCGACGGGCTGCTCGTCGGGCAGCCGCACGCCGCGGACGTGGAGGGGCTCCATCTCCCTCGGCATCTCTCTCGGCCTACTTCCCGTCGGGGGGCAGCAGGCCCTTGAACTCCGCGGGCAGTTCGAAGTTGATGGGCGCGTTGTCCGCTGCGTCGGCGCGGGCGGCCTCGGCGGCCTCGTCCTGCGCGCGCTTGGCCGGGTTGCCCGAGCTGCGCTTGCCCTTGCCCTTGGCCGGGCGGGTCTGCTGGGCCTTGCCGCGGGACTTCTTGCCGCCGCCGCCGAGGCCGGGCATGCCGCCCATCCCCGCCAGTGGGTTTCCCTGCATCCCCTTCATCCCGCCCATGCCACCGGCCATCTGCTTCATGACCTTGCGGGCCTCGAAGAAACGGTCGACCAGCTGGTTGATCTCGCCGACCTCGACCCCGGAACCCTTGGCGATGCGGGCCCGCCGGGAGCCGTTGATGATCTTCGGGTCGTCCCGCTCGGCGGGAGTCATGCCGTTGATGATCGCGACGACGCGGTCGAGCTCCTTGTCGTCGATCTGGTCGATCTGTTCCTTCATCTCGCCCATGCCGGGCAGCATCTTGATGATCTTGCTGAAGGAGCCCATCTTGCGGACCTGCATCATCTGCTGCTTGAAGTCCTCGAGGGTGAACTCGTTGCCCTTACCGCCGCGCAGGAGCTTGTCCGCCATCTTGGCGGTCGCCTCGGCCTCGAAATGCTGCTCGGCCTGCTCGATCAGGGTGAGCATGTCGCCCATCCCGAGGATGCGCGAGGCCATCCGGTCGGGGTGGAAGGCGTCGAAGTCCTCGAGCTTCTCGCCGTTCGAGGCGAACATGATCTGACGGCCCGTCACCTTGGCGACGGACAGGGCGGCACCACCGCGGGCGTCGCCGTCGAGCTTGGTGAGCACCACGCCGTCGAAACCGACGCCGTCCATGAAGGCCTGGGCCGTGGTGACGGCGTCCTGGCCGATCATCGCGTCGACGACGAAGAGGATCTCGTCCGGACTGACCGCGTCGCGGATGTTCGCGGCCTGCTTCATCATCTCGGCGTCGACACCGAGGCGGCCGGCCGTATCGACGATGACGATGTCGTGCTGGCGGCGGCGGGCCTCGTCGATCGAGTCCCGTGCCACCTTGATCGGGTCACCCACGCCACTGCCCGGCTCGGGCGCGTAGACCACGACCCCCGCGCGCTCGCCGACCACCTGCAGTTGCTGCACGGCGTTCGGGCGCTGCAGGTCGGCCGCGACCAGCATCGGCTGGTGGCCCGCCTTGGCCAGCCACTTCGCAAGCTTGCCGGCCAGCGTCGTCTTACCGGCGCCCTGCAGACCGGCGAGCATGATCACGGTCGGCGCCGTCTTGGCGTACCGCAGCCGGCGGGTCTCGCCGCCCAGGATGTTGACCAGTTCGTCGTTGACGATCTTGATGACCTGCTGCGCCGGGTTCAGGGCCGCGCTGACCTCGGCACCCCGCGCGCGGGCCTTCACCGCCTCGATGAACTCCTTGACCACGGGCAGCGCGACGTCGGCCTCGAGCAGCGCGACGCGGATCTCGCGCGCGGTCGCGTCGATGTCGGCCTCGGAGAGCCGGCCCTTGCCGCGCAGGTTCTTGAAGGACGCTGCTAGGCGGTCGGACAGGGTGTCGAACACGGGGCGGAGGTCCTCACGACGGGCGCTATGGGTCGCCGCCCAGCCTACGTCCTGCGGGACGACGTCCCTGGCGGGCGCATGTCAGCCCGCAGGCGGGCTGACACGCGCCCGCGGGGATCAGTCCAACGCGTCGAGGACGGACTTGACGACCGCGGTGGCCCGCGCCTCGTCCAGGGCCTCCCCGGTGACCGGGTCCACGATGTAGAAGACGTCGACCGCTTCGGCGCCCCAGGTGCTGACCTTGGCCGAGCGGATGTCCACCTCGGCGGCGGACAGGGCCCGGCCGACCCGGTGCAGCAGGCCCGGGCGGTCGTGCGCGCGGATCTCCAGGACGGTCGCCGAGTCCGAGGCGTCGGGGACGAGGTGCACGCTCGGTGGCGGCACCTCGATGCCGGGCCGCAGCTTCTGTGAGGCCTCGCGGCGGGCGAGCCGCTCGCTGATGTCGAGGGTGCCGTCCAGCGCGCGGACGATGTCACCGCGCAGCACGGCGGCGTCCGGCGGGGAGCCGAAGTCCGGGTGCACGGTCCAGACCGTCACCGCGGCGGTGTCGATGGTCTCCGTCACGGCGGAACGGACCCCGAGGCGGTGCACGCCGAACACCCCGGCCACGGTGGCCAGCAGGCCGAGGCGGTCCGGCGAGACGACGGTGACGATGGTCCCCTCGTTCTCGCCCCCCTGGTGGTCACTGCCTCCGATGTGCACGTCGATGACTCCCGGCCGGGCCAGGGCGCGCTGCGCGCCCGAGAGTCCGGGCGAGCCCGGCACCGGCTTGCCCGACAGCACGGCCCGGGTCTTCTCCACCAGGGCCTTGATCAGCTCCGCGCGCCACGGCGTCCACGCCACCGGTGCGGTCGCCAGCGCATCGGCCTCGGTCAGGGCGGCGAGCAGGTCGAGGTTCTCCACCGTGCCGACCGCTTCGGCGACCTGCTCGATGGTGCGCGGGTCGTCGAGGTCGCGTCGGGTGGCGGTGTCCGGCAACAACAGGTGGTGAGTGACCAGCATCGCCAGTACGTCGACGTCCGGCGCACAGAAGCCCAGGCGCGGTGCCAGGTCGCGCACGATGGTCGCGCCGACGACGCTGTGGTCGCCGGGCCAGCCCTTGCCGATGTCGTGCAGCAGGCAGCCGATCAGCAGCAGGTCCGGGCGCGCCACCCGCCGGGTCAGTGCGGCGGCGTTGGCCGCGGCCTCGACCAGGTGCCGGTCGACGGTGAAACGGTGCACCGCGTTGCGCTGCGGCCGACAGCTGACCCGGGCCCAGTCCGGCAGCAGGGTGATCATCACCCCGGCCAGGTCGAGGGACTCCCACACCGCGACCGCGGGCCGGCCGGCGCCGAGCAGACGGACCAGTTCCTCCCGGGCGGCGTCCGGCCACGGC
>NZ_JACDFE010000292.1 GCF_013815995.1 Sporichthya sp.
GGCGAGTCGGGCCCCGGCGTAGAGCGCGTCGCCGCCGTTGTCACCGCTGCCGACGAGCAGCACGACGCGGGCGCCGTAGACCCGGCCGAGCAACGCGACGCAGGCGGTGGCCAGCCCGGTCGCAGCCCGCTCCATCAGGACGTCGACACCGCGACCGGCCCGCTGCAGCTCGGCGTGCAACGCAGCCTCGGCGGCCCGGATGTCGACGACCCGATGGGCGGCTCGCACCTACGTCTCCGGGGGCGGGGCGAACGGCGGGCCGAGGCCGGCCTGCGACGCCGCGCTCATCGAGGGTGTCCCCCAACCCTCGGCCACCACCAGCGCGGAGGCGATACCGGCGTCATGGGACAGCGAGATGTGCCAGCCCGAGACGCCGAGGACGCGGGCCCGCTCCGCCACCGTGCCGCGCACCGTGAGCATCGGGCGCCCGCTGCGGTCGCTGAGGATCTCCGCGTCCTGCCAGGACAGGCCACTCGGCGCACCGAGCGCCTTGGCGATGGCTTCCTTGGCGGCGAACCGGGCGGCCAGCGAGGCGGTGCCACGGGTCAGCTCAGCCGGGGTGAACAACCGCGGCGCCAGCCCCGGCGTCCGCGCGATCGCGAGGGCGAAGCGGCTGATGTCGCAGACATCGATGCCGACTCCCACGATCACAGCCGAAACCCTAGTGGCCGGGTTCTCGCGGGATGCAGCGCGACGTGTCAGCCCCAGCGGGCACATGTCAGCCTGCGTGCAGGCTGACACCCGCCCATGCGGGACGACGTCCCGCGGAGGTGCGGCTACTCGACCGTCACAGACTTGGCGAGGTTGCGGGGCTGGTCGACGTCGTAACCCTTCACGGTGGCCATCTCGCAGGCGAAGACCTGGAGCGGGACGGTCGTGACGAGCGGCTGCATCAACGTCGGCACCTGGGGCACCCGGATCAGCATGTTGGCGTAGGGGACGACGGCCTCGTCGCCCTCCTCCGCGATCACGATGGTGTACGCGCCGCGGGCCCTGACCTCCTGGATGGAGGACACGATCTTGTCGTGCAACCGGTGCCGCGCGGAGGGCGACGGGACGGTGACCACGACCGGGACGCCCTCCTCGATCAGCGCGATCGGGCCGTGCTTCAGCTCGCCGGCGGCGAAGCCCTCGGCGTGCATGTACGCGAGTTCCTTGAGCTTGAGGGCGCCCTCGAGAGCCACCGGGTAGCCGACGTGCCGGCCGAGGAACAGCACGGACTTGGCGTCCTTGAGCTGCAGCGCGAGCTTGCGCACCGGCTCGATGGTCTCCAACACCTTTTCGACCGCGGCGGGCATCTCGTTGATCTGGTTCATGACGTCGGAGATCTCGTCACCGAACTTGGTGCCGCGGACCTGCGCGAGGTACAGGCCGACGATGTAGCAGGCGACGATCTGCGCGAGGAACGCTTTGGTGGAGGCGACCGCGATCTCCGGGCCGGCGTGGGTGTAGACGACCGCGTCGGACTCGCGCGGGATCGTCGAGCCGTTGGTGTTGCAGATGGCCAGCACCCGGGAGCGCTGCTCGCGGGCGTGCCGGACCGCCATCAGGGTGTCCGCTGTCTCGCCTGACTGCGAGATCGCGATCACCAGCGTGGAGCGGGACAGGATCGGGTCGCGGTAGCGGAACTCCGACGCGAGTTCGACCTCGCACGGGATCCGGGTCCAGTGCTCGATGGCGTACTTCGCGATCAGGCCGGCGTGGAAGCTGGTGCCGCAGGAGACGATGACGATCTTGTCGACCTCGCGCAGCTCCTCGTCCGAGAGGCGCATCTCGTCCAGGACGAGCTGGCCGTCGAGGCCGACGCGGCCGAGCAAGGTGTCGGCGATCGCCTTGGGCTGCTCGTTGATCTCCTTGAGCATGAAGTAGTCGTAGCCGCCCTTCTCGGCGGCGGCGGCGTCCCAGTCGACGTGGAACTGACGGACCGCGGCCGGCGTGCCGTCGAAGTTGGTGACGGTCACCCCTTCGCGGCGCAGCTCGACGACCTGGTCCTGGCCGAGCTCGAGGGCCTCGCGGGTGTAGGCGATGAAGGCGGCGACGTCGGAGGCGAGGAAGTTCTCGCCCTCGCCGAGGCCGACCACCAGCGGGGAGTTGCGCCGGGCACCGACGACCACGTCGGGCAGGTCGGCGTGCACGGCGACCAGCGTGAAGGCGCCTTCCAGCCGACCGCAGACCTGGCGCATCGCCTCGGCCAGGTCACGCCCGGCGGCCTCGAAGGTCAGCGACAGCAGGTGCGCGACGATCTCGGTGTCGGTGTCCGACGACATCTCGCAACCGCGCGACTCGAGCTCCTCACGGAGCTGGGCGAAGTTCTCGATGATCCCGTTGTGGATGACGGCGACCTTGCCGGTGCAGTCCCGGTGCGGGTGCGCGTTGCGGTCGGTGGGTCCGCCGTGCGTCGCCCACCGGGTGTGCCCCATCGCGGTCTGGGTAGCCGGCAGCGGCTCCTCAGCGAGCAGGTTCACCAGATTGACCAGCTTGCCCGCCTTGCGGGCAACGCTGAGCTCGCCATTGGCGACCAGCGCCACCCCGGCGGAGTCGTAGCCCCGGTACTCCAGGCGCTTCAGACCCCCGAGCACTACGTCCAGAGCGCCGTCCCCGCCGACGTAACCCACGATCCCGCACATGTTGATCAGAGTAGAGGCCGACGACCCGTCAGTTGCGGCGATCACCCCGAGCGGGGCTGGACAAACCGGACACCTGCGTTACGAGTCCGCTAGGACGGGCCCGCGAAGCGGGTCCGAGGCCGCCGGGGGTGACGGCTGTTGAGATCCGGCCCGTCAGTTCGAAGGCGGCAAGACCGCGGGCTCCGCCCCCGGGGCGGCAACGACCAGGCCAGTGGCCTCGGCCGCGTCCAAGAGCCGCAGGTCGTAGGCGACCAGGGCCGTCAGCTCCGAGCTGATAAGCAGCGCCGAAGCGAGGTGCAGGGCGTCGAGGGTGCGCAACAGCCAGCCGCCGAGCTCGCAGGCGCGGTCCTGCACCGCTCGGTCGAGCGGGATCAGGTCGACATCGGCAACCACGAGGCGGGCCTCGGCCAAAACGTCGGCTCCGGCCCTGCGCGACGCCCGGAACACCTCGACCCGGCCGAGTTCGCTCGTCACCAGCGATTCGGTGGGCCGGTCGGCCAGCCACGCGCGCAGCGCAAGCGTCTCGGCTTCCTCGCGGGTGAGTTTCATCAACGCCGAGGAATCCAGAAAGATCACAAGCGATCCTCGCGTTCCGCGTCGAGGAGTTCGGTGTTCGACGGCTCGCCTGCGGCGATCGGAACCGCACGACCTGATCTGGCCCGGCCGGTGGGGCCGGCGGCAGGCACGAGTCGTCCTTCGGCGATCAGGCGCTCCCGCTCACTCTGGCCCGGCCTCGGCGGGGTTAGCAGGGCGATCAATTCGCCGCGCTCGGTCACCTCCACGGTCTCGCCGGCCTTCACCAGCGAGAGGTAGCGGGACGCGTGCTGCCGAAGCTCGCGGATTCCGATGCGTTCCATCCCGAGATTGTAGCACTCAATGTGCTACGTAGTGAGATCCATCTCGTCCTACGTGCGGACAGCAGACCCGCCGGACCGAACTCCTCCTGTGCGATCCTCGAAGCCGTGGCCCGAACCTCCCGGAGCCTCGGGGTCCCAAGGTGGCTGTGCGCGGCGCTGGCGCTCATGGCCCTGAGCGCCTGTTCGCAGGACACGACTCCGGCGGCCCGGCCGGGGCGCCCGACGGCCGCCGTGTCCGCCGGCCCCACTCCATCGGCGCACTCCGGCCTCACCGGGCGGTTCGTCCTCATCCGGGATCTCGGCCTCGGCGAGGTGTTCACGATGAACGCCGACGGGACGGGTCAGCTTCGCCTCACCCGCGACGCCGATCAGGACTCCGAGCCGGATCTGTCCCCGGACGGCACCCGAATCGCCTTCACGAGCTACCGGCACGGGCAGGCGCAGGTCTACGTGATGAACGCCGACGGCCGCGGGAAGCAGCAGCGCCTCACGGGTTCCGGCGCGGACGAGTACGGCCCGGTGTTCTCCCCGGACGGCAGCCGGATCGCGTACGTCAGCCTCCAGCACGGCAGTTCCGAGATCTACGTGATGGATGCCGACGGCACGAACCAGCGGCGGCTCACCCACAACCGGGAGATCGACTTCGAGCCGGTGTTCTCCCCGGACGGCAGCCGGATCGCGTTCACCAGCAAGCGGGACGCCGACGGCGGGCTGCGCAACGGCGAGGTGTACGTGATGCGGGCCGACGGCAGCGGTCAGACCCGCCTCACGCGTCACCGCGCGGACAGCGACAGCCCCACGTTCTCCCCGGACAACGCCCGGATCGCCTTCTCGAGCTGGCGTGACGGGGACGACGACATCTACGACATGGCTCTCGACGGGTCAGACCTGCGCAAGCTCACCGATTCGCCCGGCGACGACAACCGCGCAGTGTACTCACCCGACGGCACCCGGATCGCGTTCGTCGCGGGTCGATCCGGGATCTGCATATCTGCTTGAGTGCAGTGATCCTTATCGGGACTGGTATCTGACGATCAGTTCGTTCAGCGGGTGTGGATCGGTGGCGACGGCCTGCTGGAGCAGGCGGTAGAAGAG
>NZ_JACDFE010000094.1 GCF_013815995.1 Sporichthya sp.
GCGCCGAGCCGCTGACCAGCACCCGCACCCCGGCCAGGGCCTCCCGGGCCCGCGGGTGGGCGGTCCAGGCCGCGTACAGCTCGGGGGTGCCGGCCACGCTGGTCACCCCGGAGGACGCGACCAAATCCAACAGCGATGCCGCGGCGTCGAGCTGGCCGTCCGGGGCCAGCACCATCCTCGCGCCGGCGTGCAGCGCCTGCCCGAAGACCGCGTTGAGGCCGAAGACGTGGAACATCGGGAGCGCCAGCAGGACGACGTCGGCCGCCACCACCGGCGCCGGCTCCAGAGCGGCCATCTGGTCCAGGTTCGCCAGCAGGGCGCGATGGGAGAGCATCGCCCGCTTCGGCCGGCCGCCGGTGCCGGCGGTCTGCAGCAGCGCCGCCAGGGACTCCCCGCCCGGCACCGGGCCAGGCTCGGGAGCAGTGCCGGTGCCGGTTCCGGCGCCGATCAGGTCGGCCACCGCGGCCTCGTGAGTGACGTGCAGCCGGGCGCCGGTGTCGGCGAGCGCGGCATCGGTGTCGGCCGTCGGGGTCGAGGGGTCCAGCGGGGCCACCACCAGGCCGGCCCGCAGCGCGCCCAGGTAGAGCTGGACGAAGCCGACGCTGTTCGGCAGCGACATCGCGACCCGGTCACCGAAGCGCAGGTCGCGGGCCCGCAGGCCGGCGGCGACGGCGGTCACGGTGGCGTCCAGCTCGGACCAGCTCAGGCCGTGTCCACCGGCGACCAGCGCGAGGCCCTCCGGGTCGCGAGCCGCGGCGGCCGACAGCAGCCCGGCCAGATTGGCCGGCGGCCCCGCTCCGCTTCGATCGGGTGCACTCCCCACGGCGCCGCAGTCTGGCACAGCGGCCCCACGGCGAAGGCGCACCGTCGAGGTACGCCCTAAGCTTTCGATCATGTCGGCCGAGGCAGACACCGGGGGTGGTGCGGCGGCATTTTTCGACGTGGACAACACGATCGTCCGCGGCGCCTCGATCTTTCACCTCGCCCGCGGTTTGTACGCGCGTCGATTCTTCAGCACCCGCGACATCGCGCGGATGGGGATCATGCAGTTGAAATTCGTCGTGGCCGGTTCGGAAGATCAGGACGACATGGATTCGGCGAAAGCCATGGCGCTGTCATTCATCGACGGCCACTCGGTCGAGGAATTGGTCCAGGTCGGCGAAGAGATATTCGACGAAGTGATCTCCAAGCGGATCTGGCCGGGAACGCGGGCGCTGACCCAGATGCATCTCTACGCCGGGCAGCAGGTGTGGCTGGTGACGGCGACCCCGGTCGAACTGGCCACCACGATCGCCCGCCGGCTCGGCCTGACCGGAGCCCTCGGAACGGTGGCCGAGGTGCGGAACGGCCTCTACACCGGCCGCCTGGTCGGCGAGCCTCTGCATGGCCTGGCCAAGGCGCGGGCCGTGGAGGAATTGGCGGAGCGCGAGGGCCTCGACCTCAGCCGCTGCTCGGCGTACAGCGATTCCGCCAACGACATCCCGCTGCTGTCCCTGGTCGGGCACCCGTGCGCGGTGAATCCGGACGCCGGGCTGCGCGCCCACGCCAAGGCCCACGGGTGGCGGATCCGGGATTACCGAACCGGGCGAAAAGCGGCGAAAATCGGACTTCCGACCGCCGCCGGTGCAGGTGCGATGGCCGGCGGAATCGCCGCTGCGATCTCACTGCACCGCCGCCGACTGAGCGGACAGCTCTGACTGCTCCGGCCCGACCAGTTCGCCGCTCACAGGCCCATCATTTGTTCGATCCGCTGAATTTTGTCCGATCGCACATCGGTAGCGGACCGCATTGCCGGGACTGCGCAACGTTCACCCGAACGGCGGTGTTGAGGCGCTTCAGGACGGGAAGGTCAAGGTTGTTCCACAACAGCTGTCCTGTCCCACTTTCCGTGTCTACAGTTGCCCACACCTTCGGATTAGCACCCCTCCCGTCCGCCGCCGCCCGGGGAGCCGATGTCCCGTCCGCCGTTAGTCGACGCGTCAGGCCTCGCACGCCTGCGCGACGCCCTCATGGCGCCGCCCACCCTGGCGGTCGCCGGAGGGCTATCCGTCGGTGCGGTGCCCGCGCTGGCCCGGTCCGGCGGACGTCACCGCAGGCCGACGGCTGAAACCTCATCGCACGTCCTGCTGAGCATGGCGGCCGGTGCGGCCGCCCCGGGAAGCGTCTACGGCCTCCCCGGCCAGGCCGCCCCGTCCGCCTCGGTCGGGCTCGAAGACCCCGAGGTCCGCCGCGTTACGGCGCTGGTGGACCGGGCCAAGGGCGGGGACACCGAGGCCTTCGCCCAGCTCTACGACCGCTACGTCGACACCATCCACCGCTACGTCTACTACCGGGTGGGCTCCCGCCAACTCGCCGAGGACCTGACCAGCGAGACCTTCCTGCGCGCGCTACGCAAGGTCGAGACCTTCACCTGGCAGGGCCGGGACTTCGGGGCCTGGCTGGTCACGATCGCCCGGAACCTGGTCGCCGACCACTTCAAGTCCAGCCGGTTCCGGCTCGAGGTCACCACGGCGGACATGGTCGACACCGACGACCACCTCGAGGACAGCCCCGAGGGCGAAGTCATGGCGGCCTTCACCAACGCCGCCCTGCTGGAGGCCGTGCAGCGCCTGAATGCCCAGCAGCAGGAATGCCTGGTGCTGCGGTTCCTCCAGGGGCTGTCGGTGGCCGAGACC
The DNA here is from genome assembly GCF_013815995.1 of Sporichthya sp. Taxonomy (GTDB): domain Bacteria; phylum Actinomycetota; class Actinomycetes; order Sporichthyales; family Sporichthyaceae; genus Sporichthya. Next base: position 2,676 of record NZ_JACDFE010000094.1, read on the forward strand.
GCAAGGATCATGGGCAAGAACGAAGGCGCCATCAAGACGCTGCAGTACCGGGCGATCCGGGCCCTCGCCGCTCTGCTGCCGGAGGACGTCCGATGAGCGCTGCGATTTCCCCGACGGCACCGGCATCGGCACGCGCAATTTCACGGGGACCTTGTGAAGCCGTAACTTCCTCCGGTCCTGGTCGTTATCCCGGACGACAACCCAATGCTGCAAACAGGGACGGCCGGGGGTGGGTTCGGTGACCGTTATGCCGCGTGAGCGGCAGCGCGTGCGTCAATTCGCCCTCGCGCTGGATGGCGGGACCGTCGACGAAATGTCGGTGGCCCCCCTGGCGCGCCTGGCGGACTCCCTGCACGGGGTCGGCACCGGCCTGAGCGTCGCCGCCCCTTCTGACACCTTCAAGCTCGCCCTGCGCACTCGCCTGCTGGCGGTCGGCGCGGTCACGACCACCCCGGCCGGCGGGCTCACTGCTCCGGCCCCGTGGCGCCGCCGCCTGGTCGCCGCGAGCGCGGTGCTCGCGATCACCACCGGTAGCGGCGCGGGTCTGGCCATCGCCAGCGGCGGCGCCCTGCCCGGCGACCGCCTCTACGAGGTGAAGCTGGCCATCGAGAACATGCGCCTGGCTCTGGCCCCCAACGATGTCGCGAAGGCCGAGCGCTACCTGGCGATCGCCTCCACCCGGCTCTCCGAGATCAAGGAGATGCTGGCGAGCAACCCGAACGCCGCCGCCGACCCGGCCCTGGTCCAGGAGCTTCGCGAGACCATGTCCGCGATGGCCGAGGCCGTCACCGCCGGCAGCGCGCTGTTCTTCGAGATCTTCGAGCGCACCGGCGACGCCACGGTGCTGGCCACCCTGGACCAGTTCCTCAGGGAGCGCGCGCTCGGCCTCTCCGCCGTCAGCGACCTGCTGCCGATCGAACTGAAGCTCAGCCAGACCTCGCTGCTGGTCGAGCTGGAGGGCCTGGCCGCCCGGGTCGCGTACATGACCGGCAGCGCGCACGCCTTGGTCACTGCAAGCGCCACTCCGATCAGGCACCGGGCCGGCCGCAGCGTCGACCGCGCCCTGCTCACCGACTCCGCCGCCGCCGTCGCCGCCGCCATCGAAGCGATGCGCGTCGCTGCCGAAGCCGCCCAGCAGCAGACCGCCGAGGCCGCCGCCCAGCAGCAGCCCCAGTCCGAGAGCGAGCACCAGGCCGCCACGCCGGAGCGCATCCAGCGCGACGTCAGCAAGTACGCCGAGGTCAATGTGACCGGCCAGGACGGCAGCGTCGACCACCTCTCGGTCTCGACGATGCCGAACTCCCCGCACGCCCGTGAGTTCAACACCGGCTCGCTGAAGGGCAGCCCCACCAACGCCGTCGGCAGCTCCAGCCAGCAGCTCCTCTGGACCCTCCCGGTCCCCACCAACGACGTCGGCGCCTCCATCCCCGGCAGCCTGTCGGCGAGCTTCTCCCCGACCGGCGCCCGCACCGCCCACCTCGCCGCCGAGTAACGAGCGCGAGCGCAAGAACAACAGCCAGAACCCAGCGACATAAAAAACCCCCGGGCTCGATGCCTGGGGTTCTTTGCTGGACCCCATGTGCTGGGGCACGAAACCCACCCGCGGACGGCGACGGGCGGCGGGCGTCGCGGAGGGCTAAAGCGGAGGCGCTTCACCAACCCGCAAGTCAACCGCCCACCCGCAACGCGCCGAAGCCTGTCCCGACGCGGCGCCCGCCGCCCGGCGCCGTCCCCCGGGCGCACGCCCCCGGGCCCGCCCCCCGAGGAGGCGGGGGCTACGTGAAGACAGAGCGGCGCTGCATCAAAAGCCGATACAGCGTCTGCTGAATAACCTCGCGAACCTGATCAGCGAGATCGAACACGAGCGCAGGATCGTCAGCCGCGCCCTCCGGATACTGATCCGTCGGAATCGGCCGACCGAACTCGATGAACCATTTGGACGGCAGCGGGACGAGACCGAGCGCCCCGAGCCAGGGAAACGTGGGCGTCAGGGGGACGTAAGGGACCCCGAGAACCCGCGCCAGGGTCCGGGAGTTGCCGAGCACCGGGTAGGTCTCCTCGGCGCCCACGATGGCCGTGGGGATGATCGGAGCGCCGGTCTTCAGGGCGGCGGCCACGAACCCGCCGCGGCCGAAGCGCTGGAGCTTGTAGCGTTCGCTGAAGGGCTTGCCGATGCCCTTGTAGCCCTCGGGCCAGACGCCGACCAGCTCCCCGGAGGTGAGCATCCGCTCCGCGTCGGGACCGCAGGCCAGGGTGGCGCCGGCTTTGCGGGCGTACTCGCCGACGAACGGCAGGCCGAAGACCAGGTCGGCGCCGAGCGGGCGAAGGCGGCGCTGCTCCGGGTGGTGATCGCGCAGCGCCAGCATCGTCATGATCGCGTCGAGCGGGATCGTGCCGGAGTGGTTGCCGACCACCAGGCCGGCGCCTTCCGGGATGTTCTCCAGGCCGCGGGTCTCGACCCGGAACCAGGTGTTGTACAGCGGCCGGAACGGCGCGAGCAGCACGTTGTCGGCCAGGTCCGGGTCGCAGCCGAACTCGTCGACCTCGTAGTCACCGCTGATCCGGCGGCGCAGGAAGGCCAGGGCGCCGGCGGCCTTGCGGTCCAGGACCCGGCCGCGGGCCCCGATCGCCTCGCGGACGGCGTCGGTCAGGCCGGTCTCGGGAGCGCCGGCGCGCGCGGCGGCGCGCTCGCGCCCCCGGTCGTCGGGATTGAACGGGATCACCCGGGCGTCACTCATGACGTCTCCGCCACGGACTTCGTCCTCGCGGAGCCGCATTCGCCACTCCTGATGAGTTCGCTGCGCTCACTCATTCGCGCTCCCAGCACGATTGACCAATGTGGTGACGAGGCCGAGACCGGGCCCGGGCGATACCTCGGCGAGGAACTCCTCGAAGGCCGCTGCGGTCGAGTAGGTGGGCGTATAGCCGAACTCGGTCTTCAGCTTCGTGGTGTCGACGGCCCGGCCGTGGGTGAGCAGGCTGATCAGCTCCGGGGACAGGTTGAGCCCGCCCCGGCGCAGGAACTGGCCCGCGACCTTCGCTGCGAGCCCGGCCACCGGCAGGGTCGGCTTGCCCGCCCGTCGCGCGGCCTGGGAGAGCAGCAGGATGCCGTCCCCGGCCACGTTGTAGGTGCCGCGGTGCGCTTCGGTGGCGGCCCGACGGAGCACCGCGAGGGCGTCGGTCGGGTGCACGAACTGCAGGCGCGCGTCGTAGCCGAGGATCGTCGGCACCACCGGCAGGCCGAACAGTCCGGTGACCGGGGAGTCGATGCCGGCTCCGATGATGTTGGCGAAGCGCAGCACCGTGGTGTCCACGTCGCTGCGGCGGCGCACGAAGCCACGCACGTAGGCCTCGACCTCGGCGGCGTCCTTGGCGAAGCCGGAGCGGGGCGCGACCTTGGGCTGGGTGCCCTCGGTGAACATCGCCGGGTCGCCCGGGGAGGCCCCGTAGACGGCTGTCGAAGATTTGACCACCAGACGACGCAGACTGGGGGCCTTCTGGCACGCCGCGAGCAGCTGCATGGTGCCGATGACGTTGAGTTCCTTCATCGCCGCCCGCCCGCCGGTGCCCGGCGGACCCGAGGTCACCGACAGGTGCACCACCGTGTCGACCTCCGCAGCCCCGATCACCTTGGCGATGATCGGGTTGCGGATGTCGGCCCGGACGAACTCGGCGCGACCGAGGTCCGAGCGCGGCGCCACGACGTCGACGCCAATGACGCGGTCCACGTCGGGGGCGTCGTTGAGCTCACGCACCAGGGCACTGCCGAGGTGGCGGGCCACGCCCGTCACCAAAACGACTCGCCCCATGCCGGCCCCCGCCCGTTCAGTTGGCTCGCGAGTCCTCGCGGGCTACTTCTTGTTGCGGCGCTGCACTCGCGTCCGCTTCAGCAGCTTGCGGTGCTTCTTCTTCGCCATGCGCTTGCGACGCTTCTTGATGACAGAACCCACGGAAGACCTTCGCTCACCCGATCGGCGCGCAGCCGTTCAGGCGCGCGGTACTGGCTGCAGCCTACCCGTCCCCGGAACGCCGAACGCCGGGCCCGCAACAGCGGACCCGGCGCAGCCAGTGAGGCGGAGAACTCAGCCGGTGTCGGCGTCGAAGAACGACTGGCGCAGGTACGTCTGCACCGCGTTCTCGGGGACGCGGAAGGACCGGCCGACCCGCACCGCGGGCAGCTCGCCGTTGTGGACGAGCCGGTAGACCGTCATCTTCGACACCCTCATTTTGGTGGCAACTTCCGCCACCGTGAGGAACGAGACGTCGGCGAGCGGCTGCTCGTTCGAAGCCATGGGCGCACCGGACCTTTCAGCCCGCGTCGGGCACCGAAGGGGTCTCCGGTGGACGAGATCGGGGATGTTGCTTTCGTTAAGTAGACACTAGTGGCGGGTGGTACGGGTGGGGAAGGGGCCGCATTGTGCCCGATCTTGATCTACCTGCGGGAACGCGCCGCACCTGAGCGGTATTTGACGCGTTCGGAGGGAAATTTCACCCGTCCGGGTGGTCAGAACTTTGCCCGAACGGACCATCAGATTTCAGCCCGGTCGAGCAGGTAGGCCGTCATCGGCCCGTAGAGGTGCGGTTCGACGTTGTCGTCGAGGGGGATCGCGACCGAGATCTTGTCCTCCTCCGCCCCGAGGAACAGGGCAGGGTCGTTGCAGTCGGCGAAGCCGACGACGGTGCACCCGGCGAGGCCGGCCGCGCCGGCCCACCCGTGGTCGGCGACGACCAGATCGGGCAGCGTCTCACCCGACCGGCGTAGCGAGGCCAACATCTCGCGCATCGGGTAGGCCGAATGGGTGTGGCAGAGCTCGCCACGGTTGGACACCATCGCGACGTCCGTGATGTAGCGGATCTCGCGCACCTCCTCCCGGTTGCGCCGCCACTCCTCGTACTGCCACCCGGCGGCCGGGGTGAGCAGCGTGCAGCCCGCCTCCCGGAGCCGGGCCGCAACCGCGAGGTGCACCGGGAGCAGGCCGGCGGGGTGACCGGTCGCGACGATCACCCGGGCCGCGGTCCGGGCCGCCTTGGTGAGGATCTCGGCCGCGGCGTCCAGGCCGTCCAGGGTGAGGTCGGGGTCGATGGTGTCGTCGCCGACGTCGTGGCCCGGGTCGGAAGAGACCCCGCACCGGCGGACCATCACGTCGAGGACCTCCTCGAAGGTCCACTCCGGATCCAGGTCCAGCCCGAACCCGGCGTAGTCGTCCCCGGTCACGACCCGCCGGAAGTTGCGCAGGTTGTTCTCCCGCGAGGTCGCGACGTCACCGGCGATCCGGGCCTGGCAGAGGTGCGCCCGCAGCTCGGCGCGGGTCGGAACGCTCATACCGTGAGCCCGTGGTGGGGGAAGACAGCGTCCCGGGTGGCCAGCGCGGCCTGGTCCAGGGGGTCGTCCGGGTCGCCGCCGGTCCAGGGGACGAAGGCGGCCGCGCCCCCGTCGAGGACACCGCCGTCGGTCATCCGCTCCGGCGGGGAGCCGCCGAGGCTGCGGACATGGGCCTGCCAGCCGGGCGCGGTCGCGGCCTCCGGGTCGATCGGGACGCCACAGGCCTCGGCCAGCAGGTGGGTCCACGCGCGCGGCACGACCCCGACCAGGTCGTAGCCGCCCCCACCGGTGACCAGCCAGCGGCCACCGGCGACCTGGTGCGCCAGCTCGTGCAGGCGCCGGTAGGAGGTGCGCTGGCCGTCAACGGTGAGGGCCAGGTGGGCCAGCGGATCGTTCACGTGGCTGTCGCACCCGTGCTGGGTGACCAGCACCTCGGGGTTGAACGCGCGCAACAGGGGCGGCACCACGGCGTCGAAAGCCCGCAGCCAGCGGGCGTCGTCGGTGGCCGGTGGCAGGGCGACGTTGACCGCCCGTCCCTCCGCGCCGGGCCCACCGATCTCGTCGGCAAAGCCGGTGCCGGGGAACAGGTAGCGACCGGACTCGTGCAGCGAGATCGTCAGGACGCGCGGGTCGTCCCAGAACAGCGTCTGCGTTCCGTCGCCGTGGTGGACGTCGACGTCGACGTACGCCACCCGGGTGGCGCCGAGCTCAAGCAGGCGCGCGATGCCCAGCGCGACGTCGTTGAACACGCAGAAGCCGCTCGCGGTGCCGGCCATCGCGTGGTGCAGGCCGCCGGCGATGTTCACCGCGTGCAGGGCCTCGCCCGACCAGACCGCCTCGGCGGCGGCCACGGACTGCCCGACCACCAGGGCCGAGGCGTCGTACATCCCGGCGAAGGTCGGGACGTCGCCGGTGCCGAGCCCCCGGTAGAGGTCGACCTCGTCGGGGTCCTCCCCCGCCTTGCGCACCGCGGCCAGGTAGTCGGCCTGATGCAGCAGGCGCAGCACCTTCTCATCCGCCGGTGGCGCGGCGACGGTCTGCACGTGCGGATGCTCGAACACCCCGAACTCGCGGGCCAGGCGCATGGTCAGGTCGACCCGGATCGGGGCCAGCGGATGCCCGCGGCCGAAGTCGTAGCCGATCAGCGCGGGATCCCACATCACCTGGACGGGACCCTGGCACGGCACGTCGACACGCTACCCGGCAGCGTTACCGCCGGAACTCATCCGCCGCCGAGCGACCCGATCGGCGCGATCTCGTGCGGCCCGGTGCGGCAGACCCAGGTCGGCCGGAACCCGCTCTCGGCCATCATTGCGCGGCCGTGCTCCGGGCACTCCGGCCACACGACCCAGAGCCCGGTGATCATGTCCTGCACCGTCCTCGCCACCTCGAGCAGAGCCTCGTCCCGCCCGAAGGCGAGCATCCGGCCGCCGTCGTGCTCGGAGAATTGGCCCTCGACGCTGATCCGGACGATGAAGCCATGGATCTCCGGGGCGATGGTCAGGGACCGGTCGGTGAGGGTGGCGGTGAGGTCGGCGTAGACGGCGAGGACGGCATCCTTGGCCAGCTCGAACTGGTGGGTGACGGCAGCCGTCCAGAGCGCCTCACCGGAAAGCGCCCCGGCGGTCGTGTACAGCTCACGGAACCAGGTCCGGGCGGTCTCGTCGTAGGCGACCTGCGACCCGAAGTCGGGAAGCACGCTGCCCGAGAGCCAGGCCTCGACCTCCGCGTCCATCTCGTCAGGTTAGGTGGAGCCCCATCGCCATGTCGTGCCTGTGACCGAATCCGACGAATGAGCTGACAGAGCGTGAGCGCAGGGTGTAGGGGCAGGCGGATAGCGTGGCGGGCGTGGTGATCACCGGGGTTCTCGGCGGCTATGACGACCCGGTTTCCCGGCGGCGGCTGCGCAGGATGAAGCTGGCGGCGACCGGACTGCTGGCCTTCGCGGCCGCCCTGTTCCTGCTCACCTTCGCGTTGCCGGAGAACACCGCCACCGGCTATCTGCAGGCCGCGGCCGAGGCCGGCATGGTCGGCGGGCTGGCCGACTGGTTTGCCGTCACCGCCCTGTTCCGCCACCCGTTGGGACTCCCGATCCCGCACACCGCGCTGGTGCCGAAGAAGAAGGACGACCTGGCGACCAAGCTCGGCGAGTTCGTCTCCGGCAACTTCCTCACCCCGGACGCCGTGGTCGAGCGGGTCCGCGAGGCGGACCCGGTGCGCAAGGTCGGCGAGCGACTGCTGGAGCCGGCCACCGCCGACGCGGTCGGCCGCGAACTGTCCCGGGCGATCGCGGCCGTGGTCGGCACCCTGGACGACGGACTGGTCTCCTCGATGCTGCTCGAGCACGTCCGGCGTGACCTGGACCGGCGTTCCTACGCGCGCGAGGTCGGCCAGCTGCTCGCCACCGCGGTGGCCAACCGCGCGCAGGACCCGATCGTCGAGCTGAGCCTGCCCCGGCTGCGCGCGCAGCTGGTCGCGAACCGGGTGACCGTGCACCGCGAGCTCTCGCTGTTCCTGGACGGGCTCGGGATGGCCGCCCGGCTGTGGTCCACCGACCGCAAAGTGGACAAGATCATCGACCGGATGGCCCGACTACTCGAGGAGATGGAGCGGGTCGGCCGGCTGCACCCGGTCCGACGTCAGCTCGACGAGGTACTCGAGCGCCTGGCCGACGGGCTGGTCAACGACCCGCGGGCGGCCGACGGGATCGATGAAGTGCTGCGCGACATCGCGGACAACGTCGCGGTGGAGGCCTGGCTGCGCCAGGTCGTCGAGCGCTACCTCGGCTCTTTCCGCGAGCTGCTGGACAACCCGACGGTCAGCCTGGAGCAGCAGCTCGGCCGCATCGTCTCCGACCTCGGCCGGCGGATGGTGGACGACCCCGAGTTCGCCGTCAAGATCGATCGCGGCCTGGAGCAGGCCGTCCGCTACGCGGTGACCAACTACGCCGACCAGGTCGTGGCGCTGATCCGCGACCAGGTGTCCCGCTGGCCCGCCGCGGAGGCCTCCTCGAAGATCGAGACCGCGGTCGGGCGGGACCTGCAGTTCATCCGGATCAACGGCACCGTGGTCGGGGCGCTGGCCGGGGTCGCCATCTACTCCGTCGCCGTCCTCGCCGGGCACGGCTGATGGCCGCGCCCGCCGGGGTCAGAACGGCGGCGGGTCGTCGTCCGAGTGCTGCCAGGGCCGGCCGCACTCTCCAGCACTCGAGGCTGGAGCTGCAGATCGAAACAGGAGTGACGATTCGCGCGCCTCAACGCGCATCACCCGTAACGAATTGCAGCTTCAGCCTCGCTGGCTCAGTCGGTGCGGAGGGCGACGACGGGGTCGAGGCGGGCGGCGCGGCGCGCGGGGGCGACGCCGAAGAAGACGCCGACGCCGGCGGAGACCGCGAAGGCCATCGCCGGGGACCACCAGGTGATGACGGCCGGTACCGGGGAGAACGTGTCGATCAGCAGCGAGCCGCCGACGCCGATCGTGATGCCGATGATCCCGCCGACCGCGGTGAGCATCACGGCCTCGATCAGGAACTGCAGCAGCACGTCGCGCTGGCGCGCGCCGAGCGCCTTGCGCAGGCCGATCTCGCGGGTCCGCTCGCGGACGCTGACCAGCATGATGTTGGAGACCCCGACCCCGCCGACCAGCAGCGAGATCGCCGCGATCGCCGCCAGCACCAGGGTCAGCAGGCCGAGGATCTTGCCGATGGTCCCCAGGATCTGAGACTGCGTCACGGCGGAGAACTCCTCGCCGGGATACCTGTCGACGAGCGCCTGTTCCAGCTTCGGGCGCAGCTCCTCCACCCGGTCCGAGCTCGGCGCCTTCACCACCAGCGCGTCCACCCGCTCGGTCCCGAGGATGCGGTGCGCGGTGGTGACCGGGACGTGGATCTCGCCGTCCCGGCTCACCCCGAACGCCGAGCCGCGTTCGGCGTAGACGCCGATCACGCGGAGGCGCACCCCGGCCAGCGTGAGCTGCCGGCCGATCGGGTCGACGTCGCCGAAGAGCTCCTCAGCGGCCTCCGAACCCAGCACCGCGACCCGGCGGCGGGTATCGACGTCAGTCGCCGAGATCGCCTGACCGCGCGCCACCGGCCGGTCGAAGACCGTCGTCATGGTCTCGGTCACGCCCACCATCGAGGTGAACATCTCCCGGGTGCCGTTCCGCGCCACCTCACCGGAGGTGACGGAGGCGGTCACGGCGTTCGGGTCGCCGACCACGCGTGCGATGGCGTCGACGTCGTCGAGTTGGAGCCGGCTGACCGTCGGTGCCGACCCGAGCTCGAACTTGCCCGGGACGACGATCACCAGGTTCGAGCCCAGGCCTTCGACCTGACTGGTGACCTCCTGCTTCGCGCCACCGCCGATCCCGACCAGCAGCACGACCGCGGCCACACCGATGATCACGCCGAGCATGGTCAGCAGACTGCGCAGCCGGTTGGCGCGCAGCGCCTCCAGCGCGACCCGGAAGCCCTCGAGGACCGTCATGCCGCGGCCGGATCACGACCGGCGGCGGAATCGAACGCGATCCGGCCGTCGCGGATCTGAATCTGGCGGGACGCGTGCGCGGCGATGTCCGGCTCGTGGGTGACCAGCACGATGGCGACACCGGCGTCGGCGTTGAGCGCGCCGAGCAGCTTCATCACCTCTTCGCCGTTGCGGGTGTCCAAGTTGCCGGTGGGCTCGTCGGCGAAGACGACCTTCGGGTCCCCGACCAGGGCGCGGGCGATCGCGACCCGCTGCTGCTCGCCGCCGGAGAGCTGGTTGGGCCGGTGGTCGAGGCGATGCGCGAGCCCGACCTTCTCCAGCGCCTCGACCGCGAGCTTGCGCCGGGCGGACTTGCGCATCCCGCGGTAGAGCAGCGGCATCGCGACGTTGTCCACCGCGGAGGTGCGCGCCAGCAGCGCGAAGGACTGGAACACGAAGCCGATGGTGGCGTTGCGCAGCTCGGCGAGGTCGCCGTCGCTGAGGGTGTTCACGTCACGGCCGTCGATCCGCACCAGGCCGGCCGTCGGGCGGTCCAGCGCACCGAGCACGTGCATCAGCGTCGACTTGCCGGACCCGGACGGCCCCGTGATCGCGACGTAGTCACCGGCCGCCACGCTCAGGGAGACCCCGCGCAGGGCACCGACGTCGGAGTCGCCGAGCTTGTAGGTCCGCTCGAGATCGACTGCCTCGATCATCTGGAGATCACCGCCTGATGGCCCGTCAGACCTTGTCGCCCTCGCGGACCTCGTCCGCGCCGCGCACGACCACGCGGTCACCGACCTCGAGGCCGCGCAGCACCTGGACGTACTCCTGGCCCTCGGCGCCGAGCGCCACCTCGCGGCGGACCGCCTTGCCGCCCTCGACCAGCCAGACCGTGTCGCGGTCCCCGTCCCGCACGAGCGCCGATGCGGGCACCGACATGGCGTCCGCGGCCTCAGCGACCTGGAGGCTGACCACTGCGCTCATCCCGGGGCGAGGCCGCGGGGCGTCCGAGCCGTCGGCGAGCTTGCCGGGCTGCAGCGCCATCGTCACGGCGTAGGAGACGCCGCCGCGGGCCGAGGTGGTCGGTGCCAGATCGACGAACTTCACCTGCGCCGGGTAGACCCCGCCGGGGACCGCGTCGAGTTCGATCTCGGCCGGGATGCCCTCGGTGACGGTGAGGATGTCGGTCTCGTCGACCTCGGCCCGCAGCGTCAGCTCGGAGTCGTCGATGACGGTCGCGAGCAGTCCGCCGGCCTCGACCGGGGCGCCGACGGTGATCGGCCCTCCCGTCGGGGAACCGGCCGACGATCCCGCTCCGGCGCCGAGCAGCGCGGAGGCTTCGGCGGGCAGGGAACCGAGAAGGGCGCTCGGGTCGACGCCGCTGCCCGCGCCGGTGCCGAGGGTAATGACTCCGTTCGCGGGGGCGCGGATCGTCAGCGCCTCGACGGTGCGACGGGCGGCCGCGACCGCGGCCTGGGTCTGCAACCGGCCGGCGGCAGAGATCGAGGACAGCGCTTCGGCGAGGCTGCCCAGCCCGGCGGTGAAGCGGTCGATGGCCATCTGGGCCTGCGCCTGGGCGGCGGCGAACGAAGCGCGCATGCTCGCCGTCTGGGACAGCGCCGCGTCGCGGGCCGGGCCTTCGGGCAGGGTGCGGGCGAGCGCCTCGGCGTCGTCGAAAGCATCCTCGGCAGCCTGGGCGGCTTCGCCGTCGGCCAGGTCTTCACCACCGGTGGGGATGTCGATGTCGGCGTCGCCCACCTCCTCGGCCGCCGCGAGGGCGGCGGCGAGCGCGTCCTCGGCCGCGGGCGAGTCCAGCGTGAGCAGGATGTCGCCCTTCTTCACCGTGTCGCCGGAGTCCACGCGCAGGGTGTCCACCGAGGCCGAGGCCGGCGCCTTGAGGCTGACCTGGGTGCGCGCGACCACGGCGCCCGCCGCCTCGACGACCTCAGCGACCGAGCGCGTCTCGACGGTGCCGAGCTCGACGGACTTGTCGTCGCCGCCGCAGCCGGACAGGCCGGTCACACAGAGGCCTGCAGCGAGCAGCACCCCCGCGCCCGTCCGTCCCCGCGCGGACCAAGATCGCATGAAGCCAGGCTAAGCAGCCGATCGCGGTGGGTCAGGGAAACAAACGAACCCGGAGTCGGATTAAGCCGGTCCTATCGGACATTTTCTGACAGAACGTCAGGCTTGCTGACCGGCATCATGCTCGTCGCTCACGAGGTGCTCCTCGGGGTACGGAGGCTCGCCGTGCTCGCTGTGCCGCAGCTGGTGGCGTTCCTCGGCGAACACGTGGGTCTCCCACGCCACCATCAGTCCAACCGCGGCCGCCAGGATGCCGAGGCTGAGCATCGCCGGGATCTCGCGGCCGGCTACCAGCAGCGGCAGCAGCAGGACCGCGAGCCCGACCCGGAACACCTTCAGCCGGCGACAGACGCGGTAGTACGACGCGGCCTGCGCGAGCAGGTACACCACGACGCCGAGCACGAGGGCGACCAGCGGCGCACCCTTGAGCGGGTCGGACAGATCGTGGTGCTCGGTGTCGGCGACGTACTCGAGCACCTTCTTCATCCCGAGGGCGAGCAGCACGATGCCGGCCACGATCGGCAGGTGCAGGAAGCTGAACGCGTCGCGACCCATCCGGGCGCGCTCGGCGTCATCGGCTTCGGCCAGCGCGCGCTCGACGAGGAGCGCGCTCGTGTCGAAGTACAGCCACCACATCGCCGCGGTGAGCCCGAGGCCGAGCAGGCTCGCGCTCATGATCGCGCCGGAGAACGGTGAGTCCGAGACCCCGACGCCGATCGCCACGATGGACTCGCCCAGGGCCACGATGACGATCAGCCCATGCCGCTCGGCGAAGTGCCGGGCCGCCGGCAGCCGCCAGCCCGACGTACCGCCGAGGAAGGTGCCGCCGTAGTCGGCGACCAGCACCGCGACCCACAGCCAGGTCCGGGTGTCCCCGCTCGCGCCCGCGG
>NZ_JACDFE010000095.1 GCF_013815995.1 Sporichthya sp.
GGCAACTCCGGCGGCGGCGACGGCAGCGACGGCACGGGCGCCATTGCCAACCTCGGTAACGGCGGCGACGGCGACGGCAACAGCAACGGCGGCGGCAACGGCAGTGACGCGGCCCGCGACGGCCTGATCAACATCGCCAACGGTGGCGAGGCCACCTCCGACGGTGCGGGCTCCGGCGGCGACGGTTCGGTCGTCGAGGCGGCAACCGGCGGCGTCGGCGAGAACGACGACCACTCCGGCGATGAGGACTCGCCCAACACCGACGGCGCCAGCGACACGGCCGACGGTGGCTTGGTGGCCCTGGCCAACGGCGGTAACTCTGCCGGCAACGGTGACGGTGGCGCTGCCGCGGTCGTCGGCGCGGCCAACGGCGGCAAGGGCAAGCACGAGGAGAGCGGTGACGACACCGGCTCCGGCGGCGGGCCCGACCCGGACGATGACGACGCCGGCAGCGGTGGCGGCATGGGCGCGCTGATCTCGGTCTTCAACGGCGCGGACAACGGCAAGGACCACCTGATCGAGGTCGGCAACGGCAACGAGTCGCTGATCGACATCGCCAACGGTGGCCCGGGTTCCGGTACCCCCGCGGGTGCTCAGGACGCGCCCGGCCTGCACCTCGGCAACGGCGGTGCGGGCGGCAACGCCGGCACCGAGAACGCTCCTGACGACACCAGCGACGACGGCACCTACAACGAGGGCTCGGTCGTCGAGGCCTTCAACGCGGCCGACGCTGATGGCGCCAACCCGGACAAGGGCGACATCCCGCTGATCGCAGCGGCCAACGCCGGAGACGGTGCGGGCGCCAACACGGGTCCGGAGAACGGTCGTAGCCAGGGCGGCGTCGACGTGGCCAACGGCGGTAACTCCGGCGGCACCGGCGGTGGGGCCACCAGCTCCATCCCGGTCCTGGTCGAGGTGGCCAACGGCGGTAACGGTGGCGGCGACAACGGCAGCGGCGGCGACTCGAACGTCGTGCGCGGCGGCGAGGGTGGCGACGGCGATGCCGGCGCCGGCGGCCCCGGTGGCCACGGTGGTTCCGTGAGCGTGGTCGGCGCCGGTAACGGTGGCGACGGCGGCGCGGGCGACGAGTCCGGCGAGAACGGCGGCGACGTCGTGGTGGTCGGCCTCTACAACGGTGGCCCCGGTGGCAACGGCAACGGCGGCACCGGTGGTGACGGTGGCTCAACTGCAGTCACCAACATCGTCAACGGTGGCAACGGTGGCCAGGGCCCCGGCGACAACGACGGTGGCAGGGGTGGACCTGGCGACGGTCTGGTCGCCGTCGGTAACGGTGGCGACGGCTTCCCCGGCTCCCCGCTCGACGGTGGCTCCGGTGGCGGTGTGGGCCTCGGCAACGGTGGCGACGCCGGCGAGGTGCAGGTCAACGTCGTTCCGCCGGAGACCGGTGGCGTCGAGGTCGAGGAAGAGCTGCCGGAGACCGGTGCCGACGGCGCCGGCTCGGCTGCAGCGGCCGGCCTCGGTGCGGCCCTCATGCTCGGTGGCGCGGCTCTTCGCCGTCGCTTCCGCGACTGAGGTTCAGCGCTGAGCACCTAGTCAGCAAGTAGCACAGTTGGGACATCGTGACTCCCCCGTCGGCCTCGGCCGGCGGGGGAGTTCGCGTCTGGGCTCGCATTCGGGGCGACAGTGGATACCTTGATCGTCGGTGTGGTTCTCCCCGAGGAGGAGTTGCCGTGGCCCTGGCACCTGAAGAGCCCGAACTCGTCCAATTGCTGACCCCTGAAGGGGAGCTCGTCGAGCACCCTGATTACCGGGTGGACTTCAGCGACGAAGAACTGCGCGGCCTCTACCGCGACCTCGCCCTGGTGCGTCGGATCGACGCCGAGGCGACCGCGCTGCAACGCCAGGGCGAGCTCGGCATCTGGGCCTCTCTGCTCGGCCAGGAGGCGGCCCAGATCGGCTCCGGGCGGGCCATGGGGCCCAACGACCATGTCTTCCCGACCTACCGCGAGCACGGCGTCGCCTGGTGCCGCGGGGTCGACCCGCTGAACCTGCTCGGCCTGTTCCGCGGGGTCGACATGGGCGGCTGGGACCCCGAGGAGCACCACTTCCACCTGTACACGATCGTGATCGGCGCACAGACCCTGCACGCGGTCGGCTACGCGATGGGCCTCCAGCGCGACGGCATGGTCGGCGACGGGGGTCCGGAGCTTACCGGCGCGGCGGTGGCCTACTTCGGTGACGGCGCCACCAGCCAGGGCGACGTCAACGAGGCCTTCATCTGGGCCTCGGTGTTCCAGGCGCCGGTGGTCTTCTTCTGTCAGAACAACCAGTGGGCGATCTCCGAGCCGCTCGAGCGCCAGACCCGCATCCCGCTCTACCAACGCGCCAGCGGCTTCGGCTTCCCCGGCGTGCGGGTGGACGGCAACGACGTGCTCGCGACCTACGCGGTCACCCAGGCCGCGCTGGCGCGGGCCCGGGAGGGCAGCGGCCCGACCTTCATCGAGGCCTACACCTACCGGATGGGCGCGCACACCACCTCCGACGACCCGACCCGCTACCGGATCGCCGCCGAGGTCGAGGCCTGGAAGCTCAAGGACCCGATCGAGCGGCTGCGTTCGTTCCTGATCCGCACCGGCAAGGCCGACCAGGACTGGTTCGAGGCCCTCGAGGAGGAGTCCAACCAGCTTGCCAAACACATCCGGGCCGGCTGCCTGGACATGCCCGACCCGAGCCCGATGACGATGTTCGACCACGTCTACGTCGACCCGCACAAGCCGCTCGCTAACCAGCGCGAGCAGTTCGCGGCCTACCTGGCCTCCTTCGAGAGCACGTCGGAGGAGCACTCGTGAGGGAGCGCAGCGACCGAACCAGAAAGCACAGGGCTAACGCGAAAGCGCTCGCCGAGCGAAGCGAGGCGGCACATTGAGCGGGCAGACCACGACCCTGGCGAAGGCCATCACGATGGGCCTGCGCGCGGCCATGGAGCGCGATTCCAAGGTCGTGCTGATGGGTGAGGACATCGGCAAGCTCGGCGGCGTCTTCCGGGTAACCGACGGCCTGCAGAAGGATTTCGGCGAGGACCGGGTCATCGACACCCCGCTGTCCGAGTCCGGCATCCTCGGCACCGCGATCGGGATGGCCCTGCGCGGCTACCGTCCGGTCTGCGAGATCCAGTTCGACGGCTTCGTCTTCCCGGCCTTCGACCAGATCGTCTGTCAGCTGGCCAAGATGCACGCCCGCTCCAAGGGTCACTCCCGGCTGCCGATCGTCGTGCGGATCCCGTTCGGTGGCGGCATCGGCGCCGTCGAACACCACTCCGAATCCCCCGAGGCGTACTTCGCCCACACCGCGGGCCTGCGGGTGGTCGCCTGCTCCAACCCCGTCGACGCGTACTGGATGATCCAGCAGGCGGTCGCCTCCGACGACCCGGTGATCTTCTTCGAGCCCAAGCGCCGGTACTGGGAGAAGGCCGAGCTCGACACCTCGGCCGGACCGCCGGCCGAGGCGCTCGATCAGGCCCGGGTGGTGCGCGAGGGCGCGGACATCACGGTGGCGGCCTATGGGCCGATGGTGAAGGTCTGTATGGACGCGGCCTCCGCAGCGGCCGAGGACGGCACCAGCATCGAGGTGCTCGACCTGCGCTCGCTGTCCCCGCTGGACATGGACACGGTCGTGGCCTCGGTGCGGCGCACCCACCGCCTGGTGGTCGTGCACGAGGCACCGGTGACTCTGGGCATGGGCGCGGAGATCGCCGCCCAGGTCACCGAGTCCTGCTTCCACCACCTGGAGGCGCCGGTGCTGCGGGTGGGCGGATTCGACACCCCGTACCCGCCCTCGCGCATCGAGGAGGAGTACCTGCCCGACCTGGACCGGGTGCTCGACGCCGTGGACCGCTCGCTCGCGTACTAAGGGGACTGACCAGTGGCGCGTCGACAGTTCAAGTTGCCCGACGTCGGTGAGGGCCTCACCGAGGGCGAGATCCTGCAGTGGTTCGTCCAGGTCGGCGACCGGGTGACGACCAATCAGACCCTGGTCGAGATCGAGACCGCCAAGGCCGCCGTCGAGCTGCCCAGCCCGTACGAGGGTGAGGTCGTCGAGTTGCTCGCCGCCGTCGGCGACGTCATCGACGTGGGCGCCCCGATCATCACCATCGAGACCGAGCCGGACGGGGCGCCGTCGGTGCCGGCCCCCGCCGCACCGTCCGAGCCGGGGGCCCAGGCCGCACAGGTCGGGGTGGCCGCCGCGATGGGTGGAGCGGACCCGGAGATCGCCGCCGGCCTGATCGGTGGCGAGGCCCCCGGCGGGCGCACCGCCGTCCTGGTCGGCTACGGCCCCCGCACCACCACGGCGAAGCGACGCCCTCGCCGCGCGGTGCACGAGTCGGGCCACCGGCCGACCCCGGCACCGGACCCCGCGTCCGAGGTGCTCGGCGGCCCACTGGGCACCGAGGGCGTGAAGCCGACCCGCTACGCCGGTGTGGAGTTCGGGCGCCTGATCGAGGCCCGCGAGTCCGCGCACGGGGGCGAGTCCGTTCCGGCCCGCACCATCGGAGTCGACGAGCAGGGCGACGCCGGCCGGGTCACCGTGCTGGCCAAGCCCCCGGTGCGCAAGTTGGCCAAGGACATGGGCGTCGACCTGCGTTCGGTCACCCCGACCGGCCCCGGCGGCACCATCACCCGCGCGGACGTCGCGGCGGCGGCCGGCCCCGCTGCTGTCTCGCTGGCCGGGGAGTCCCGTTCCTCGACTGCCCGTGAGGAGCGGATCGCGGTCAAGGGCGTGCGCAAGATGACCGCGCAGGCGATGGTCGCCAGCGCCTTCACCGCGCCGCACGTCACCGAGTTCCTCACCGTCGATGCAACGCGGACGATGGATTTCGTCGAGCAGCTCAAGCGGCACCCGTCGATGCAGGGTCTGAAGATCTCGCCGCTGCTGGTGGTGGCCAAGGCGGTGTGCCTGGCCGCCCGGAACACCCCCGAAGCGAACGCGACGTGGGACGAGGCAGCCCAGGAGATCGTCCTCAAGCGCTACGTGAACCTCGGCATCGCCGCCGCCACTCCGCGCGGTCTGCTGGTGCCCAACATCAAGGACGCGGACTCGATGTCCTGGCCGGAGATGGCGGTCGCGCTCAACCAGCTCTCCGCCACCGCCCGCGAGGGCCGCACCTCGCCCGCTGACATGGCCGCCGGCACCATCACGATCACCAACGTCGGCGTCTTCGGTGTCGACAGTGGAACGCCGATCATCAATCCCGGTGAGTCCGCGATCCTCGCCTTCGGCGCGATCCGCCCGATGCCGTGGGTGGTGGACGGTCAGATCGTGCCGCGACAGATCTGCACCCTCGCGCTGTCCTTCGACCACCGCATCGTCGACGGCGCCACGGGCTCGCGGTTCCTCGTCGACGTCGGGCGGGTCATCGAGGACCCCATCACCGCGCTGATCCTCTGAGTCGCGTCTTCTGACGTGCGGCGCGCCCATCGAGGCCGCGTCGCGATGGGCGCGCAACGCAGCAGAAGTTGGAAGATGGGGGCATGAGGGTCTGTCTGGTCCAGCTCGAGGTCACGTTGCGGGAGCCGATCGCCGAGCGGGTGGCGCAGGCGTGCGAGCTGATCCGCGGCTGCGCGGGGGCAGACCTCGTGGTGCTGCCGGAGCTGTGGGCACAGGGCGCGTGGGCCTACAAGGAGTGGGAGCAGACGGCCGAGCCGCTGGACGGGCCGACGGTGACTGCGTTGAGCCAGGCGGCCAAGGATGCCGGCGTACTGCTGCACGGCGGCAGCGTCGTCGAGCGCGATGGCGACCGGCTGTTCAACACCTCGGTGCTGATCGGGACGCAGGGTGAGCCCCGCGCGATCTACCGCAAGATCCACCGCTTCGGCTTCGCTGAGGGGGAAGCGGCGCTGATGACGGCGGGCGACGCATTCCTCACCCTCACCGGCGGACCGCTGTCGATGGGGATCGCGACCTGTTACGACCTGCGTTTTCCCGAGCTGTTCCGCAAGCTCACCGACGCCGGCGCGCAGATGTTCGTCATCGCGTCCTCGTGGCCGGCCAAGCGGCGCGAGCACTGGCGGTTGCTCAACCGGGCGCGGGCGGTGGAGAACCTCGCCTACGTCGTGGCTGCCGACGCGTGCGGGGAACACGCGGGAGTGATGCAGGCCGGGCACTCGGTGGTGATCGACCCGTGGGGTGAGGTGGTCGCCGAGGCCGGTACCGAGCCGACCGTCCTCGACGTGGTCATCGACCCGGCGCGGGTCGAGCAGGTGCGCGCCGACTTCCCCGCGTTGCGGGACCGGCGCCTGTAGAAGCGCAACAGCCGCAACGGAGGTCCTCCGTTGCGGCTGCGCAGCTTTGCGGTGGGGTCAGGTGGTCGGCGTCGGCTCGCCGAAGCGCCGGGCCAGGTGCGCCCGGACCAGTCGCTTGGCCTCGTCCAGCACGATCTTGTCGCCGGCCGGATCGCGCTCGAAGGCGTAGCGGGTGAGCACGTCGGCGATCTTGACCGCGATGACCATGTCCAGCTCGAGATCGACGTCCTCCGCTACGTCGACCGTCGGGCGGATCAGCTTGACGAAGCGCTCGGCCACGACACTGTCGTTGTCCCGCACCGGGTCGAGCAGGTGCAGGTCCGCGACGTCGCCGAACCGGATGGTCTGGAAGCCCGGGATGTCGTGGTGCATCGCCACGTACTCATCGAGCACCGCGGAGGTGAGGTCCCACCAGGTGGTGTGTTCCGAGCTCTTCGCCAGCTCGGTGAGGCGCTCGGTGAACCGCTCGAGGTTGCGCAGCGCGACCGCGCGCACGACCGCCTGCTTGTCCGGGAAGAACTGGTACAGCGAGCCGATCGAGACGTCCGCGCGCTCCGCGATCAACGTCGTCGTCAGTGCGTCGTAGCCGACCTCGGCGACCAGCTGCTGAGCCGCGTCGAGCATCCGCTGCACGCGCTCCACACTGCGGCGCTGCATGGGCGCGCGGCGCAGGGGCTGCACTGGTGCGGCGGTGCCGGTCTCGTAGTGCTGGAGGGTCATGGACCTCGTCCTCGCCTGTCGGGGAAACCGCCGGCGGTAGCGGTGCCGTCCAAGATCTTCTTGTAGAAGGCCGAAGATTACTCCTGCCTTGGTAGCGGCACGCTACTCGGTCTGCGCTGGCTCGGTGCTTTTCAAGATCATCTTCGTCGTGTTGACCGGGGAAAACGAGGCCGCCACGCCCGTCAGTTGTGCCTCCGATGTTCGGTGTCAATCCGGGGAGGATGAGCCGGGCAACCGAGGGTGCTCCGCAAACCTGACGCAGCATCGGATAACAGGAGAGCAGCATGGGGCTGGTGATGGCGCTCGTGTTGCTTGCCGTCACACTCGCCGCTGCCATCGGGCGACCGGCGGGCCTGAGCGAAGCCGTTGTGGCTGTCCCCGCCGCTGGGATTCCTGGCCGCCGTCCTCGTTCTCGGCCGACTCTGCGCGCTCCAGGGTCTTTTCCGGTGGGCCGGCGGTGGGCGGCGCTGCAGCTGATCGGTTCTTAACATTGACACGGGTGAGGCGAGCGGCTGCCGATCCGCTTCGCCTCACCCGTGTCGAGGCCGGTCGCTGGTGCCGGTATTGCGACGCGGCCGGGTGACGTCCAGGGAACCCCCACCAGGTTCCCTGTCGCCCGAAATCGATGAGAAACGACCGCCAGGTTCAGCGCGGTCGATCAACGATTACCCGGGCAACGGCACTCGTACACCTCAGCCACCAGGGAAATCCCTGGGAACCGTCTAGAAGGCGTCCTCGGAGACGTCCATGAGCGAGTTGTCCACCGTGCCGGCGATGATCCGCTGGGCGGTCAGCAACGGGAGCACCTGCGCGGCGAAGAACCGGGCGGCGGCGACCTTGCCCTCGTAGAAGGCCTTGTCCCGGGCGGACGGCGTGCCCTCCAGGGCCTTGAGCGCCACCTCGGCCTGGCGCAGCAGCAGCCAGCCGATCACCAGGTCGCCGGCGCACATCAGCAGGCGGGTGGTGTTCTGCCCGACCTTGTACATCTCGCCGACCTCGCCCATGGCGTTGGTCAGCGACTCGACCATCGTCCCGACGATGCCCTGCACGTCCTCCAGGGCCCGGGCCAGCAGCGCCCGCTCGATGTCGAGCGGGCCCTCGGCGGTCGCGAAGGCCTCGATCTCCCCGGCCAGCCCGGTCAGGGCCTGCCCGGAATCCCGGACGATCTTGCGGAAGAAGAAGTCCATGCCCTGGATCGCGGTGGTGCCCTCGTAGAGGGTGTCGATCTTGGCGTCGCGGATGTACTGCTCCAGCGGGTACTCCTGCAGGTAGCCGGAGCCACCGAAGATCTGCAGCGCGTCGGAGAGCAACGCGTAGGAGCGCTCCGAGCCGACGCCCTTCACGATCGGCAGCAGCAGGTCGTTGAGGCGCTCGGCGTCCTCGTCGACCTCCTCGCCCAACGCCTGGGCGGCGTGGATGCCGTCCTGCACGCTCGCGGTGTAGAGCACCAGGGCGCGCATGCCCTCGGCGTAGGCCTTCTGCATCATCAGCGAGCGGCGGACCTCGGGGTGGTTGATGATCGTCACCCGCGGCGCAGCCTTGTCGGTGAAGCGCGTCAGGTCCGCGCCCTGCACCCGCTCTTTGGCGTAGTCACGCGCGTTGAGGTAGCCGGTGGACAGCGTCGCGATCGCCTTCGTGCCGACCATCATCCGGGCGTTCTCGATGATCAGGAACATCTGCGCGATGCCGTCGTGGACGTCGCCGAGCAGGGTGCCGACCGCGGGGATCGAGTCGCCGAAGGTGAGGTCGCAGGTGGTGGACGCCTTCAGGCCCATCTTGTGCTCGACGTTGGTGACGAAGGCGCCGTTGCGCTCGCCCAGGTTCCCGTCGGCGTCGACGTTGAACTTCGGCACGATGAACAGGCTCAGGCCCTTGGTGCCGATCCCGGCGCCCTCGGGGCGGGCCAGCACGAAGTGCACGATGTTGTCGGACATGTCGTGCTCGGCCGAGGTGATGAAGCGCTTGACGCCGGTGATGTGCCAGCTGCCGTCGGGCTGCGCCGTGGCCTTGGTACGGCCGGCGCCGACGTCGGAGCCCGCGTCGGGCTCGGTGAGGCACATGGTGGCGCCCCAGCGCTTGTCGACCATCTGCTGGGCGAGCTGCTTCTGGGCGTCGTTGCCGTTGCGGTAGAGCATCGAGGCGAAGCCGGGGCCGGCCGCGAACATGTGCACGGCCGGGTTGGCGCCGAGCACCATCTCCTGGACCGCCCAGCGCAGTGAGGCCGGGGCGCGGGTGCCGTCGAGCTCGACGGGGATGTCGAGGCGCCACATCTCGGAGTTCATGTAGGCGTTCATCGACTTCTTGAACGACTCCGGCATGACCACGGAGTGTGTCTTCGGGTCGAACACCGGCGGGTTGCGGTCCGAGTCGATCAGCGAGGGCGCGAGGTCTTCCTCCGCCAGCCGCTCGACCTCGTCGAGGATGGAGCGGGCCGAGTCGATGTCCATGTCCTCGTAGGCACCCTGGCCGAGGACCTTGTCGCGTCCGAGGAACTCGAACAGGTTGAACTCGATGTCGCGGCGGTTGGGCTTGTAGTGGCTCATCGTCGTCCCCCTGGACGTCGTGTCCGGACCTGGTGTGTGCGAAGCTCAGCAGAGCAGCGAACTACTCTGTCCTACTGGCGAGTAACCTACCATACTCGTCAGTAACATCAAGCCACCTCGGCTGTGTTCCAGCAAGGAGATACCCCCGATGGCGGCACGTCAGAAGAAGATCATTCTGGAGCACACCCGGACCGGGGAGGGCCCGCCGCTGGTCCTGCTGCACGGGGTCGGCGGCCGCCGCGAGATGTGGGATCCGATCGTGCCGCTGCTGGCCCCGCACCGTGAGGTCATCACCATCGACCTGCCGGGCTTCGGTGCCAGCAAGCTCACCGACGGGCAGGACCTCAAGGCC
The DNA here is from genome assembly GCF_013815995.1 of Sporichthya sp. GTDB lineage: Bacteria > Actinomycetota > Actinomycetes > Sporichthyales > Sporichthyaceae > Sporichthya. The sequence goes on from NZ_JACDFE010000095.1 coordinate 9,876, forward strand.
ACCGGTTACGCCCAGACCGTCGCCGACTTCTGCGCCCAGCTGGGCCTGGAGCGCCCGCACTACGGCGGGAACTCCCTCGGCGGCTGGGTGTCGCTGGAGATCGCCAAGGCCGGCCGGGCCGCCTCGGTGACCGGGATCGCGCCCGCCGGGTTGTGGCGGCGGCGGGTGCCGCGCTACACCAAGTGGCAGGTGATGGGGATCCACGACCTCCCGAAGCGGCTCGGCCCGCTGATGCCCCCGCTGATGCGCGTCCCGCCGCTGCGGGTCGCGCTGACCGCCAACGTCATGGGCAAGCCCTGGAAGACCCCGCGCACCGTGCTGATGGCCGACTCGGCCGCGATGCTCGCCTCGGAGGCCTTCAAGCTGACGCTGGCCTCGGCCTCCGGGCAGCGCTTCTGCGACGGCCACGACATCGAGGTGCCGATCACCATCGCCTTCGGCACCCGCGACGTCATCCTCGGCCCGGGCTGCCGCTACCGCGGTGAGCTGCCGGCCCACACCCGCTGGCTCTCCCCCCGCGGCTGGGGCCACGTGCCGATGTACGACGACCGCAAGGGCGTCGCAGCCGTCCTGCTGGACGGCTCGAGCATCTCCGCGCTGGCGGCCTAAGGCGCCTCAGGCAGAGGGCGGAACATCCAGAACAACGTCGAAGGCCCAGAGCTCGGAGCCCATCGCGGCCATCGGGCCGGGGGCCTGGGCGCGCTCACCGGCGTGCGCGGCGGCGCCCTGGCCGTCGCGCCACTTCTCGAAGTACTCCTTGCTCGCCCACTTGGTGAACACGAAGTACTTGTCGGTGCCCTCGACCGGGCGCAGGAGCTGGAAGCCCTCGAAGCCTTCGGAACCCTCGACCATGCCGGCGCGGGCGGCGAAGCGCCCCTCCAGTTGCTCGCCCATCTCGGCCGGCACGCTCAGCACGTTGATCGCCACGTAGGAAGTCATGGCGTCACCTTAGGCAGTGGCATGGCGCCCGACTTCCCGCGCAGTGTGCGAGGGGCAGATCTGTCGGAGTGATGAACAAGCGGGCGCCGGCCTTGTCGCGGTCGCGCGCGGACTGGTCGGGTACCGCTCATGACGACACCTTCCGGCGGCGGCGACGACGCCCCGCGCTACGACGGCCTGCGCGCACTGTTCATCAACGCCACCCTCAAGCCCTCACCACAGCAGAGTCACACCCAGGGACTGATCGACCGCAGCGCGGCGATCATGCGGGACCGCGGGGTGGAGGTGGACGAGTTCCGCGCCATCGACCAGGACATCGCGATCGGCGTCTACCCCGACATGACCGAGCACGGGGCGAGCTCCGACGTGTGGCCGGCGCTGTACGAGCGCGTGCTCGCGGCGAACATCCTGGTGCTGGCCGGTCCGATCTGGCTGGGCGACAACTCCTCGGTGATGAAGCAGATCATCGAGCGGCTCTACTCCTGCTCCGGCCTGCTCAACGACCGCGGCCAGTACGCGTACTACGGGCGCACCGGCGGCTGCCTGATCACCGGCAACGAGGACGGCATCAAGCACTGCGCGATGAACATCCTCTACAGCCTCCAGCACCTGGGCTACGTCATCCCGCCCCAGGCCGACGCCGGCTGGATCGGCGCCGTCGGTCCTGGCCCGTCCTACCTCGACGACGGCTCGGGTGGCCCCGAGACCGAGTTCACGAACCGGAATACCACCTTTATGACGTGGAATCTGATGCACCTGGCAGCCATGCTTTCCCAGGCCGGGGGCATCCCGGCCGCTGGCACCTCCCGCCGCGCGTGGGATGCTGGAACTCGCCCGGACTTCGCCAATCCGGAGTACAGAGCCTGACCACGAAGGGGCTGCGCCGCCATGACTCAGCAGCAGGATCCGGTGGACGAGGTCGTCAACTGCGACGTCCACGAGGCCTACTCGGTGCGCTTCCATGCGCTTGAGGACGTCGACTGGGCCGCGCAGACGGCCGCTGATGCGGACACAGCGCTGGCCGCCTTCATCGGCACCGGTGAGGCCGAGGTCGCGTCCATGCTGAAGTTCGAGACCCGCAGTTCCTTCTCCGATCAGGTCACCTTCGCCGGTGCCTTCGGCGATGGCTCGGTGCACGGCGCGGTGACCATGTCCCAGCAGCCGCAGGGCGAGATGTGGGCCGTGACCCACGCCGTCATCTGCACGCTGGAATCGGTTCCCGCGGAAGAGGCCGCGGAAGAGGACGAGTTCGGATACCTCGAGGACGACGAGCTCTTCGAGGAGTAGCCCGAGGTAGGCCCTAGGGCCTACGCCACCGCGACGGGAACATCGACCGGGACCTCGAGCCGGAACATCTCGGTGAAGGTCTGCAGCAGAGCCAGTGGGTCGGGGGCCGGTCCGCTCAACCGCACCAGGCCGGTCGCGACGGAGTCGGCCGCGTCAACCTCGCCGGTGAACATGGCCCGGACGCCCGGACCGCCGGAAATCACGAGATCCGGTTCGGGCATCGGACCGGCGCCGTCGGCGAGCACGCCGTCGTCGACCCGGGCGTGGAAGACCACTGGGCCGAGTTCGAACTGGAAGCTGACGTGAACGCCCGCGGCAGCGGCCGGGTGGAACATCGCGCGCAGCGCGATCACCATCGAGTCGGGCGTGAGCACCTCGCCGGGGCGGGGTTCGCCGAGCCGGGCGGCGCCCCAGGTGCCGAGGCGGAGCACGACCTCCTCCAACTCCTCGCCGTAGTGGGTCAGTTCGTAGACGACGCCGGTCTCGGGGCGCGCCAGCACGCGGCGCTGCACCACGCCCGCCTCCTCCAGCTCCCGCAACCGGGTGCTGAGGATGTTGGACGGGATCCTGGGTAGGCCGCGACGCAGATCGGTGAAGCGTTTCGGCGAGACCAGCAGGTCGCGGATCAGCAGCAGGGCCCAGCGCTCGCCGACCAGGTCCAGGGCCCGCGCCAGTCCGCAGTACTGCCCGTAGGTGCGTTCCGCCATGGTTCGAATTCTAAGCAAGAGTTCACTTGACAATCAATAGTTGCAAATAGCAACCTCAAGGGGTGCGCCCGGGAACCATCACCCCAGCCCAGTCGCCCGGTAGGAGTCCGGAGCGGCGGGAAGGGCATGAGATGACCGTGCACATGAGGGTGGACGTGACGGTGGGGGCCGGACCGCTGGACGTGCCGGGCGTGCTGGCGGCGGTCACCCGGGACGGCAAGCCCGGCTTCGTCTCCGCGGACCTCGCGGACTGGGATCGCTTCGTCCCGATCGCCGGTCTGGAAGTGCCGACCGCGGCCTATCGGCTGGTGGGCGTCGAGCGCGGCGAGGAGTACCTGAACTGGTCGCCGGACGAGGCTCTCCCGGCGATCCACGAGCGCGGCCGCACCCCGCTCACGGTGGCCGAGGGCGTCGCCCTGCTGGCGCAGCACCCCGACCTGCTCGAACCCAACAAGTGCTTCATGCTGGTCGGCTCGCGCTGCGGGGACCGGCGGGTGCCTGCGCTGTGGATCAGCGGCGGCACCGGCAAGGACGGCCGCGACCGCAAGGGCGCGGCCAAGCTCGGCTGGTGCTGGGCCGGCAACCGGCACACCTGGCTCGGCCACGCGTCCGCAGCAGCCCGCGTTCCCTCGACCCCGGGAGACCCGTCATGACCGAGACCCTCGCCGCGGTGGATCCGATCGCCGACTTCGAGCAGCACCGGGTCGGCCTGACCGGCTACTGCTACCGGATGCTCGGGTCCAGCTTCGAGGCCGAGGACGCCGTGCAGGACACCATGCTGCGCGCCTGGAAGGCCCAGAACTCCTTCGAGGGTCGGTCCTCGCTCAAGTCGTGGCTCTACCGGATCGCCACCAACGTCTGCTTCGACATGCTGACGGCTCGTCAGAAGCGGGCGCGGCCGATGGATCTGGGCCCCTGCTCGCAGGCGCTGGACACGCTGGCCGCACCGACTGCGGAGACGGGGTGGGTGGAGCCGTCGGTCGACGCGCGCACGTTGCCCGCCGTGGTCGACCCGGCCGAGGCCGCCATGGCCAGGGAATCGGTGCGGCTGGCCTTCGTCGCCGCCCTGCAGAAGCTGCCCCCGCGCCAACGCGCGGTGCTGCTGCTGCGCGAAGTGCTGCGCTGGTCGGCCGCCGAGGTCGCCGAGCTACTCGGCACCTCGGTCGCGTCGGTGAACAGCGCACTGCAGCGGGCCCGGGCCACGATGGACGACTCACCGGTGACGGAGGCCGAGACCCTCGAGCCGACCGACGCCGCCCAACGCGTGCTGCTCGAGCGCTACCTCGACGCCTTCACCCGCTACGACATCGACGGCCTGGTCAAGCTGTTGCACGAGGACGCGACCATGTGCATGCCGCCGTACCCGATGTGGCTCTCCGGACCGGAGCAGGTGCATGCCTGGATGACCGGGCCGGGTTCGCAGTGCGAGGGCTCCCGGGTCGTGGCGGTCGAGGCCAACGGCATGCCGGCCTTCGCGCAGTGGCGCCAGACCGAGGACAAGACCTCCTATTACCCGTGGGCCATCCACGTGCTGGAGGTGCGCGACGGGCGCATCGTCGGGCTGAACTTCTTCCTCGACGCCGGACGGCTCTTCCCGCTGTACGGGCTGCCGGAGCACCCCGACGACCTGCTGGTTGACGCCTGAGCGATGAATCCGGGCGGCTCGCGCGGTCGAAAGGGTATGGACACGCCGGCGATCGTTGATCCTGCGACCTGGTTGCAGGCGCGGCGGGCCCTCCTTGAGCTGGAGAAGGAGGAGACCCGCCGGCGCGACCGGATCAACCGCGCCCGCCGGGCCCTGCCTGCGGTCCGGGTCGAGCAGCCGTACGAGTTCACCGGCCCGGACGGGGTGCGGACGTTGGCCGAACTGTTCGACGGCCGCGGGCAGCTGATCGTCCTGCACCTGATGTTCGGCCCCGGCTGGGGGCGGTCGTGTGCGGGCTGCGCGTTCCATGCCGACGCGATCGGCAATCTCGCCCACCTGCACGCCCGCGACACCACGCTGGTCGCGGTCTCCCGGGCTCCTTACTCCGAACTCACGGCGTTCGCCGAGCGGATGGGCTGGACCTTCCCCTGGTATTCCTCGGCCGGCAGCACGTTCAACTACGACTTCGGCGTCTCCCTCGACGAGCGGGTCGCGCCGGTGCTCTGGAACTACCGAAGCGCCGAGGACCTGCGTCAGGCCGGACTGGGCGCGCTGGCCGAGGCCGAAGAGCTGAACGGGGTCTCGGTGTTCCTGCGCCCGGAGTCCCCACCGGATGCAGTGCCGGACGTGCTGCACACGTACTCGACCTACGGCCGCGGGGTGGAGCTGCTGCTCGGCACCTACATGTGGCTGGACCTCACCCCCCACGGCCGGGGCGAGGGCTGGGACGGCATGCCGGACCTTGGCGGGGGCCTGAACTGGGTGCGGCTGCACGACGAGTACGGGACAACCGTCGCCCCGCCATGCGAACATACGTTCTGCATATCTGCTTGAGTGCAGTGATCCTTATCGGGACTGGTATCTGACGATCAGTTCGTTCAGCGGGTGTGGATCGGTGGCGACGGCCTGCTGGAGCAGGCGGTAGAAGAGCATGCCGCGG
>NZ_JACDFE010000096.1 GCF_013815995.1 Sporichthya sp.
GCAGCGGTTCGCGACCGCGGTATCCGAGTCCGACGCGCCGCCGAAGCGTGCGGCGCCGAAGGCCACGCGGACTCAGGCCCGTCGTGCATGAGCTCTCGCTGTGCGGGGCCATCGCTGACATCGCCGCGCGGCGGGCGGGCGACCGGGCCGTCGAGGTCATCCACCTCGAGATCGGCCAACTGCGCCAGGTCGTCCCGGACAGCCTGACGTTCTGCTGGTCGATGCTCACCGCCTCCACCGCGCTGGACGGCTCGGTCCTCGACGTGGAGCGGGTCGCGGCGCGACTGTCCTGCCGCGCCTGCGCCGCGGAGTTCGGCCTCACCGACTCGTTCACCTTCGCGTGCGCGGCCTGCGGCGGTCTGGACGTCGCGGTGCTGGCCGGCGAGGAGTTCGTCGTGACCGCGCTGGAGTTCGCGCCCGCCTAGAGAACGGCCTACTCGGAGAGGACGGGCCCATGGGTCGCTTTCATCGGCACGAGGACGGCACCGCCCATACGCACGACGAGGACCACGGGCACGACCACGGCGATCACTCCGGCTACAGCACGGGGTCCGACCGGATCGACGTGCTGGAGCGGATCTTCGACGAGAACGACCGCGTCGCCGGCCAGAACCGCGCGGACCTGACCGCGGCCGGCGTCTTCGCGATCAATCTGATGTCCTCCCCCGGCGCCGGCAAGACGACGCTGCTCGCCGAGACCTTGCGCCGGCTGTCCGGCCGGACCCGGATCGGCGTCATCGAGGGCGACATCGAGACCAGTCTCGACGCCGACCGCCTGCAGGGCTTCGGCGCCACGATCGAGTTGGTGAACACCGGCAACGGCTTCGGCGGCGAGTGTCACCTCGACGCCCCGATGGTCCGCTCCGCCCTGACCCGCCTCCCCCTGGCGGAACTGGACCTGGTGCTGGTCGAGAACGTCGGCAACCTCGTCTGCCCCGCGGAGTTCGACATCGGCCAGCAGGCCCGGGTGATGGTCTACGCCGTCACCGAGGGCGAGGAGAAGCCGCTGAAGTACCCGGTGATGTTCCGCGCGTGCGACCTGGTGCTGGTCAACAAGGTGGACATCCTCCCCCACCTCGACTTCGACCTCGCCGCGTTCTACGCCAACCTGACACGGGTCAACCCCGGCGTGCGGACGCTCGAGATCAGCGCCCGCACCGGCGCCGGCGTGGACGAGTGGTGTGCCTGGCTGAGCGAGCGGGTGGCGACGCGCGTCAGCGCATGATCGCGGGGTCGATGCTCGCGCCCATGCGCTCGGCCACCGCGGCCAGGGGCTTCATCGGCCGGATCATCACTTCGAAGTGCGCGATCATCCCGTCCGCGTCGAAGGCGATCATGTCGATCCCCTTCAGATCCAGGCCGCCGATCTTCGCCGCGAACTCCAGCACCACGTGCAGCCCGTCCTCGGTCGCGAACTCCCACTCGTAGCGGAAGTCGGTGAAGATCGACACCGCGGTCTGCAGGACGTGCGCGACGCGGGCCGAGCCCGGGTACGAGGCGCCATGGTGGGAGGGCAACGAAAGTCCACTGAGCGACAACGTTGAAAGGGTTGGGGCGATTCGCGGGCCCCGGCGCCACCTCCTCCGTCTCAACCCTGTCGCTCAGTGGCGTGGTCAGAATGGGGGCGTGCACCCGACGCTCTCCCGAAAGGCCCTTGGCCGCGCGACGCTGGCGCGCCAGCTCCTGCTGGACCGCTCCGATCTCGTCGTGGTCGAGACGGTCGAGCACGTGGTGGGGCTGCAGGGGCAGGTGCCGGCGGTGCCGTACCTCGCGCTGTGGAACCGCCTGAACGCCTTCCGCACCGACGACCTGTCCGCCGCGATGCTCGAGCGCACCGTGGTGCGCATGACGCTGATGCGCGGAACCATCCACACCGTCAGCGCGGCGGACGCGCGGGCGCTGCGGCCGTGGGTGCAGCCGCTGCTCGAACGGGTCTTCGCCACCACCGCGTGGGGCAGGGCGCTCAAGGGCCACGACATCGCGCCCGCGTTGGCCAGGGCCGCCGAGCTGTGCGCGGAGGAGCCACGCACCCGGGCCGAGCTGGGCCCGTTGCTCCAGTGGGAGTTCCCGGACCTGGACGGCACCGACCTGTCCTGGGCGTTCGGTTACCTGCACCCGGTCGTGCAGCCGACGCCGCGCGGGGTGTGGGGCAAGGCGGGCAAGTCCGCGCTGACCCCCGTCGAGGCCTGGCTGGTCGGCGTCGCGCCGGCACCACCGGCGAGTCCGGCCGAGATCGTCCGCCGCTTCCTCACCGCGTTCGGCCCAGCGACGATCGCCGACGTGTCCACCTGGTCCGGGGTGAGCCGCCTGCGCGAGGTCGTGGAGAGCCTCGACCTGCGCCGGTTCCGCACCGAGGACGGCGCCGACCTCTTCGATGTGCCCGACGGGCTACTGCCTGATCCCGACACCCCCGCCCCGGTCCGCTTCGCACCCGAGTACGAGAACGCCCTGCTGGCCTACGACGACCGCTCGCGGGTGATCGCCGATGCGGATCACGAGATGCTGGTCGGTGGCCCCGGCGGGCACATCGGCACCGTGCTGGTCGACGGCTCGGTCCGCGCCACCTGGGCCATCACCGGCCGGGACGAGAAGAGCAGACTGACGGTGCGTCAGTCCGCAAAGCTGAATCGCGCCGACACCAGCGAGATCGAGGCAGAGGGACGGCGGTTGTTCGGCTTCCTGCGCCGGGCGTGGAACCCGCGGTCACGTTCCTCGCATGAACAGCACCGCGGTGGCGTCGACCTGACAGACCCGCTCGTCGGTGTCGGCGTCGATCAGCACGGAGCACAGCGAGATCAACGCGTCCCCGCGGTCGGGCCGCAGCTCCAGGCCGGTCACGGTCGACTTCCCGGTCAGGGTCATACCCGGCCGCACAGGGCGGAACCAGCGGGCGTCCGCGGTCCGGCCGGCCTTGCCGACGACGTCGTTCCAGAGCGCGTCGACCAGCAGTGCCTGGTAGATCGCCGTGGTCTGCAGCCCGCTGGCGATGATGCCGCCGAACGGGCCGGCGGCCGCGGCCACGGGGTCGATGTGGATCGGCTGCGGGTCGTAGACCTTGGCGAAGGCGATGATGTCCGCCTCGGTCAGCGGCCAGCGGCCGAACGGGAACTCCGTCCCGACCTGCAGGTCGTCGGCGTAGTACTTCTTCATGCGGCCGGCCGCATCAGGATGACGCCCTCCATGTGGATCTCCAGCACGACGTTGTCGCCGGAATCGAGCACCTCGCCGAACATCGTCATCACGGCGTCCCCGCGCGCGGGACGCAAGGTGACCTCGAGAATGCGCGTGCGCCCGTGCAACGTGGTGCCGGCCAGAACGGGCCGGCGGAAGTTGAGCCGAAGCTCACGTCCGGCCTTGTGCGCGATGTCGTAGCCGAACCCGTCGACCATCATCCGCTGGTAGGCGGCCAGGGTGTGAATTCCACTGGCGATCACCTGGCCGAACGGGCCTTCCTTCGCGTACGCGAGGTCGGTGTGGATCCGTAGCGGATCCCACTGCTTCGCGAAGTCGACGATCTCGTCCTCGGACAGGGTCATCGACCCGAAGGTGAACTCCTGCCCGGCTGTGAGGTCCTCGGCGTAGATCATGCTCACTCCGGCAGGTTGAACAGTTCGTCGTCCGGGTCCACGGCCCAGCTCGCCTCGGCCAGCTCCCGGGCCCGTCGCACCAGATCGTCGGCGTCGGGCAGTTGCGCGGCCCACTCCGCCGGGATCGCGGCCACCCCGTGGCACGCCCCGAGCAGAGCGCCGGCGATGGCCGAGATCGTCGCGCCGAGGGGCGCGCAGATCTCCAGGGTGTCGGCCAGGTGCCGCTCCCCGTCGTACGGCAGCACCGGGGTATGCATGATCGCCGACCACGCGGCCTGGATGGCGTGCACCACTCCCCCGTCATCGAACGACGACGCAGGTTCGCGCTCCGCCTGGGCCAGCAACGTGCTCCACCGCTCGCGCCCGTTGCCCTGCAGCCCGCGGAGGCCGATCCGCGCGTCCAGTTCCCCGGTGAGCACCGTGTGGCGAATGGCCTGCAACCACATCACCACACCGGCTTCGCCGGGGGTGGCCGCGGCCAGGCCGACGGGGTCGCCGAGATGGCCCAGTGTCGTCGCGGTGAGGTCGATCCACTCCCCTGCGGACCCGGCGCCACGCGCACTGCCGACCGCGCTTCCCACCAGCGCCCCCGCGGCACGGTTCAGCAACGCGGCATCCGGCCGCCGGTCCACCACGCTCACTCCTCCCCGGCCAGCCGGATGGAGCGCAACCTGCGCCCGGCGTACCAGGTGGCGCCGATCGTGACGATGACCAACAGCGTGATCCCGACGCCGAGGTCGACCGCCGATTCCATGTTCAGGCTCTCCGCGGTGTCCTTGCCGATGATCGCCTCGGTGATCGAGGCCGCCCACTGCGAGATGCTCAGCGTCTTCGCCCCGGGCACGAAGCTGCCGACCACGGCCTCCCAGATCAGCGCATAGAGCAGGCCGAACAGCACCGCACTGCGGGTGACGACCCCGAGCAGCAGGAACACCGCCCCGTAGGCGATCCCGGCCGCGCACCCCCCCACCAGCAGACCGAGGGCGAGGTCGTTGTCGGCGCCGGACATCAGGAAGGCGGCAAGTCCGGCGGGCAGGCCGGAGAACACGACGATGGTCACCATCGCGACGAGCGCCTTGGTGGTCGCCATCGTGTGCCGGGACAACGGCTTGGCCAGCAGGTAGACGATGGATCCGTCGTCGATCTCCGGCGCGATCGCGCCCGTGCCGGCGATGACGCCCATCAGCGGGACGAACACCGCGACCCCGAGCCCGCCCGCGACCCCGGCGGTGACCTCGTCGTCCTGACCGGCCAGCGCCCGGATCAGGATCGCCAGCGCGATCAGCAGCCCCGGCAGGGCGAGCAGGAAGATGACGCGGCGACGCCCGAGCAGGCCGCGCATGGTCAGCTGAGCCACCGTCAGGTTAAACGGCCCGCCGATGGTTTCCGACTTCGGCGGCGTGGCCAAGGGCGGCTGGGCGCTCATCGGGCAACCAGGTACGCGAACACCGATTCCAGGGACTCGTCCGCGGGACTGACCTCGTAGAGCCGGATCCCACGGGAGAGCGCGAGCCGGGGCAGCACCCGGACGAACTCCCCGACGTCGGTGGCCTGCACCTGCAGGGTGGCGTCATGGCTGACCCCGGGGGCGGTCCCCGCTCCCTTCGGCAGCACGAGTTGGACGGCGGACGCGCACCGCTCGGCGATGATCGCCGAGGCGAGCGCGCGGTCGTCGCCGGAGCGGATGGTGTACTGGTGCGGCCGCTCGGTCATCAGCTTGCGGATCTCCCGGAATCCGCCGGAAGCGGCGTGCCGCCCGGAGACCATCACCTCGATGCGGCTGGCGAGTTCCTCCACCTCCTCCAGGATGTGGGAGCTGACGATCACGGTCCGGCCTTCCTTACCCATCGTCCGCAGCAGATCCATCAGATGGATGCGCTGGCGTGGGTCCAGGCCGTTGAACGGTTCGTCGAGCAGGAGCACCTGCGGATCGTGCACCAGGGCGGTGGCGAGCTTGGCGCGCTGCCGCATGCCCTTGGAGTACGTGGAGATCGGACGGGACTGCGCCTCGACCAGGTCGACCGTCTCGATCGCCCGCTTGGTCGCGGCCGCAGCGTCGGGCAGGCCGTGCAACTTCGCGTTGGCGAGCACGAAGTCGTAACCGCTGACCCCGTCGTACATCGCCTCGCGCTCGGGCACCAACCCGATCCGGCGGTAGATCCCCTCGTTGCGCCAGACCGGCGCATCGTCGAGGGTGACCGCACCCGAGGACGGTGGCAGGAAGCCGCCCATCATGTTGATCAGCGTCGACTTGCCGGCGCCGTTCGGCCCGAGCAGACCGGTCACCCCGGGGCCGAACTCCATCGTCACGTCGTTGACCGCGACGACGTTGCCGAACCACCGGGACACCGTGTCGATCTTCAGCGTCGCCATCAGATGGAGACCTTCCGGTACCGGGCCATCAGCACCCCGAGGCAGGCGACCAGGACCGCGATCGCCACCAGCGTGAACACCAGGCCGCCGCCGGCGCCCGGGGGCGGCACATCTGCCTGGTTGGGTCCACCGAAGACGGCGTGCTCGATACCGGCCGCCAGCGTGTAGGGCGAGATCAGCTGGCCGTAGGCCGCGGTGCTCCGGGCACCGTTCTCCAGCCCGACCTGCGAGACCGTGCCGGCGACTCCGGCCAACACGATCAGCGACACGATGATCGCCGCCACCCCGATGCCGCGCCGCGGGGTCATCGCCGCGATGGTGACCGCGATGCCGGCCACCAGCAGTGCGGTCACCGCCGCGCCGCCGAGGGCGCGGGTGAAGTTGGGCGTCTGCGAGCCCACCGAGAGCTTGGCGAGCAGCGCGCCGGCGTACATCACGATCAGCGGGATCGCCATCATCAGGAACAGAGCGCTCGCCAGCGCCAGGTACTTCGCCAGGACGTACTCCACCCGCTGCAGGGGCCGGGAGAAGTAGAGCGCCACAACGCGGAACCGCAGGTCCCGCGAGACGCTGGCGGGGGCCGCGCCGGCGATGAACAGGCTTGTCAGCGCGGAGGTGGTCAGCAGGTATTCGTTGTAGTCCACGGGCAGGTCGAACCGGTTGTCCACGCCGACGACGATCGTGACGACCACGGCCGGGAAGACCATCGCGAAGAACAGGATCCCGGGCATGATCTTCGACTTCATGGTCCGGCCGAGACCGAAGGCGCCGCGCAGGGTGTCGAAGTACAACGCCTGGGCGATCGCCCGCGAGCCGGCTCGGGGCCCGTCGTAGTGGCGGAAGCCGAGGTCGTGGATGACCCCGCCGCGCGGGGGCGTTGCGGGGGTGCTCATGCGCCACCCGCCGGGGTGGCGAACAGTTCGGCCATCCGGTGGCGCGGCCGCTCGAGGCGGACCAGGCCGACGTCGAGCCGGGTCACCGCCGAGATCACCGCGTCATAGGTGCTGTCGTCGATCAGCCCGACCTGCAGGGTGTCATCGGAGGCGACCGCCTCCAGGCCGGCCATCCGCAACGCGGTGGCGACCTCCTCGCCGCGTTCGGTCACCTCGACCACCAGGACGGCCCCCTTGGCGGTGATCTCCGCCGTCGAGGACGCGCGCAGCAACTGGCCGCCGTCGATGACGACGACGTGGTCACAGGTGCGCTCGAGTTCGCCGAGCAGGTGCGAGGACACCAGCACCGAGATGCCGAATTCGGTGCCGATGCGGCGGATCAATCCGAGCATCTCGTCGCGGCCGCTCGGGTCCAGCCCGTTGGTCGGCTCGTCGAGAAAGATCAGTTGCGGGTCGTGCACGAGCGCCTGGGCCAGCTTGACGCGCTGCTTCATGCCGGTGGAGTACCCGCCGATCGGCCGGTAGCGCTCCTCGTAGAGCCCGACGTGGCGCAGGGTGTCGGCGGTGCGCTCGCGGGCCGCGGCCCGGGGCAGGCCGGACATCCGCGCCATGTGCACGACGAATTCGGTGGCCGACATGTCCGGCGGCAGGCAGTCGTGCTCGGGCATGTAGCCGACGCGCTCGCGGATCGAGACCCCGTCGGTGCCGATGTCGTGCCCGAGCACCTGGGCCTTCCCCGACGTGGGCGTCAGCAGACCGAGCAGCATCTTGATGAGCGTCGACTTGCCGGCGCCGTTGGCGCCGATGAGGCCGGTGATCCCGGCCGGGATGTCGACGGTGAGCTCCGAGACGGCCGTGACCGTTCCATACCGCTTGGTGAGGCCGGCCGTGGAGATCATCACCACCGGAGCCTATAGACCTGTGCCTTCATCGGTTGGGCCGTCGTGGATCTTGGGGGCGGGCCCGCTGACGGCCTCGAGTGCCCGGCTCAGGCGCGCGCGGACGCCCCTCCCCGGCAGGGGTGCGCCGGCCGCCGTGCTGACCAGGTGCGAGGCGATCTCGAAGCCTTCCCCGACCGGAACAATCAGTCCGTCCGCGACCAGGCCGCCCGGGCCCACGCTTAGCCGGTCGTGGGCCAGCCCGGCCAGCTCCCCGTCCCCGGCGTCCATCGCGAGCACCGTCGCCCCGGCGCGGCGCGCGTCGGCCACTCGCTCCAGCACTCCTTCGCCCGGGGCGTCCTCGGCGGCGAGCAGCACGGTCTCGCCCCGGCGGACCGCTTCGAGCCGGCTCAGGTCGATCGCGAGGTGCGGCGGTGCCCCGAGCGGCACGGCGTGCCGGACCAGCACCGGGGAGAGCTCGGCCAGCCCAGCCAGGCGGGCCTCGTCGTCCAGGTGGGCGGCCAGGTGCCACGGCTCCGCGGTCGGAGTGCCGACCAACAGCAGTCCGCCGGCGTTGTGCTTGGCCCCGCGCAGCGAGCGCGCGAACTCGGTCGTGCGGCGGGTCCACTCCGTCCCGGCCAGCAGTTCACGCAGCAGTCGCGTCCGTTCGGCGTCCATCCCTCTCCCCTGCGGATGACATCCGTCGTGAGTCGCTGCGGATGTCATCCGTCGTGAGTCGCTGCGGATGTCATCCGTCGTGAGTCGCTGCGGATGTCATCCATTGTGAGTTTCTGCGGATGACATCCGTTGCGGTGCGGGCGGGTTAGTCGGGCCAGACGGCGTGGCGCTTCTCCAGGAACGCGGCCATGCCTTCCTTGGCCGACGCGGACTGCGACATCGCCGCCATCACCGGGACGGCGATGCCGTAGGCGTCGGCCTCGGGCCGGTCCAGCTGCTGGTAGAGCACCTGCTTGCCGATGCCCTTGCCGGTGCGGCTGCCGCGGGTGGCGCGGGCCAGCAACTCGTCGACGGCACGGTCGAGCTGGTCGTCCGGGACGACGTAATTGATCAATCCCCACTCGGCCGCAGTCGAGGCGGAGATCGCGTCGCCGGTCAGGGCCAACTCCATCAGGCGCTTGCGGCCGATGTTGCGCGCGACCGGGACGGCCGGGGTGTGGCAGAACCAGCCGCCCTTGCCGCCGGGCAGCGCGAAGCCGGCGGACTCCGCCGCCACGGCCAGGTCGCAGGTGGCGACCAGCTGGCAGCCGGCGGCGGTGGCCAGGGCGTGCACCCGGGCGATCACGACCTGGGGCACGTTCTGGATCGTCTGCATCAGGTTGGTGCAGATGTTGAGCAGGTCGCGGACGCCGACCACGTCGCGGGAGGACACGTCACCGAAGTCGTGGCCCGCACTGAACACCGGCCCGTTAGCCCCCAGCACAATGCCGGTGGCGTCGCTCCCGCCGGCTTCGTCGAAGGCCGCAGTGAGCTCGCGCAGGTGGTCCTCGGACAGCGAGTTGCGCCGGCTCGGCCGGTTCATCGTGATCCGGACGGTCTCCCCGTCGCGCTTGACCTCGAGGTGCTGGTAGGCGTCCATGTGCACACGTTAAACCCGGGCGACGCAGGGCCCTAGAGACGGAGAGGCCCCCGGTGGCGAACCACCGGGGGCTTCCCGACGAGCGGATGACCTGGCCTCCGTCCCGGTGAGGCCGGTCACCGGCACAAGCGTAGGGACCCTGACAGTCCCGGACGCGTGCCCGGCCCGTGCTCACCACGGTAAACGGAAGTCGAGCGATCAGCATTCCCGAATGGGCGTGATTGTCCCCACCCAGGAGCCAAGGAACCCAATAATCGGGCGCTGCTACAGGTCCCGCAGCACCGCGTTCCCGGCGCGCAGGCGGCACAGCTGCGGGATCAGGTCGTTGAGGAAGAGCTCGTTGACCTGGCCGAGCTCGTCGATGGTGATGCCCTGCTTCATCAGCACCTCGAGGTACTGGAAGGCGTTCTTGACCCCGAATCCGACGTAGTGGGCGCCGACCAGCTTGCGGGAGTCCCCGTCGAAGACGATCTTGAAGAAGCCGGACAGCTCCGGGCGGGCCATCGCGATGAACATCGATCCGTCGCCGGCCGGCAGTGCGAAGTCCTCCGGCGGGATGCCGTCGACCGGCATCTTGATGATCACGACGTTCTCGTACTTGGCCCGGGCCTCCTTCTCCGACAGGCCCATCCAGACCACCTCGTAGGTGGAGTGCAGGAAGTCCGCGAAGTCGGTGTAGTCCCACTCGAAGTGCTCGCCCATGATGTTGCGGGCCGCGACCGTGCCGGTCTTGCGGGCCTTGAACATCTCCAGCGGCGGGCCGATCAGGTCGCCGACCGCGTAGACGCCCTTGACCGACGTCTCGCAGGTCCAGTCGACCTGGATGTTGCCCCGCCCGTCGACCTCGACGCCGAGCGCGTCGACGAACGGCGCGGACAGCGGCTTCTCGCCGGTGGCGATGAAGACGAAGTCGGCCTCGACGAATGCCTCGCCGCCGTCGGCCGTGCGGTAGCGCACCCCGGAGACCTGCTTGCCGTCGCCGGTCACCTCCAGGGGCTCGATGCCCTGGATGATCTCGATGCCGCGGACCTTCATGCCGTCCACCACGAAGTCGCGCAGGTCGTCGTCGACGTGATGCAGGCTGTTCGGGCTCATCAGGCCGCTGCGGGTCAGGATCGTGGTCGGGATGCCCGCGGCGTTGAAGAAGGAGCCGTACTCGATGGCGATCTTCGAGCCGCCGATGATCACGCACTTGCTCGGCTCGTAGTCCAGGTCGGAGATCAGCGTCGCGAAGTCGTAGACGCCCTTCTGCTCCAGGCCCGGGATGTCCGGCAGCTGCGTGCGTGCACCGGTGGCCAGCACGATGCTGCGGGTCTTGAACGTCTCGCCGGCGATCTCGACGGTGTTCTTGTCGATGACCTTCGCCGGGGTGTTGAGGATGTATTCGACGTTGAGCTGGTCCTTGGTCTGCAGGTTCATCAGCGCGTGGGCCAGGCCACGGCCGGACAGGAACAGGTCGCGGACCTCGAGGATCGAGACCTTGCGGTCCTTCCATTCCTTGTCGTACCAGAGCTTGCCGGCCATCAGGCGGCTCAGGTCGAGCTCGCGGGCGGCGTCGGAGAAGACGTGGTGCGGCACGCAGGCCTCGTGCGGGCAGGACCCGCCGAGGAACGGCCACTTGTCGACGATCAGCGCGCGGCCGCCGCGGGCCTTGAGGAACGCGCCGCAGAACCGGCCGGCCGCCCCGCCGCCGATGATGATCGCGTCGAACTCGCGGGTGTCCTCGCGGTTGAGGTTGTAGATCGGCTCGCCGACCAGCGGCGAGTCACCGGTCTCGACGATGCCTTCGATCAGGTCGGTCCACTCGTGCAGCGAGGGCTTGAGCGGGGTGCCGTAGACGTCCATGGGACTCCTCAAGAGCGCGGGGGGATGCGCTCATGGTGGCCCGGATCACAAGATCAGTAAATATCAAGTTTCTGATCGTCTTGATGAGAAAAACTAATCAGCGATGCCGGTCCGGCGCGCGCCCTCGTGCAGGTAGCGGCGGCAGACGTCCGAGAAGGCCTCCGCGCGCCGGGTCGAGCGGGTGGCGGCGGCCCGGACCAGCTGGACGGCGACCGGCGACACCGGCTCGACGATCTCGCAGACCGCGACCTCCAGCCCGATCGGTGACGCGGCGACGATCGGACGCTGCAACAGCACGGTGTAGCCCCGGCCGGTGGCGACCAGCGCCCGGACCCCGTCGACGCTGACCACCCGGCGGGCGATCTTCGGGGTCACCCCGGCCTCGGCCAGCACGCCCCGGAAGAGCTGCTCACTGGGTGGGACGTCGAGCAGGATCATCGGTTCGTCGGCCAGGTTGGCCAGCCGGACCTTGCGCCGCGCGGCCAGCGGGTGGTCGGTGGCGAGCTCGACGTGGGGGCGCACCAGGTAGAGGTCGGTGGTCTCCAGGGAGGGGTCCACGCCCATCCCGTACATCACCGCGACCTCGCAGGTCCCGTCGTGCAGCCAGCCCTGCAGCTCGGCCACCGACCCTTCGGCGAACTGCACATCCATGCCCGGGTGCTCTCGGGCCAGCGCGTCCAGCACGGTCGGCATCACGTAGGAGGACAGGGAGGGGAAGCACCCGACGACCAGCTGCCCGGTGGCGTCCCCGCCCAGGCTGCGGGCCGTGGACTGCAGCTCCTCGGCCTGGGCGAGCAGCCGGCGGGCATCACCGAGCACCTGGCGCCCGGCCGCGGTCAGCTGCAGCCGCTTGGCCTTCTGACGCAGAAACAGCTGGACGTCCAGCGCCCGCTCCAGGTCGGAGACGGCCAAGGAGATCGCCGACTGCGACACCTGGCACTCACCCGCGGCCGCGCCCATCGTGCCCAGCGTCCCGACCGCGACGAAGTACTCCAGCTGCCGCAGCGAGACCCGCAGGAGCGCCGACATGGCCGGGAGCCTACGGACCTTGACCGTTCCGCGATTATCGGGCGACAAATCTGCCCAATCCGGCAGGCCGCAAACCCCGAAGAGGTACCGAGAAACGGCGCTCCCCCCGCGCCGGCGAAATCCTCACACCCTCAGGGACGACTCCAATGCGTATGAAGCCTGCACGTTCCCTCGTCGCGGCCAGCCTGGCCGCAGCGCTGCTCGGTGGCGGCCTCGCCGCCTGTGGCGACGACGACAAGGACATCGCCGCCCCGGTGTCCGACACCAAGGACTCCGGCACTGACCAGGGCAGCACCAGCACCGCCGCACTGACCCCGAAGGGCACCGGCAACCCGTTCGCCGACGCCATCACGGCCGCCGGCCACATGCCGATGACCGCCAAGGCCCTGGCCGGCGGCATCGCCACCGGGACGAAGATGAAGGGGTCCGCGGACTCCCCCGCCGCCGAGCTGCGCTCGGGCCTGACCTACCTGCTCACCGAGCACGTCTACCTGGCCGGCATCGCCGTCGCCACCGCGTACCACGCCGGCGCGGACTCCCCGGAGTTCAAGCTCGCCGCGGAGTCGGTGGACGACAACTCGGTCCGCGTCTCCAAGGCCATCGGCACCGTCGCCCCGGACGAGGAGGCAGGCTTCCTGGAGCGCTGGCGCAGCCACGTCACCGACTTCGTGAATTACGCGGTCGCGGCGAAGACCAAGGACGCGGACGGCAAGAAGAAGGCCGTCGACAACCTCACCGCCTACGCCAAGTCCTCCGGCGCCTTCTTCGAGAAGATCTCCGGCGGCACGATGAAGGCCAAGGACGTCGAGGCCTCGTTCAACGAGCACATCGGCATGCTGGCCAAGGCGGTCGACCTGTTCGCCGCCGGTGACACCAAGGCCTACGCGGCTCTGAAGGACGCGGCCGGCCACATGCCGATGATGGCGGCCTACCTGGCCGAGGGCGTCGACAAGGCGACCAAGGGCGAGGGCGACCCCAACGACGACGCTTCCGCGCTGCGCGCCACCCTGACCGACTACCTCACCTCGCACGTCTACCTGGCCGGCGTTGCCGTCTTCACCGCCTACACCGCAGGCGCCGACAGCGAGGCCTTCGCGGCCTCGGCCAAGGCAGTCGACACCAACTCCAAGGACATCTCCAAGGCCGTCGGCAGCATCGCCGGCAAGGAGAAGGGCGACGCGTTCTACGCCTCGTGGTCCGCGCACGTCACCGACTTCGTGAACTACGCGGTCGCCGACGCCACCAACGACCAGGCCAAGAAGGACTCCTCGCTGGCCAACCTCGACGCCTACCGCGCTTCGGCCGGTGCGTTCTTCGAGTCGATCACCGGCGGCGTCATCCCGGCCTCTGCGGTCGCGGACGAGCTCAAGGTGCACATCGAGACCGTCGCCGGGGTCATCGACTCCCTGAAGGCGGCCCTCGTCAAGTAGCTCAACACCGCACAGCCCGCCAGATCCGGAGCAATCCGGACATCGAGACGCGGTCCCGACCCTGCGAGCGAGGGTCGGGGCCGCTCTCGTTTCTCTCAGGTGCCTTCAAACTCGGCCGATTAGGTCCAAGACTCAGCCGAACGGCCATCAAGGCGGACGCACAGGTACCCGACACCTCGGTGACATCGACACCTGAGGAGTTTGCTGTGCCCACTAACCGCACACGGGGTGCGCATAAGCGCCCGACCCCTAATCGCTCGCGCCAGGTCGGTGCACTTGCCGTCACCGGCGTCGTTTCGGCCGGCGCCGTTATCAGTGGAGCCGGCGTTGCCGCGGCCGCCGCCACGCCCGTCTCGCAGTCCAGGGGCTGGTTCCTTTCCGGCTCCGCGCTCGGCGTGGACCTCGACGACATCGTCAAGCTCGACGACGCCCGCGCCGTCAACACCGGTAGCCCGGCCACCGTCACCCAGCTGAACCCGCTCGGCGTCACCCTCCTGAACTCGTTGAACGTGCCGCTCGGCCCGGTCAACCTGCTCAAGGGCAACGGACTGCTGACGCTCGGCGCCGTCAACCAGGCGGCCATCGCCCGGTCCAACGGCAGCGCGATCGGCGCCTCCGGCGCGGTCGCCGACTCGGGCGCGATCGCCGTCGGTGGCAAGGACGGCGTCCCCGCCTCGAACGCCACGCTGGACCTGGGCGGCGTGCTGGGCTCCACCCTGGGCACCGGTCTCGTCGGCGGTCTGCTCGATGCCGACCTCACCGTCGGCGCGATCTCGGCCAACGCCACCCAGGCCAAGGGCGAGAACGGCAACCAGGTTGGTGACTACCGGATCGCCGACCTCGTGCTGGACCTGCGGAGCCCGCTGCTCGCCGGCGTGCTGGGCACGCTGGGTCCGCAGTTGACGGCTCTTCAGCCCACGGACAACGCCCTGGAGGACCAGCTCCTTCTCGAGGATCTCGCGACGGCGGTCGGCATTCCCGGTGTGATCACCGTTGATGTCACGAACGTTCCCAACCTCACGACCCTGCTCGCCGCTGTCGACACCACCCTCGGCAGCGGGGCGGTGAGCATCAACCTGACCACCGGCACGATCCACGTGGACATCGAGGCGCTGCTCCAGTCCCTCGGGCTCGACCTGAACAACCTTCCGCCCAACACCGAGCTCGTCAACCTGATCCTCGACGCCCTCAACACTCGGGTGCTGAACCTCGTCACGGACGAGTTGGACAAGTTGGTCACGTCGATCACCAACGCCGTCAACAACCTGGGCGTGGTGGTGAACGTGCTCGGCGTGCCGGTTTCGACCCCCGCGCTGACGACCCTGCTCGGCACCTTCAAGACCGGCCTGCTCGGCAGCCTGCTGGCGCCAGTGACCAGCAGTCAGAACAACCTGGTCGGCCCGGGCAGCGACCTGCTCGACCCGGTGTTCGCCGCTCTCGAGGACCTGCTCTCGATCCGGGTCAACGTGCAGAACAAGTCCGGTGGCACCTTCACCGAGCGCGCCATCCAGATCCGGGTTCTTCCGGGCGGCAACACCCTGGCCACGGTCAACCTGGCCTCGGCCAGCGTCGGCCCGGGCCAGGGCACGGTCGCCGGCGAGGACACCACCGACAGCGGAACCCCGCTGCCGGAGACCGGTGCCGCTGAGTCCGCTCCGCTCGCTGCGGCTGGTCTCGCCCTGATGCTCGCCGGTGCGGCCGCCACGGCCGGTGCCAACCGGATGGGCAACAGCCCGGCCGGCGCGCACGCCGGGGCC
>NZ_JACDFE010000097.1 GCF_013815995.1 Sporichthya sp.
GCCCGCTCGGGCGAGCTGGAGCTGCTGGCCCAGTGGGAGCCTGCGGTGGATTTCCTGGCCGACGTCGTGATGCGCCTACCCGGCTGGAACGCCGCCCGCGACGAGGTCCGGGGGCACGCCGCCCGGGCCCGCGGCGCAGACGGGGCGGCGCACTTCGCCGAGGCCGCCCGTCAGTTCACCGAGACCGGGCAGCCCCTCGACGCCGCCCGCTGCAGGTCCCTGACCAGCGCTTGTGCCTGAGGAACGATCCAGGAACACCCGTCCGGCAACCTCCGCGGTGTCAGCCAACCGCACACCGCGAGGAGTTCGCCATGCAGGCCTTCACCCCCGAGACCACCCCCGTCGCCCTGGAGAACGAGGGCATCGAGGTTCGCGCCGCCGAAGCCGGCGACATGACCGTCGGCTTCTTCCGGCTCAAGCAGGGCACGGACCTCGGCCCCGCGCTGGTCGGGCTGCCGGATGACTGCTGCCCGTGCCCGCACTGGGGCTACATGCTCGAGGGCCGGCTGCTGATGCGCATGCCCGGCGGGGACCAGACCTACGAGGCCGGTCAGGCCTTCTACTGGGGCCCGGGGCACATCCCGTTCGCGCTGACGGACTGCGCCTACGTCGACTTCTCGCCGTCCGCCGAGCTGGCCGCGGTCGTGAAGCACATCACAGGCGGCTGACCAGCCGGAACGCCCCACCGTCGCGCCCGGTTACTGTGAGCCCGGTGAACGGCGGTCCGGATTCCGGGGTCGACCCGGAGGTCATGGACCTCGACGGGGTCGACGCTGACGTGCTGCCCGCGGCTCTGCCCGGAAATCTGGACGAGGACCTGTCCGACGAGCCCTTCGACGCAGCCGCGTTCGACGAGGACGAATTCGTCGGCGACGAGGTCCCGTTCTACGACGGTGACGCCTTCTCCGTCGACGAGGGCGAGCTGCTGCCGGTGCTGGCGGTCGTGGGCCGGCCCAACGTCGGCAAGTCGACCCTGGTCAACCGGATCATCGGCCGCCGCGAAGCCGTCACCGAGGACACCCCCGGGGTGACCCGGGACCGGGTCGCCTACGAGGCAGCCTGGAACGGGCGCCGGTTCACCGTGCTCGACACCGGCGGCTGGGATCCCGAGGGCGAGGGGCTGCGGGCCTCGATCACCGCGCAGGCCGAACGCGCTGTGGCGCTGGCCGACGCTGTGCTGTTCGTCGTCGACGCGACCGTCGGCGCGACCGATCACGACGAGGCCGTCGTCAGGATCCTGCGGGCGTCGAAGAAGCCGGTCGTGCTGGCCGCCAACAAGGTCGACGGCGCGGCCACCGAGTCCGACGCCTCGATGCTCTGGTCGCTCGGACTGGGGGAGCCCTACCCGGTCTCCGCCCTGCACGGCCGCGGCTCCGGCGACCTGCTCGACGCCGCGCTCGAGGCGCTGCCCGTCGAACCCGGCCTGGGCCATCTGGTCATCGGCGGGCCGCGCCGGGTCGCGCTGCTGGGCAAGCCCAACGTCGGCAAGTCCTCGCTGCTGAACAAGTTGGCGGGGGAGAACCGGGTGGTGGTCGACTCCGTCGCCGGCACCACCGTCGACCCCGTGGACGAGCTGGTCGAACTCGGCGGGAAGACCTGGCGCTTCGTCGACACCGCCGGCATCCGGCGCAAGGTCAACACCGCCTCGGGCCACGAGTACTTCGCCTCCCTGCGCACCGCCGCCGCCCTCGACAAGGCCGAGGTCGCCGTCGTGCTGATCGAGGCGCACGAGTCGATCACCGAACAGGACACCCGGATCATCTCGATGGTCGTCGAGTCCGGGCGCGCGCTGGTGATCGCCTACAACAAGTGGGACCTGCTCGACGACGAACGCCGGCACTACCTCGAGCGCGAGATCGAACGCGACCTCGTGCGGGTGCCCTGGGCGCCGCGGGTTAACATCGCCGCGCGCACCGGCCGGCACATGGACAAGCTCGTGCCCGCGATCGAGACCGCGTTGGAGTCCTGGGACCAGCGGATCCCGACCGGCCGGCTGAACAGCTTCATCGGCACCCTCGTCGCAGCGCATCCGCACCCGATCCGCGGTGGCAAGCAGCCACGCGTGCTGTTCGCGACGCAGGCCGCCACCCGCCCGCCGCGCTTCGTCCTGTTCGCCTCCGGGTTCATCGAGGCCGGCTACCGGCGCTTCATCGAACGCCGGCTGCGCGAGGAGTTCGGCTTCGCCGGCACCCCGATCGACCTCTCCATCCGGGTCCGGGAGAAGCGCAGCAAGCGCTGAGCCCCGTGGTCACACGCATCGACTACCTGAACGACCCGCAGGCACCGGCGGCCAACAGCCTGGTGCCCTCGGTCATCGTGCTCGTGATCGACGGCGAAGACCGCATCCTGACCATTGAGCGGACCGACAACGGCTGGTGGTCGATCCCCGGCGGCGCCATCGAGCTCGGTGAATCCGTGGCGCAGGCCGCGATCCGCGAGACCGAGGAGGAGACCGGGATCCAGTGCGAGATCACCGGTCTGGTCGGCATCTACTCCGACCCCGGCCATCTCATCCACTACACGAGCAATGACGAGGTGCGGCAGGAGTTCGGCATCCTGCTCACCGCGCGCCCGGTCGGCGGCGCGCCGCGCCTGAGCGAGGAATCCTCCCGCGTCGAATGGCTGGACCCGCACGCGTTCCTGGCGAAGTTGCTCCCGGCCGATCCGATGCGCGGCTGGATCGAGCACTACCTGGCCGGGCCGGCCACCTGGCCGCGGATCTCGTGAGCACCGACCCCGCCGAGGCGTTGGCCACGGACGAGGCCCTGACGAGGGAGCGCCTGGCCGGGTTGCGCCGCGAGCACGAGCAGATCGTCGACTCCGCCGACGGGGCCACCGACGACGAGCACGACCCGGAAGGCACCACCGCGTACGACCGCGCCCGGACCGCCGCCCTCATCGAGGCCGCGTCCACGCACCTGGCCGAGATCGCCGCCGCGCGCGCCCGCCTCGAAACCGGCGCCTACGGCACGTGTGAGGTCTGCGGCAAGCCCATCCCGGCCGAGCGACTGGAGGCCCGACCTACCGCGCGAACCTGCGTCGGGTGCCCCGCTCGCTGACGGCGTCGGCTGCCGATCAACGTTGTGACAGGAGATGCGCCGATCGGCACTCCGCGTGCACCACCCGTCTCAACGTTGATCGTCAGCCGTCGCCTTCAGCGCTTGAGCCGGCGGCTTCCGCCATGCCAGTCCTCGACCAGGCCGACCTCACCGGCCTCGACGCCGAAGGCCCGCAGCTGCGGCCGCTCGCGCAGGCTGCGCTTGAACTCCGAGAATCCCGGGAACCGGGCCAGCGCCACGACGTGATCCCACAGCTCGGCCGCTTCTTCATCTGTCGGTCGGCGGCTGATCACGGGCCCGAAGAACGCGGGACCGTCGGGCGGGTCGACGTGGATGATCGGGGTGCCCACGTCGCGACCGGTCAGGGCGAGACCGGTGTCGGTCTCGTCCTTGATCACTCCATCCCAGTCCTCGTCGTACAACGCCTCGGCGAGCTCGAGCGGCAGGCCCGCCTCGGTGAGGATCGTCCGGGTGGTGGCCAGCTCTCGCTCTCGCTCGGCCAGCGGCACTCCGTCATCGGCCCAGGAGCCCTGGTCGAACACGGCCCGTCCGATTGCCGCCTGCAACGGGTCCAACGCCTCGGCCCCGTGCTCGGAGCGGGCCCGAGCCGCGACCCGCAGCATCCGCAGGCCGGCATTGTGCCCTGCCTCGTAGTCGGGTGGGAAGTGTGTGTCGTAGTCGATGTGCGCGTTCATCAGCCGCAGCGAGACCAGCCGCCACTCGACCCGGTAGTCCCGTGCCGCCATTACCTGGCGCACCCAGGTGCTGGTCAGCCACGCGAACGGGCAGACCGGGTCGAAGTAGAAGTGCAGATCGGCATCGCTCATCAGGCCACGCTGCCTGGCATCGGCTGCCGGGACAAGGGGCTCGCGGGCCAAGGTGCGCCCCACGTTGTTGGGGGTGGTCTGAGGGCGCGAGGTGGAATCCTGGCGGGGCCCGTGGGGTCCGTGCGGTAAGGTCATCGCGCTCGGTTCGCCGGGCTTCGGGCTGTAGCGCAGCTTGGTAGCGCACTTGACTGGGGGTCAAGGGGTCGCAGGTTCAAATCCTGTCAGCCCGACCGAGAAGCAGCAGGTCAGAGGCCCCTTCGGGGGCCTTTGGCCTTCTGGAGTGCCAGTTACGTGCCAGATCTACGCTGAGTCAGGCCCGGGATCTGCCGCCGGACGCTCTCGGCCCACTCGAGCCCGAGACGATCTACCTGGCCAAGACCGCCGACCGCAGCGTCCTCGGCTCGATGAACGATGCGGCCTTCCGATGCGAATGGATCGTCGAGAGCGACGGCCGCCTGGCGAACCTCAACCTCCAGGCGCTGCACCACGACCTGCTGCGCACACCCAACGGGGCCGGGACTTCGCGTACCCGATCGAACTCGCCCGCAGATGGGCCGCTCGCAGCCCGCCGTGTTCCGGTCGCCGCCTCGACCTGACGCGGCAACCGCCACACCAGGTTCGGGCTCGTCGACGCTGTGACGAATTGGCGAAGGCCCGCGCTGACGGAGGCCAGAGACCAGCCAGCAGGGGGCAGCCCGGGCCAGCGCTCAAGGTCGGCCCGACTACCACCGAAACCTCCTCTACACCGGGCTCTCGTCCCGTTCGGCGTGTGCACCGTCAGTTGCTCTGCTGCCCTGAAACAAGGAGTCCCGCCGTGGCCCTGCGCCGTACGCCATCGCAGCGCAGCCGGCCCGCTCTGGCGGTCGCCCTGGCCGCCATCCTGCTCCCGCTCGGCGCCACCTCGGTTTCGGCCACAGAGCCGGCGCTGCCCGCCGCTCCGGGATCGAGCACGCAGCCGGGGGCGCCGGGGCCGATCAGGGACCGGTACATCGTCACCTTCGGGTCTGCCACACCCACTGCGGACATCGTCTCGGCTCGCGAGGAGGCCCGCGGCCGCGGAGCCGCGGTGCACTTCACCTACAGTCACGCGTTGAAGGGGTTCGCGGCCACCCTGCCCGAGCGGGCCCTGACCGCGTTGCGCAACAACCCGCGGGTGACCGCCATCGAGGCTGACCGCGAAGTTCACGCCGATGGCACACAGTCCCCGGTGACGTGGGGCTTGGACCGGATCGACCAGACGGCGTTGCCGCTGAACGGGGCCTACACCTACGCCGCGACCGGGACCGGGGTCAGCGCCTATGTCATCGACTCCGGCATCCGGGCCACTCATGAGCAGTTCGGCGGGCGGGTTACCGCCGGCTACACCGCGATCAGCGACGGCTTTGGCACCGGGGACTGCCACGGGCACGGCACCCACGTCGCGGGCAGCATCGGGGGGTCCACCTACGGCGTCGCCAAGGCCGTCACGCTGGTGCCGGTGCGGGTGCTCGACTGCAACGGCTCGGGCAGCACCTCCGCGACTATCGCCGGCGTCGACTGGGTCACCGCCCAGCACACCACCGGCCCCGCGGTGGCGAACATGAGCCTGGGCGGTGGCGCCTCCAGCGCGTTGGACACCGCGATCGCCAACTCGATCGCCGACGGGGTCAGCTACGCGGTGGCGGCCGGTAACGACAACCTCGACGCCTGCACGCAATCACCTGCCCGCCTGCCCGCCGCGATCACGGTGGGGGCCAGCACCTCGGCCGACGCCCGGGCCTCCTTCTCCAACTACGGGACCTGCCTGGACCTGTTCGCTCCCGGGTCGAGCATCACCTCCGCGGTCAACACCAGCGACACCGCGACCGCGACCTGGAGTGGTACCTCGATGGCGAGCCCGCACGTGGCCGGGGTGATCGCCACCTACCTGCAGGGTGTGCCCGGTGCGTTGCCGGCGGCCGTGCGGACCGTGCTGGTCGGCGCCGGCACGGCGAACGTGCTCAGCGGCGTCGGGACCGGTTCACCGAACACGCTGTTGTACTCGGTGTTGACCCTGCCGAGCCCGACCAACCTCACGCCGGTAGCGGTAGCCCCGGTGAAGGCAATCGCGAGCACCGGGCAGATCGGCACCTCGACGGTGCCGGTGCGCCTGAGCTGGTCAGCCAGCGACCTGAACGGGATCGCGAGCTATCAGCTGCAGCAGAGCACCGATGGGGGCACCAGCTGGACCACCGTTGCCCTGCCAACCCCGACCTCTACAAGCGTCACGTTGAACCTGGCACCGGCGGCGGGTCTGCGCTACCGGGTCCGCGCGATCGACACCCTGGGCGCCGTAGGGGCCTACGCCACCGGCTCGACGTTCACCCTCTCGCTGCGGCAACAGAACGCATCCACGGTCACCTACCCGGCCGGGTCCTGGACCACGTACTCCTACTCCGCCGCCTCCGGCGGCAGCTACGCCACCTCCCGCACCGCCGGTGCGAAGGTGCGCCTGAGCTTCACCGGTACTCAGGTGGACTGGATCGGGCTCACCGGGTCCAATCGCGGCAGGGCCGAGGTGTACCTGGACGGGGTGTTCCAGAGGACCGTCGATGCGTACTCCTCCTCCAGGCAGCCGCGCCGGATCCTGTTCAACAAGACCGTCCCCGCCGGGAGCCACACGCTGGTAATCAAGGTGCTCGGCACCCGCAACGCCAGCTCATCGGGCAACTACATCGACGCCGACGCGTTCGTCACCACCAGCTAAGGCGGCGGCGGAATCCGCCCGTGACCACCCCACGCTACGGGCCGTGACCTGAGCGGTGGGCGCGCGAACAGGACCTGGGCGTTGTGGGCTTCTGAAGGGCATCAGGGATGACCACCATCCACGACGAGCTCGCGGTCGTTCTTGTCCGCGCCCAGCGGGGGGACGAGGAGGCCTTCCGTGAGCTCTACCGCACGGTGCAGCCGGCGTTGCTGCGTTACCTGCGCGTCCTCGTCGGCGATGACGCGGAGGATGTCGCCTCCGAGGCCTGGCTGCAGATCGCCCGTGACCTGAGCAAATTCTGCGGCACCGCCGACAAATTCCGCGGTTGGTGCGCCACCATCGCCCGCAACCGGGCGATGGACCACCTGCGGCGGCGCCGCAGCCGCCCGGTCGCCGCGGACAGCCTTCTCGAACTCTTCGTAAACCTGCCCGCACCGGACGACACCGCTCGGTCGGCCTGCGATCTCGTGGACGGCGACGCCGCGCTGGCGCTGATCGCGACCCTGCCGCCTGACCAGGCCGAGGCCGTGATGCTGCGCGTCATCGTCGGGCTGGACGCAGAGACCGCCGCCGCTGTGCTGGGCAAGCGCGCGGGAGCCGTTCGCACCGCCGCATACCGCGGCTTGAAGAACCTCGCCCAGCGGCTCGCGACGCAGGAAAACGATCCTGACCAAGGGGTGACATCTGCGCAGGGGCGTGCGCTGAAGAACATGAGATGACTAGCCACTACATCCGCGGCCCCGCGGCCGGTCGGACCCAGCGCGACCACGTTGAGCAGATCCTGAACGTGGTCTCGGGCACGACCCCAGCCGAGGCCGATGCGCTCCTCGCCCTGTTCTCCACCACAGCCGGTCCGATCCACTCGGGCGCGCTCGCGGGAGAGGCAGCGGCGGTGGTTGCGTTCCGGGCCGCTCATCGCCAACCCGCCCCCGCCTCCCGGGCACTCACTCCCTCCCTGGCCCGGCGCGGCCGTTCTCGAACGTCCGAAGTGGTCGCCGCGGCGGACTCCGACGACGACTATCACCGCAGCTGCGTCGACCTGCTCACGGGCCTTCGCCTGGCCGAGCGCCGCGTCGAGGAGAAGTTTCACGCGCCCAGGCGCAGCGGGAGCTCGCGGTCGCGCACCGCCTCGAACTTCATGGCCCAAGGCCACGCCGGGGCGGCCACGTGCGGCCGGCAGCGCGCGAACCACTCGAGGGTTGACCGCCGTCTACAGGGACGGAAGCTGAGCCGAATGACGACCGCCGGGTGCCCCTGGATCGGGTGTGTCCGGCGTTCCTGCGCAGCTGGCGGAGGCTTCGAGATTTGAACGCGTGAGGGGTTGCCCAACACGCTTTCCCAGTCGGGAGCGCCGGGTCCGAGTCTGTCCAGACGGGTCCTAGACGCTCAGCGGCTACCTCGGCGGTGGTCGCCGACCGGCGCCGAAGCGGGGTGAATGAGACGGAAACTGAGACGGGCGTGAGCTCCGGGCGCGAAGGTGCTCCAGGCCGTCCAGCTGTGGAAGTCGCGGCACAGTTGGTGGTTGCCCGCCAGGTCAGTGGACGCGGGCGCCGAGGCGGGCGACACCGAGAATGGCCCCGGCGGCGAGCAGGATCCAGGAACCCACAAACGCCGCCATCGCCAGCACCCAGGCCGCGGGGGCCAGCTCCCCGGTGACGGTGGCGAGGACCAGGCCCGCCACCGCGAGGGCGAGGAACGCCACGGGGAAGACGCGATTGGCCGAACGGTTCATGTGGGCCTCCAAACGGCGAGTCGGGACGGTGAGAACGAGATCCACGGCAGCGCGGGTGCACACGCGCCAGGCCGCTTCGTCGCGGAGCTGCGCGCCGAACACGGCCACCATGTCGGCGCCGTATTCGTCACGGAAGGGACGCGGATAGAGACGCACGAGCCCCCGGTAGGCGGAAACGGGCGCCCCGGTCCCGCTCATGCCGTCGCTCCGCCGGGCAGATGGATGGCGATGCGGTGCACCAGGGCCTGGAGCCGGGCGAGCTCGCCGAGGGCGACAGCCCTCCCGTTCGGGGTGAGTTCGTAATAACGGCGCCGCTCATTGTCGTCGCGGGCCACCCGATCGGTCGTCTCGACGATGAGTTCGTCTGCGACCAAGCGGTTCAACGTCCCGTACAGCGTGCCGGGGCCCATCCGTACGGACCCGTCGCTCAGCTCGGCCACCCGGCGCATTAGCGCGTACCCGTGGTTTTCGCCGTCCAGCAGCGCCAGGACCAGGTGCAGCGAGGCGGAGGGGAGTGGTTTGGGCTTCCTCGTCATGCTCGAACAATGATATATCGAACCCTGATAGTCAATCCTTTCTCGACCCACCCTTCCGAACGCCTGTATAGGGTCGCGCCCATGACGTTTCAGGTTGTCTGCCTCTCCGCCGTGGACGGCTCGGGAGGCGAGCAGATCAGCCCGCTCGTGGCCGAGCGACTGGGCTACCGGCTGGTGAACGAGGAGATCGTCGCCATGGCGGCGGGCCAGGCGGAGCTCGCCCCCGAGCTCATCGCCGACGTCGAGCGACGCAAGTCGCTGATCGGCCGCGTCCTGGAGCGCATGGGGCCCGCGGCCGCCTCGTCGACCATCGGCTACATGGCCCCGGTGATCGACGACACCCCGAGCAGCGCTGCGTTGCGCGACCTCATCCGCACGGCGATCGAGCAGGTCGCCGAGGAGGGCCGTGATCGTGGCGCACGCCGCGTCTTACGCCCTGCGCGGGCGCCCCGACACCCTGCGCGTCTTCCTCACCGCCTCGCCGAACACGCGAACGGAGCGGCTGACGACGGACACCAAGCAACTGGCCAAGCTGGACGCCAACCGGGCCGACTATCTCAAGCGCTTCTACGACATCGGCGTCGAGCAGTCGCACGACTACGACCTCGTCCTGAACACCGATCGCCTCGAGCCGGCCGCTGCGGCGGAGATCATCGCGGGCTTGGCGACCGCCCGATAACGGGCACTGGTCCGTCCGCCTACTGGCCAGCCGAGCACGAACAATCCTCACACGCCAGAAATGTCCAATTCGTACTGGACCGTGTGGCTCAGCGTGTCGTTATCGCGACACAGGGTAGGTCTGCGCAGGATGGATTCAGCAAGTTCCACACGCCCGTGGAGCTCGCGGAAGGAAGTACCCGCATGTACGCCATCGTCTGGTTGCCGGAGCACACGTCCACCGGCGCCACCAGTACCGCGAAGGCCGTCAAGATCGACCACTACTTCGAACACGAGATCTCCGCCGACGGCACCCTCACGGTCCACTGCCTGTATCTGCCGTCTCCACGGCCGGACCCGAACCTCCCCGCCGTCGGCCTCTCGCGCGGGCAGCCGACGTCCTTCCCGCCCCAGGGCTGGGTGCTGTTCGAGCTCTTCGGGGCCGACGGGACCCGATTCAAAGCCAAGCGACCTCCGCACAACTGATCAGGATCCGAGAAGCGGGCGCCACCGTCCGTGGCCTAGCGTTTCGCGCATGCTGATGCGCGCCGACTACCCCGCCGTTTTTGTTGCCGACGTCCGCACGATGGTCGCGGCCAACGTTGACGCCTGCAACGCCCTGAAGCTGACCGCCAAGCAGAAAGCCGCGTTCGAGCCGGCTACGTCCAGCAGCTGCTGCTGGCGCTGGACTCCTACTTCACCCACCGGAGCCGCGGCCAGGAAGGCAAGGACGGCAACCCGCTCAACGAGGTTCGGATGATCACCGACTCGATTCAGGGCAACGACGCCCACGGACCAATCGTGCCGGTGCTGGCCGCCAACTCAACGATCAAGTACAAGCCGGAGAACTCGGTGCTCGGGCTGGAGATCGGCGAACCGCTGGAGATCTCGGTCGCCGAGTACGCCAAGCTCGCCTACGCCTTCCTCGACGAGGTCGAGAAGCGGTTCGTGGCGAAGGCCTAAGCCTTCTTGCGGCGGGACCAACGCCGAGGTTCGGGCGCCGGCGGCTGACCCCACAACGGCCAGCCCTTGGCGCGGCGTGCCAACAGCTCTCCGGCCGCGACGAACAGGATCGCGCACCCGACGGCGCCGAGGCCGGCCGCCGCGTCCCGTGCCAGCCCGTCGCCGCTGACGGCCAGATCACCGCCGATGCCGCCGATGATCGCCCCGCCCATCCCGAGGAAGGCGGTGGCAAAGACACCGAGCGCGTAGCGCCGCTTGCGCGAGACCTTGCGCCAGAAGGCTGCCGCGATCGCCACGAGCATGACGATCCGAATCACGAGCGCACCTCCGCAGTGGCCGACGGAACGATCGGCCTCAGCGACCCTAGCCCGCGCGTCAGATGATTCCGAGGTCGGCCACGGCGGGCTTGACCTTGGTCGCCAGCAGCTGCAGGTGGTCGAGCGCGGCGACGACGTCCGGATCACCGGCGAGAAGCGCAACGGCAAGCTCGTCGCCGAGCGCGTCGTAGCTGACGACTGATCAGACCGCTCCGAGGCGGGTAGCACGGGGGAGGGACGATTCTCATGAGCCGTAAGACCCTAGCCATCACCACAACCGGTGGTTCGCGGTTGCCGGCGTCATCGAGGACATCGACGTCGGCAGCGGCGAGATCCGCATTGACCCGCGCCGCGTCTCCGAGCACATCGAGCCCGTCGGGGCACGGCGCCGGTAGATCATTAGCAGTGGCAGGATCGGCGCATGGCAGCGCCGAACGCTCCTGTCGAGGCCTCATCCGTGGCCGAGCTGCTGGCGGACGCCACCGACCGGGAGCCGATCACCGACGGCGCCGGCAAGTCCGGCGCCCGGCTCGAACGCGTCCGCATCGAGGGCGTCTCGCACGTGGTCAAATACGTCGACCTGGACTCTGACTGGACGATGAGGACGGCGGGCTGCCTGGTGCCCGCCGCGCTGCTGTTGTGGCGCCGCGGTGTGTTCACCCGGTTGCCCGCGTGCATCGATCAGCCGATCATCGGCGTTGCCGCGTACGAACGCGGTGCCGCGCTGTTGATGCGCGATGTGGCCGACGTGCTGGTCCCGGTCAGTGACGATCCGATCGACCTCCCGACGCAGCATCAGTTTCTCGACCACATGGCCGCGATGCATGCGGCGTTCTGGGATGCCGGCCCCGAGTGCGACGTGGTCCCGACCTCCCACCGCTACCTCGACCTCTCGCCCTGGCTCGCCCAGGCCGAGGGTGAGCGCGGGTCGGACGACCTGGTCCCGCGCCTGGTCGGCCAGGGCTGGCCGTTGCTGGCCGAGGTTGCGCCCGTGGCCGCCGCGGTGGTCACCCCCTTGGCCTGGGACCCGGGCCCGTTGGTGATGGCGCTGGCGGACACCCCGCAGACCTTCGTCCACGGGAACTGGAAGTTCGACAACCTCGGCGTGCACGAGGACGGCCGCACCGTCCTTCTGGACTGGGAGCTGCCCGGCCGCAGCCCCGGCCTCAGCGACCTGGCCTGGTACCTGTCGATCAACTGTCGCCGCCTGCCGGAGTCCAAGGAGGCGACGATCGCGACCTACCGCGCCGCCCTCGAACGCCACGGGATCGACACCGCACCCTGGTGGGACCGTCAGCTCGCGCTCTGCCTGCTCGGCGGCCTCGTCCAGTTCGGTTGGGAGAAGGCGTTCGGCGGTTACGACGACGAGCTGGCCTGGTGGGAGGCCCGCGCGCTCGAGGGCGCCGAGCTGCTCTGAGCCCGGGTGCGCAGTTCGCGACAACCGGGGACGACACTCATGGCAGAGATCCAAGCCCATGGGGCCCTCGGTGCCGCACAATGTTCTTGTGAGTGGATCTTTCGACGACGAGGGTCAGCAGGCTCCCGCCCGCGCCGAGCGCCCGCAGATGAACAAGCAGTGGATGCTCGCCGCGGCGGGCGCCTTCGTGGTGGTGTTCATCGTCGCGGCGGCCGGCATCGCGAGCCTGTGGGACTCCGAGCCGGACCTCGCGGAGCGTTCCAGCGAGGCGCCGCCGCCCCGGGAGTACGGCGGCCCGCTGTGGTTCACCGTCGGCGGCCCGGACGAGACCCAGCTGATCACCAACACGCTCCCGCGTGGGGTGGCCGGCCCGGGGACGGCCTACACCGGTGTGGCCAAGTACCTCGCCACCGAGAAGTGCTTCACCGATGGCACCAACCTGCTGGTCTGGCCGCGCGGCTCACGCCCGCTCACCGAGAACAGCCGCCACGGGGTCAATCCCGGCGACGGCGTGGACGTCTACGAGGGCGAGACCGTGAGCGCCACGGGGGAGTCGATCCTCATCGCCGAGACCGAGGAGTTCCCGCCGACCCCGGCGGCCTGCGCGCCGAGCGGCAACGCGATGTCGCTGAGCGCAGTCAAGAACTGAACCCGGCCGCCCGGCTGGGAGATCTGACGCGAGGTCAGGCCGTGACGATCTGGCGGAGCAACCGCTCCACGGCGATCTCGAGTTCGGCGGCGGCGCCGGTCGGGTCCGTGGTGTAACGGCCCAGGGCCTGCAGGAAGAGTCCGTCGAAGACCGCGTAGGCCGAGGTCGAGGACAGCACGAGCCCCGTCCCGGTCAGCTCGGTGTACCGGCTGACGACCCGCCAGATCATGCCCTCCAGGCCGGCGTCGATCTCGGCGACGTCGGTCCGGAACGCGTCGTCGAACATGCTCTGGTTGCGCAGGTCGTACCAGAGCCGGTGCATCGCGGCGTCGTCGACCAGCGTCGTGGCCATCGCCTGGGCGAAGCGCACGGCGAGCTCGTCGCCGTCGACGGAGGAGGCCACGATCTCGTCGTAGCGGCTCACGCACTCGGCCTTGTACTGACGCACGCTGTGCGTGATCAGGTCGACCTTGTCCCTGAAGTAGTAGTGCAGAACGCCATGGGAGAAGGCGCTGTTGGCCGCGATCTCGCGCAGGCTGGTCCGGGCGTACCCAAGTTCGGACAGCGTGGTCCGGGTGGCGGCCGCCAGCTCGTCGCGGCGCGCGGCGAACTTGTCCACCAAGCGCGCGGAGACGCGCTCGGACCCAACCGTCGGACTCATGCGGGCAATGAAAGCAGAACGGGGCCTGTGAATTCCAGAGTTTCTTGGACAGTTGCCCAAAAAACTCTTGACGGGTGTCCAGGAACAGGGCTTGGCTATGGCCCAGATCACTCACCCAGCCCCCGGGAGGCACTACATGGGCATCTTCGACCTGACCGGCCGCAAGGCACTGGTAACCGGCGGGGCCCGAGGACTGGGGTCCGGCATGGCCGCGGCCCTGGCCGACGCCGGAGCCTCCGTCGCGATCGGCGACATCGCCGAGGACCTCGGCAAGGCGACCGTCGAAGAGCTCAAGGCGAAAGGCAAGTCGGCCGAGTTCATCCAGCTCGACGTCACCAGCGAGTCCAGCTGGGAGGCCGCGGTCCAGCAGACCGTCTCGGCCCTCGGCGGCTTCGACATCCTGGTGAACAACGCCGGCATCGAGCTCTCCAGCCTGGTGGTCGACATCAACCCCGACGACGTCCGCCGGATGATGGACGTCAACGTCGTCGGCACCATGCTCGGCGTCAAGCACGCCTTCCGCGCCATGCGCCCCGGTGGCTCGGCCGGTAACGGTGGCTCGGTCATCAACATCGCCTCGGTCGCCGCGACCATCGCCTTCCCGGCGATCGCCGGTTATTCGGCCTCGAAGTCCGCAGTCGACCGCCTCACCCGCGTCGCCGCGGTGGAGTCCGGCAAGCTCGGATACGGCGTCCGCGTCAACTGCATCTACCCGGGCCTCGTCCCGACCGAGATGGGCACCAAGCTCGCGATGGACATCGTCGAGATCGGCCTGGCCCCCGACATCAACGCCGCCATCGGGATGGTCGTCGAGCAGACCCCGCTCGGCCGCCTGGGTGAGGTCGGCGACATGGCCGACGTCGTCGTGTTCCTCGCCTCCGACGCCGCCCGGTTCGTCACCGGCGCCGGCATCGCGGTCGACGGCGGCATGGGCACCTGACGCTCCCTCACTCTTTCGGCCCCACCCGCCCGAAGCTCCTGACAAGGAACCCACATGAGTGACAAGCCGGTCGTCGTCTACGGCGCCAGCGGATACACCGGCCGCCTGGTCTGCGAATACCTGATCAAGCTGAAGATCCCCTTCATCGCCGCGGGCCGCGACATGGGCCGTCTCAAGGCGGGTCTGGACACCGTCCCGGGTCTGGACTCCGGTGACTACGAGATGGTCGAGGTGGAGCACAACGTCGAGGCGCTGACCAAGCTCCTCACCGGCGCGCGCGCGATGTGCAACATGGTCGGTCCGTTCATGGAGTACGGGCCGGCCTCGGTCAAGGCCTGCCACAACGCCGGCGTCCACTACATGGACACCACGGGCGAGCAGGACTGGATGATGTGGTGCCGCGAGGAGTTCGGCGCCAAGTTCGCCGAGAAAAACCTCCTGCTCTCCCCGGGCATCGCGCAGATGTACACCACCGGCGAGATCGCGGCGAACTACGCCCTGGAGAACCCGGGCCTGGAAACCCTCGACATGTCGGTGTTCTGGAAGGGCCAGCCGACTGTCGCCTCAACCGCGACGATCGTGCAGAACGCGGTCCTGTCCAAGGCCCACTTCCTGGAGAACAACGAGCTCGTCGAGTGGCCGGCCGACGTCGGCCTCTACTCGCTGGACGTGCCCGGCCAGCACGAGCCGGGCCTGGCCCTGCCCTGGGGCGGCACCTCGTCCCCGATCTGGTTCCAGAATCTGCATATCTGCTTGAGTGCAGTGATCCTTATCGGGACTGTTATCTGACGATCAGTTCGTTCAGCGGGTGTGGATCGGTGGCGACGGCCTGCTGGAGCAGGCGGTAGAAGAGCATGCCGCGGGCAC
>NZ_JACDFE010000098.1 GCF_013815995.1 Sporichthya sp.
GAGCGTGGCACTGCGGGCCGCGACGATGGCGTCCGCGGTGAGCACGACCGTGGCGCCCAGCCCGATCGCGGCACCCTGCAGGGCGACGACCAGCGGCTGGGGCAGCGAGATCAGGGCGTCGAGGAGCCGGCGGCCGTCGTCGACGATCCGCAGCCGGGTGGCGACATCGGCCTGGGCCGCGCGCATCAGGTCGAAGTCCCCGCCGGCGGAGAAGACCTTGCCGGTGGAGGCGAGCACGACGGCCCGGACCTTCTCGTCCCGCCGCAGCGAATCCAGTACCGAGGTGAGCTCGACGTGCAGCGCGTCGTCGAACCGGTTGAACAACTCGGGCCGGGTCAGGGTGATCTCGGCGACGTGGCCATCGATGCGCAAGGCCAAGGCGTTGGTGGTCACGAGGGACCCTTCGTCTCCGGTGCTGACCGCGCTCATCTTTTTGAGCCCGGCTGTCTCAGTAATCCGGAGCTTAACGTTTCAGATCTGACAGCACAAGACGCAGGGCGACGTCCGCGACGTGCGCGGAGTCGTGCGGGCCGTTCGGGCGGGCCCAGCGCGCGACCCAGGTGGTCATGCCGGTGATCAGCCGGGTGATCAGGCGTGGATCGTCGTCGGGCAGGTCCCCGGTCTCGATCGCCTCCTCCACCACGCGCAGCCACACTCCCTCGTACTTGCGGCGCCATTCCTTCCAGTGCTCGAAGTCCTCGGCCGGCAGCGAACCGCCACCGAAGAACACGAGCAGGTAGTTGCGCTGGCGGAACGCGGCGTCGATCTGGGCCCGGATCAGGCGGTCGACCTTCTCGCGGGGCGTGAGCTCGGGGTCCTCGGCGATGGCCACGGCCTCGTCGTAGAGCTCGGTGGTCATCCGCTCGAACAGGATCGCGAGCAGGTGCTCCTTGGACGGCACGGTCCGGTAGAGCGTCGCGCGCGAGACCGTCAGGCGCTTGGCGGTCTCCTCGATGGAGACGGCGTCGTAGCCGCCCTCCTCGAACAGTTCCTCGACGACGTCGGCGACCTGCTCACGGTCGATGCTGCGGCGCGGCCGCCCGCGGCCACGGCGGGTGGGCTCGGCCTCGGATTCGGCAGTGGCTGTGGGGTTGTCCATCGCGCTCACCTCCACCGTTCGCCGGCTCACCGCGCCCACGGTAGCGGGCCCCTGAGTTCAGCGGACCTCGACGACCCGCTCCGAAGGCGGCCCGTACAGCAGCTCGATCTCCTTGGCGTACTTCTCCGCGATCGGCTTGCGGCGCAGCTTCATCGTGGGGGTCAGCTCGTCGGTGCCGGGCAGCCAGGTGGACTCGACGATGAGGAACCGGCGCACCTGCTCGGCCGCATTCAGGTTCTCGTTGGCCGCCAGGATGGCCGTGCGGAGCCTGTCCCGCACGACCGGGTCGGCGGCGTTCCGGGCGGGGTCGCTCTCCCCCGTCATGGCGGCGGTCCCCTCGGGCTCGAGGGCGATCAGGGCGGTGACGTAGGCCTGGGCGTCCCCGATGCAGACCGACGGCGCGATCAGCGGACTGGACGCGGCCAGGGTGTTCTCCACCAGCACCGGCGAGACGTTCTTGCCGGTCGAGCTGACGATGATCTCCTTCTTGCGGTCGACGATCCGGTAGTAGCCGGCCTCGTCGGTGACGAAGATGTCGCCGGTCTTGAGCCAGCCGTCGGCGTCGAACGCGTCGGCGGTCAGGTCGGGCTTGCCTCGGTAGCCCTTCATCACCATCGGGCCCTTGAGCAGCAGCTCGCCGTCCTCGGCGATCTTCGCCTCGACGCCGGGCATCGGGACACCGTTGGTGACCGGGCGGGCGGCGCCGGCCGGGTTGCACAGGATGATCCCGGCGGTCTCGCTCTGCCCGTAGCACTCGCACAGGTCGACGCCGATCGCGGCGAAGAAGCGCAGCGTCTCCGGCGGCAGCGGGGCGGCGCCGGTGAACAGCAGCTCGCCGGCGTCCAGGCCGAGCTTGCGGCGCAGGCCGGAGAGGGCCTCGCCGTAGCTGAGCCACTCTTCGCGCAGCGTGGCGTCGACGGCCTTGCCGGCCAGGCGGTCGTCGTGCAGGCGGGCACCGAGCTCGAGGGCCTTCTCCAGCTCCGCGCGCTCAGGCGAAGCCTCGATCGCCGCCACGGCCAGGCCCATCACGTAGTTCCAGATCCGGGGGACGGCCATGTAGAGCGTCGGCTGCAGCTCGGGGAGCAACAGCGCCGCGGTCTTGGGCACCAGGTGGTAGGTGATGGAGGAGCCGCTGACAATCGGCATGTAGTACGCGCAGAGCCGGTCGCCCATGTGCGCGAACGGCAGGTAGGACAGCGACCGTCCGCCCATCGGCAGCCGGCCGAGCGAGTGCAGGCCGCGGATCTGGTCGAGGATGTTGGCGTGGGTGAGCTCGGCGCCCTTGGGGACGCCGGTGGTGCCCGAGGTGTAGACCACGGTCAGCACGTCGTCGGCGCTCAGCGTCGGGCGGGTGCCCGGCGCGAGCGGGGTGCCCGCCCCGGTCAGCGCGCCCCAGTTCGGCTCGCCGGTGCCGTCACCGTCGATGACCACGAGCTTGGGCTTGCGCTGCGAGCCGGCGATCGCGGTCCGCGCCTTGTCGGCGAAGGCCGTCTCGGTGACCAGCACGTCACAGCGGGCGTCATCCAGCAGGTAGGTGAGCTGAGAGGTGG
Source organism: Sporichthya sp. (assembly GCF_013815995.1). GTDB lineage: Bacteria > Actinomycetota > Actinomycetes > Sporichthyales > Sporichthyaceae > Sporichthya. The sequence continues at coordinate 2,650 of NZ_JACDFE010000098.1, forward strand.
CCGTACTGTTGTACAGCGAGACCGGCACCGCACCCAGGTGCAACGTGGCCAGGTCGACGACCGCGGCCTGGTAGCGGTTCGCCAGCATCATGCAGGTGGTGCGGCCTTCGCCCAGCCCGAGCGCGCCCAGCCCGCCGGCGACCTGACGGACCACCTCGTCGACCTGAGCCCACGTCAAGGAGACCGCGCCATCGGAAGAGCGCATCGCCTCCTGCTCCGGCCGGTCCGCCACCGTGGCGGCGAAGGCCTCACACAGGTCGGTCGCTTGCAGAGCAGCGCTCTGAGTAGCCGTCATGCCGGGTCCCTCCATCTCAGTTCAAACTTTCGAGGTTCACCACTGCGGAGATGACCTCGCCCGCGGTGACGGCGGCCAGGCCTTCGTTGATCGCGCTGAGCCCGTAGGTACGGGACACCAGCACGTCGAGGTGGAGCTCGCCCGCCAGGTAGCGTTCGACCAGGCGCGGGATGTCGCGATGGGTGTCGGCGGAGCCGAACAGGCAGCCCTTGAAGGTTTTCGCGGATCCGACCAGGCCGGTGAACTGCGGAACGTTGATCCGCACGCCCTTGGTTCCCGCCCCGACGAAGACCACCTCGCCGCCCTTGCCGGTCATCCGGATCGCCTGGTCGACGGTGACCTGGGCACCGACGGCCTCGATGGTGGTGTCGGTGCCGCGGCCGGCGGTCAGTTCCTTGACCGCGAGCAACACGTCGACCTCCCCGGCCGCCAGGGTGTCGGTGGCGCCGACGGCCCGGGCGATCTCCAGCTTGGCCGGCACCAGGTCGATCGCGATGATCCGCTCCGCCCCGGCCAGGCGGGCGCCCTGGATCGCCATCAGGCCCACGCTGCCACAGCCGATCACGGCCACCGTGCCACCGGGCCGGATCGCGGCGGTGTTCAGCGCGGCCCCGACGCCGGTGAGGACGGCGCACCCCAGCAGCGAGGCCGGCGCGAACGGCATGTCGGCGGGGATCTTCACCACCGAGATCGTCGGGACCACGACCTGCTCGGCGAAGGTGCCGGCGGCGACGAACTGGGCGACGTCCACCCCGTCCGCGGTGCGCCACCGGGTGGACCCGTCCATCAGCGCCCCGGAGAACAGCACCCCGTCGCCCCGCTCGCACAGGCCCGGCTGGCCACGGGTGCAGCGGTAACAGTGGCCGCACTGCGGCATCGCGCAGACCGCGACGTGGTCACCGGCGGCAAGGTGGGTGACCCCGGGCCCGACTGCTTCGATCACCCCGGCACCCTCGTGCCCGAGCACGATCGGCAGCGGGCTCGGCAGCGCCCCCTTCTGGACCGAGGCGTCCGAGGCGCAGATGCCGGAGGCCATGATCCGGACCGCGACCTCACCTGCCCGCGGTTCTGCCAGTTCCAGGTCGAGCACCTCGAGCGGCTTCTCCAGCTGGGTGCACACCGCTGCGCGAACCGTCATGCACGGGCCCCTTCGAAGGTTTTTGAACCGGGGAGTCTCAATACTTTCCCGCAGGTGGGCGGCCCGTCAACGGGGGTCGACGCAGCTCGGCCGTACTTGACGCAAATCGCTGCCTGCCTATTATTGAGACGTGCCGAGTCAAAAACACTGGTCCGCCGATATCAGGCCGGCAGCGGTACCGCTGCGCACCCGGGTCGGCGATGACGAGCTGCGCGCGGCACTGCTCGACGCCAACCTCCCCACGCTGCTCGCCAGCCTCGCCCAGCTCACCGGCGACGGCACCTGGCTGACCGGTCGGTTCCGTCCGACCAGCGCCCTCGGCGTCGAGGACCACGACTCGGCCGGACTCTCCCCGGAGCTGGCGCACGAGCTCCGCGAAGAGGCCCTGACCGTGCTCCGCGCCTGGCACGACGGCGCGTTCGAGGCCGCCACCCCGCCGTCGCAGGAGCGCCTGGTCGAGATGCTGCACCTCTCGCTGGGATCCTCGCAGAAGATGCCGGCCGACATCGGCGGCCTGCTGGCCGAGGAGCTCGGTCTCATCGACCGCGACGTCGTTCCGGACGCTTTGCTGACTGAGCGTCACATCGAGGTCCTGGTGGTGGGCGCCGGACTGTCCGGCCTGTGCGCCGCGGCCAAGCTGAAGAAGGCCGGGATCGCGTTCACCATCCTGGACAAGAACCCCGCCGTCGGCGGGACCTGGCTGGAGAACACCTACCCGGCCTGCGGCGTCGACACCCCCAGCCACCTGTACTGCTACTCCTTCGCCCAATCGCCGAACTGGACGCGGTACTTCGCCAAGCGCGACGAGCTGTACTCCTACCTCGACGAGATCACCGACACCTTCGGGCTGCGTGCGCACATCCAGTTCGACGCCGAGGTCGAGTCGATGGTGTGGGACGAGGAGGCGCAGCGCTGGCACGTCACCACCCGCAGCGCCGCCGGGACGCGGGAGACCTACACCGCCAACGCCGTGATCAGTGGTGTCGGACTGCTCAACCGGCCGTCGGTGCCGGCGATCCCCGGCCTGGACAGCTTCGCCGGTCCGAGCATGCACACCGCGTGCTGGGACAACTCGGTGGACGTCACCGGCAAACGCGTCGTGGTGATCGGAACGGGCGCGAGCTCCATGCAGCTCGTCCCGGCGATCGCCGGCAAGGCCGAGCATGTGACGGTCTTTCAGCGATCACCGCAGTGGGGCCTGCCGAACGCGAACTACATGCGCGAGACCAGCGAGGCCACCCGCACCCTGATGGCCCACGTGCCGTTCTACATGGGCTGGTACCGGCTGCGGCTGGTCTGGAACTTCGGCGACCGGCTCTACCCGGCGCTGCAGTTCGACCCGGCCTGGCCGCACCCGGAACGGGCGGTCAACCGCACGAACGACAAGCACCGCGAGTACCTCACCGACTACATCCGCTCCGAGCTCGGCGACCGGCAGGACCTGCTGGACAAGTGCCTGCCGACCTACCCGCCGTACGGCAAGCGTCCGCTGCTGGACAACGGCTGGTTCCGCACGGTGACGCGCGACGACGTCACGCTATCCACCGAGAAGGTCGTCGAGGTCCGACCGAACAGCGTCGTGGGCGCCGACGGCATCGAGCACCCCGCCGACATCCTGGTGCTGGCGACCGGCTTCCAGGCCGTGCGCGTACTCGGCCCGATGGAGGTCCGCGGTCGGTCCGGCAGGAGTCTGCGCGAGACCTGGGGCGAGGACGACGCCCGCGCCTACCTCGGCACCACCGTCCCGGATTTCCCGAACTTCTTCCTGCTGCTCGGACCGAACACCTTCGCCGCGCACGGCGGCAGCGCCGCGCTGACGATCGAGATGCAGGTCCGCTACGTGATGTCCCTCCTGCTCAAGCTGGAGAGCGGCGAGCTCAGCAGCGTGGAGTGCAAGCAGGAGGTCTTCGAGGCCTATGACCGGAAGATCAGCGACGCGCTGACCAACGCGATCTGGGCGCATCCGGGCCTGACCACCTACTACCGCAACGCAGCGGGCCGGGTCGTCATCCCGATGCCGTGGACGAACGTCGACTACTGGCACATGACGCACGAGCCCGACCTCGACGACTTCGTCGTCGTCCCGGGCCGGCGGGTATCTGTCGGTGCGGCGGCCACGGCCCCGGCCACCTGAGGTGACCTTCGTCGAGGTGGAGCCCGGGGTCTTTATCCACGCGCAGGACCTCCAGGTAGCGGGGGGAGCCGGCCGCTCGGCCGTCCTCATCGCCGGGTTCGGCCTGACCTCCGAGGCCTGGCAGGGCCAGGTCACCTCGCTGGCCGCCGCCGGTCACCGGGTGGTCGCGGTCGACGTACGCGGCACGGGCCAGTCCGCCAAGCCGCTCGACGGTTACGGCATGGAGCGCCTGGCCGCCGACATCGCCGCGGTCATCGAGCACCTGGACTTGCAGCAGGTCACCCTCGTCGGTTGGTCCTTCGGCGCGCAGATCTCGCTGCACCTCGCCGGCCTCGTGCCGGACCGCGTCGCCCAGGTCGTGTGGGTGGGCTCGAACGCGGTGCGCGCCTCGCGCAGCGGGGAGTTCCCGTTCGGCCCGGAGCCGGACGCCATCGAGGCCCGGCTCGTCCACCTCGAGCGCACCAAGCGGATCGAGACCCGCCGCCGGACGATCGCCTCCGCCTTCCACGTCGAGCCGGACCCGGACGTGATCGGGTGGCTGCTACGGATGCAGCTGCAGATGCCGTCCTGGGCCGCGATCGCCTGCTACCGCACCTACCTGCAGACCGACCAGGTCGCCGCCCTCGACGCGCTCACCGTGCCGGTGCTGCAGATCATGGGCACCCACGACCCGGTCTCCCCGATCGAGGGCACCCCGTGGGTGCAGGAGCGCCTGAAGGACGGCCGCGTGGTCGAGCTCGCCTGCGGGCACTACCCGATGCTGGAGCTTCCCGGCGAGTTCGACGCCGCGCTGCTCTCCTTCCTCGCCGAGGTCCCCGCATGATCAGCACCGGCGAGCACACGGTCCGGGCCGGCCGGCACGACGTGCGGGTCTCGGTCGAGGGATCCCCCGGAAACGGCGACGGGCCACCGCTGCTCCTCATCAACGGCCTCGGCGGCGTGATCCGGATGTGGGATCCGCTGCGCCAGCACCTGGCCGGAACCTGCACGATCGCCTTCGACGCCCCCGGCGCCGGGGACTCCCCGACGCCGACGATTCCGCAGAGCGTCGTCGGAGTCGCCCGGATGATCACCCGGCTGCTCGACGAACTCGAGCTGCCCGAGATCGACGTTCTCGGCTACTCCCTCGGCGGCGTGGTCGCCCAGCAGTTGGCGTGGACCTCACCCCGTCGGGTCCGCCGGGTGGTGCTGCTGTCCACGAACACCGGATGGGGCAGCGTCCCCTCGCACCCGGTGGCCTTGAAGGGCCTGTTCTCGATGAAGCGCCTGCGCGACCCGGAGCACTACGCCGCCCTGGCCCCGCAACTGCTCGGTGGCGCCCTGCGCCACAACGCCGCCCTGGCCCGCCGGGCCGGGCAACTGCGCACCACGGAGTCCCCGGACACCCGCGGCTACCTCTACCAACTGCTCAGCTGCACGACCTGGTCGACGATGCCGATGCTGCGGCTGATCCGCCAGCCCACGCTGGTCGTGAACGGCGACGACGACCCGCTGGCCCGCCCGGTCAACGCGAAGGCCCTGGCGTGCCTGATCCCCAACGCCGAACTGCACCTGGTGCGCGGCGCCGGGCATCACCTGTTCCTGGAACGACCCGACGAGGTGAGTTCCGTGGTCGCCGCTTTCCTTGAATGTGACGGCCTGCCAAGCTCAGGCCCGACATGAGCAACGGCGGGCTGGATCTGCAGCGCCTGGTCCTGCGGGCAGACGCGGTTATCGGCCGTCGTCTGGAGACCGCGCTCGGCACCCGTAGTGCCACCGACCTGCTGCTGCGCGGGTTCCGGTTGCAGGGCTCGGCGCAGCGGCTCGTCGAGCGCCCGGCCCGGGCCGTGCTGCACGCGCTCAACATGCCGACCCGCGGGGACGTCGCCCAGCTGCGCCGGCAGCTCGCCAGCACCCACGAGGAGCTGCGCGAGTTGTCCCGGAAGCTGGACGAGACACCACCGACCACTCATGAGCGGTAGGACCGGACCGCTCCCCCAGGTCGCCCGCGAGCTCGGGCGCACCGCCGCACGCGTGCGCAACGGCGTCCGCTACGCCGCCGGCACCCAGTTCGCGCCGATCGGCCCGACGCCGAGCCGGGTGATCTGGAGCGAGGGCAAGGCCGAGCTGCGCCACTACTCCGGTCACGGCGTGGGGCCGGAACCTCGACTCGCCCCCCCGGTCATCGTGCTCGGCGGTCTGGTCGGGCGCTCGTACATCTTCGACCTGCACGAGGGGAACAGCTTCGTCGCGCGGACGCTCGGCGCGGGCTTCGACACCTTCGTCCTGGACTGGGGCATCCCGGACGCCGACGACTCGGCGAACACCCTCGAGACCTACCTGGCGCGCTACTTCCCCCGCGCCCTGCAGGCGGCCTGCCAGGAGACCGGCGCCGACGAGGTCAGCATCATCGGGTACTGCATGGGCGGCACAATGTCGCTGCAGGCGTTGGCCGGCAACCCGTCCCTGCCGGTGCGCAATTTAGTGCTGATCGCCACGCCCGTCGACTTCGGCCACCTCGGCTCGATGGTGGACGCGGTCTGCGAGGGCCGCCTCGATCCCGCCACCGTGCTCGACCAGGAAGGCAACGTTCCCGCCTCGCTGATCGCCGCCTTCTTCTCGGTGATGAAGCCGACCGCGCCGGTGGTCAAGTACGCCAACCTCCTGCAGAACCTCTGGGACGAGGACTATCTGAGGGGGTATCAGGCGCTGAATCGGTGCTTCGAGCAACATGCCCCGCTGCCGGGCGCCGCGTTCGTGCAGATCGCCCAGCAGTGGATGCGCGACAACGCCTTCGTCACCGGCTCATTGCGCCTCGGCGGCCGGGCGGTCCACCTCGCCGACCTGAAAATGCCGGTGCTGATCGTCACCGGGGACCGCGACGAACTGGTCCCCGAGGGCGCCACCGCCCCGACCGCAGGCCTGCTCACCGGCACCAAACCGGAGGTGCTCGCGCTCCCGGCCGGCCACGCCAGCCTGACCACCGGGCGCACGGCCGCCAAACACACCGTGCCCCGGATCCTCGGCTGGCTGGCCGACCAGAGCGTCGCTCTTTAGCTGTGGAAAACGAACCATTAGGCGTGACACGCCTAATGGTTCGTCAGGTTGTGTTGAGCAGGCCGCCGTCGACCAGCATCGAGGCGCCGGTCATGTAGCGGGCGTGGTCGCTGCACATCAGGACGATGGCGTCGCCGATCTCGTCGGGTCCGGCCGCGCGGCCCATCGGGATCGGGAACACCTGTGCCGCCGCCTCCGCGGGCAGGCCGAAGTCGCCGGTGACCAACTCGGTGCTGATGACGCCGGGATGGATCGCGTTGACCCGGATCCCCTTCGGAGCCAGGGACTGCGCCGCGGAGTAGGTCATCAGCTTGATCGCGCCCTTGGAGGCGCTGTACGCGGCGACCCCGCCGCTGCCGGCGATGCCGAGGATGGAGGAGAGATTGATGATGACCCCGCCACCCTTCTCGACCATCCGCTTCGCCGCGGCCTGGGTTCCGAAGAACGCACCCTTGGCGTTGATGTCCATCTGCCGGTCGTAGTCCTCCTCGGTGACGTCGAGGAAGTCCTTCGGCACGACGACACCGGCGTTGTTCACCATGATGTCGACGCCGCCGAACTCGTCCGCCGCAGCGACCGCTGCCACCAGGTCGGCCGGCTTGGAGACGTCGCACTGGACGAACCGCCCCGCGCACGTGAGGGCTTCGTGGGTGGGCGTGCCGCCCTCGCGCGGGTCCTTGCGGATATCGGCGATGATCACCGCCGCCGCTCCCTCGCGGGAGAGCGCGAGCGCCGTCGCGCGACCGATGCCGCTCGCCGCCCCCGTGACGACCGCGACCCTTCCTTCGACCAGACCTGCCATCAGCGGTGCGCTCCTTTACGTCGCGAGATGTCCTCCCCTATTCTGCGACACATCGTCGCAATATTTCTAGGGTGGAGCGTCGGATGACGACTGCAGGTGCACTCGACGGCCAGGTCGCCCTGATCACGGCCGCCGCCGGCGCCGGTATCGGCAAGGCCACCGCGCGCACTCTCGCGCTGGCGGGCGCCGATGTCGTGATCACCGATCTCGATCCGGGACGCACCGCCAAGGTCGCCGACGCGCTCGCCGAGGAGACCGGGCGCAAGGTGATCGGCCGCCCCCTCGACGTGCGCGACGAGGCGGCCGTCCAGGCCCTGGTCGACGAGATCCTGGCCGACCGCGGGCGGATCGACATCCTGGTGAACAACGCGGGCAGTTCGGAGCCCGCGCCGCTGTGGGAGACCTCGACCGAGTCCTGGCACCGGGTGTTGGACATCTGCCTGACCGGGCATTTCCTGCTGATGCGCGCCGTGCTGCCGCAGATGATCGAGCGCCGTTCCGGGTCGATCATCAACATCGCCTCGATCGAGGCCTGGACCGACGTCATCCCGAACAACGTCGTGTACCAAACGGCCAAGGCCGGCGTGGTGGGGCTGACCCGGGCGGCAGCGGCCCAGGTCGGGCCTTACGGCGTGCGGGTCAACGGCGTCGCCCCCGGGCTGGTCCCGAATCCGTTCCTCGCCCGGATGATCCCGGCCGACGACCTGGCGCGCCTGCAGCAGAACATGGCCCTCGACATCACCATCGAGCCCGAGGACATCGCCAACGCGGTGCTCTTCCTTGCTGCCGACACCGGTCGGTCGATCACCGGTGAGACCATCAACGTCTCCGGCGGGGCGTACATGCGGGCGTAGTCCCCGGGCAAGAATGCAGGCATGGAGCTGGAGTTCACCGGGCCGGTCATCGAGTGGCGCGGACCGGCGCCGTTCTACTTCATCCCCGTCCCCGACGGGCCGGCCGACGAGATCCGCGAGGTCCGCGCGATGGCCACCTACGGGTGGGGCGTGATCCCGGTCAAGGCCCGGATCGGCAAGGTCACCTTCACGACCTCGCTGTTCCCCAAGGACAACGGCTACCTGCTTCCGCTCAAGGTGGCCGTGCGCAAGCCGCTCGGGCTCGACGAGGGCGACGAGGTGACGGTGGCGATGACGGTGGTGCTCGGGCGCGAGTAGCGTGCGGGCACCCCACTGGGAGGCACGCCATGGCATTCGCCGAGATCTACGGGCAGCGGATCTTCTACACCGACAGCGGCGGTGACGGGCCGGCGGTGATCTTTTCGCACGGCTTCCTGATGGACCACTCGATGTTCGACCCGCAGGTGGCGGCGCTGGAGCCGGAGTTCCGGGTGATCACCTGGGACTCCCGCGGGTTCGGGGCCACCGAGTTCGACGAGAAGCCGTTCACTTACTGGGACAGCGCCGGCGACGCGCTCGCACTGTGCGACTACCTCGGCATCGAATGCGCGGTCTTCGCGGGCATGTCGCAGGGCGGCTTCCTCTCGCTGCGGGCCGCGATGATTGCGCCCGAGCGGGTACGCGCCCTGGTGCTGATCGACACCCAGGCGGGCGCCGAGCACCCGGACAAGGTCGAGCTCTACGGCGACATGATCGAGGCCTGGGTGAACGTCGGCCCCGGCGACGAGCTCGCCAACATCGTCGCGGGGATCATCATCGACGACCCCGTCGAGAACCCGCGCTGGATCGCAAGGTGGCAGTCGGGCCGGCACGAACTGGTCCGGGAGGCCGGCGTGGCCCTGCTCGAGCGGGAGAGTGTAGTGGAGCGCCTCGGCGAGATCACCTGCCCTGCGCTGGTCATCCACGGCGACAACGACTCCGCGATCGAGCTGGACAAGGCGGAGGTGATGAGCGCCGCCCTGCCGGGTAGCGCCGGAGTCGTGGTCATCGAAGGCGCGGCCCATGCCGCGAACCTGACCCACCCGGAGCCGGTGAATGCGGCGATCCTGCCGTTCCTGCGCGGACTCAGCGCAGCGCCGTGACCGGCACCGCGAACCGCCCCCGCACCACCAGCTCCAACGCGACCGCAACGGCGACCACCTCGGCGGCGAGCAGCCCGAAGAGCACCAGCACCTGAGCTGACGCCGCCTCACTCGCACTGCCGCCACCGAGCAGCACACCGATGAACGCACCCGGCAGGGTCACCAGCCCGACGGCGCGGGTCTGGTCCAGCGGCGGGAACAGCGCCTGCACGGCCGAGGGCCGGGCGATCTCCAGGCCGGCGGCCCGACGGTCGAGCCCGATCGCCAGCGCGGCCTCAAACTCCCCGGCCCGGACGCGCAGCTCGTCCAGCGCGCGGCGGCCGGCCTGACCGGAGGTCGTCATCGCGCCGCCGATCACGATGCCGGAGATCGCGACGATCGCCGGCCCGGAGAACGGCACCACGCCCGACGCCAGGACGAGGACCAGGACGGGCACCGCGCCGCCGGCGACCGCCAGCCCGGCCCACACCGCGGTGCGCCACCCGGCGATCCGCTGCGCGCTGGTCACCGAAGCGGCCACGAGCATCCCGGCCACGAACAGCAGCGAGAGCCCGTCGGAGTCCAGCACCGCCGTGATCACCAACGCGACGATGGTCAGCTGGATCGCCGCCCGGGCGGATGCGGTGAGCACCGCCACCTCGACGCCGAGCAGGGCGACCCGGGCGCCCACCGCCGCGAAGACCGCCAGGAGCACCGCCACGACGACCAACTGCAGGTCCGGATCGACGAGCGACATGGGGGCTCCTCACAGCGGCGGCGCCTCCAGCATGCGGTGGCAGTCGCCGCCGGCCTCTTACCCGGTCAAGATCAGGCGCGCTCGAAAATCGCCGCCAGCCCTTGCCCGCCACCGATGCACATGGTCTCCAGCCCATACCGGGCCTCGCGGCGGCGCAGTTCCCGGGCCAGCGTGGCCAGGATCCGACCGCCGGTGGCCCCGACCGGGTGCCCCATCGAGATCCCGGAGCCGTGCACGTTCATCCGGGCGAAGTCGTCCGGGGTGAAGCCCCACTCCCGGGTGCAGGCCAGTACCTGGGCGGCGAAGGCCTCGTTGAGCTCGATCAGGTCGATGTCGGAGAGTTTGAGCTCGGCCGCGGCCAGCGCCTTCGCCGTCGCAGGAACCGGCCCGATGCCCATCGTCTTCGGCGGCACCCCGCCCACCGCCCAGGAGACCAGGCGGACGAACGCCGCCAGCCCGAGGGACTCGGCGGTCGCCCGGGTCATCACCGCGCAGATCGACGCCCCGTCGTTCTGGCCGGACGCGTTGCCCGCGGTGACGGTGGCATCGGGGTCGTCGCGCCCGAGGACGGGCTTGAGCTTGGCCAGCGACTCCAGCGACGCCTCGGGGCGGATGTGCTCATCGGCCTCGACGACGGTGTCGCCCTTCCGGCCCGGCACGGTCACCGGGACGATCTCCTCGGCGAAGATCCCGGCGCCTCGGGCGGCCGTCGCTCGCCGGTGGCTCTCGACGGCGAACTCATCCTGCTCGGCGCGCGGGATCGCGTACTCCCGGCGCAGGTTCTCGGCGGTCTCCAACATGCCGCCCGGCACCGGATAGTTCTTGCCGCCGGCAGTGACCCGGCCGCGGGCCAGTGCGTCGTGAAGCATCACGCCGCCGGCGCCCTTGGCTCCCCACCGCATCGAGGTCGAGTAGAACGCGGCGTTCGACATCGACTCCGCACCGCCGGCCAGCACGATCTCCGACGCCCCGTCGCGTACCTGCAGGGCCGCGTACAGCACGGCCTGCAGGCCCGAACCGCAACGGCGGTCGATCTGCAGACCGGTCGCGGTCACCGGCAGACCGGCGTCCAGCGCGGCGACCCGGCCTATCGCCGGGGCGTCCATGGTCGGGTAGCAGTTGCCGAGCAGCACGTCGTCGACCCGCTCCGGCGGAATGCCAGTGCGCTCGATGAGGGCCCTGATCACGTGGGCGGCCAGCTCGTGGGGCAGCAGGTCTTTCAAGCCGCCCCCGTAGCCTCCGACCGGGGTGCGCAAGGGTTCGCAGATGACAATGTCGGTCCCAGAACTCATGTGCGCAGGGTAATCCGCGCCCTCCGGTGACCGGCATCACCCCGGACACAGGAGGATCGGGACGTGACGTTGTCCCGGACCGAGCTCGAGACGTTCCGCGGCGCGACGCTGCCGGACCTGGTCGGGCCCGAGGTCAAGCTGCTGTTCGTCGGGATCAACCCTGGCCTGTGGACCGCGGCGGTGCAGGCGCACTTCGCCAAGCGTGGCAACCGCTTCTATCCCGCCCTGTACCGGGCCGGGATCACCGACTGGCTGATCGACGCCTCAGCCGGCTACCGCCCCGAGGACCTCGAGCACCTGGAACAGCGCGGGCTCGGCATCACCAACGTGGTGCCGATAACGACCGCGCGGGCTGACGAACTGACGGTGGATCAGTTGGTGGCCGGTGGGCAGGCGCTGGTCCGGCGGAGCCGCCGGATCGGGCCGGCCGTTGTCGCCGTGCTCGGCGTGACCGCCTACCGCGCCGCCTTCGGCCGGCCCAAGGCAGCCGCCGGGCGCCAGCCGGAGACCCTCGGTGGCGCCGAGCTCTGGGTCGCACCCAACCCCAGCGGCCTCAACGCACACGCCCAGGTCGCGGACCTCGCCGCGGCCTACCGGGAGATCGCTGTGGCCGCGGGGATCACGGTCCTGCCGCAGCCCTGACGCGTGAAATCGACCGCGCTGATCCAGGCCGACTCGGACCGATGAAGCTACGCGGCGCGGGTGCGGGCGTCCGCCCCGTCGAGCTCCCAGCGGAGTTCGAGATTGCCCTCGGCCGTCTTCACCCAGTGCGCGCGCAGGTCGTTGCACGGGACCAGCGGGGTCTCGACGACATCCTCTACCGGCAGCGCGCCGACGGCCTCAGCCTCACCCGTCCCCCGCAGACGGCGAACTGCTCGGAAACGCAACATGAACGCAAGGTTAACCCAACAAGGCTGTTCACGCACCCCCGTCCGGGAATTACGTCTGACCTGCGGGTGATTCGTCCGAATTGTCCACCCGGATGGAGGATGCCCGGCGATCGGGGAGGATCGCTCCGGCGACGAGGAGGGCCGATGACCGACGCGTTGACCGGCAAGCGGCCCTGGTCACCGGCGGGATCGGCGGGATCGGCGGGATCGGCGGGATCGGCGGGATCGGCGGGATCGGCGGGATCGGCGGGATCGGCATATCTGCTTGAGTGCAGTGATCCTTATCGGGACTGTTATCTGACGATCAGTTCGTTCAGCGGGTGTGGATCGGTGGCGACGGCCTGCTGGAGCAGGCGGTAGAAGAGCATGCCGCGGGCACTGG
>NZ_JACDFE010000293.1 GCF_013815995.1 Sporichthya sp.
CCACAGCGATGGGCTCGGGCGGCGCGACTGCCGCCGCGATGGTCGGGGCGCGGTGGCGCCCGGCGACGGACACGGGCACCGGTGACGGCAAGTCAGCAACAGGTTGCGGGGCGCGACGGCGGCCGGTCGGGGCCGGGCAGTCCTGCGCCGGGGAGTTGCGGAGCGCGAGTTCCGGCACAGACTCCACGACAGCGTCGGGGAAGCTGCCGCCGAGGGGGCGGGCGTGACGGCCCATGCTTGTTTGTACGGGCGGACCCAATCCTGCCCTCCCATCCCCAGGGCCGGGTTGGGAGAAGGATTGTTCAAGGCGCCCCGACACGTCCAGACATGTCACCGCCGACAGGCCGACGGCATAGTTGACGTCAACCCGACCTGGCGTCCCCACCTCCGCCGAACTCAGGAGTTGTACGCGTTCTGCGTTCGCTCCAGGCCTTCGCGCACGAGCATCTCGGTCGCGTCGGCGCAGCGGTCGATCTCGAGGTCGAGGTCCTTACGCTCCGCAGCGGAGAAATCACGCAGCACGAACGCGGCGGGGTCCATCCGGCCGGGCGGGCGGCCCACGCCGAATCGGACGCGGTAATAGTCGCCGGTGCCGATCGAGCGGCGCACCGACTTCAGGCCGTTGTGCCCGTTGTCCCCGCCGCCGAACTTGGCCCGCAGCGCCGCGAACGGCAGGTCCAGCTCGTCGTGGATCACGGCCAGCCGCTCCGGCGGCACGTCGTAGTACTTGAGCAGGCCGGAGACCGGCCCACCCGACTCGTTCATGTACGAGCGCGGCCGGGCCAGGACGACCGGCGGGCCACCCGGCCCGCCGAGACGGATCTCGGCGACCTCGGCCCGCGCCTTGTGGCCCTTGAACGACGCACCCGCGCGGGACGCGAGCACGTCGAGCACCAGGAACCCGATGTTGTGCCGGTTCGCCAGGTACTCCGGCCCGGGATTGCCCAGGCCGACGACGAGCCAGCGGTCGTCGGACATCGCGAGGACGTGCTCGGGCTGCTCGGGCTACTCGGCGCCCGGAAGAGCCTCGGCGGGAGCGGCGGCGTCGGGGGCCTCGTGCACGATGCCGGCCTCGGCCTCGGCCTCGGCCATCTCCGCCTCGGCCTCCGCCTCGGTCTGCGCACCCGTGATGTTGACGACCAGCGCCTCGGGGTCGGTGACCAGCTCCGTGCCGGCCGGCAGCGCGATGTCCTTGGCCAGGATCTGGGTGCCGATTGCACGTCCGGTGATGTCGACCTCGAACCCGGTCGGGATGTGGGTGGCCTCGCACTCGACCTCGACCGCGTTGAGCTCGCTCACCACGAGCGAGTCCGGAACCGCCTGGCCGATCACGTGCAGGGCGACGTTGACCTTGACCTTCTCGCCGCGGCGCACGACCAGCAGGTCGACGTGCTCGATGGTGCCGCGGATCGGGTCGCGCTGGATGTCCTTCGGAATCGCCAGCTCGTCCGCGCCGGCGATCTCGAGCGTCAGCAGGGCGTTCTTCACCTTGAGCGCCAGCATCAGGTCGTGGCCGGGCAAGGTGATGTGCCGGGGGTCGTTGCCGTGCCCGTAGAGCACCGCGGGGACCTTGTGGTCACGGCGGACCCGACGGGCGGCACCCTTGCCGAACTCGGTGCGGGACTCGGCGACGATGCGGACCTCGGCCACGGTGGAACTCCTCAACTCAGGCGCTGTTGCAAGCTGTGTGCAATTCGATACTGCTCGACGCGGGGCGGCAAGTACGCGCCCGCGGAGGGACCGAACTCGCCGTCGATCACGGACGCATGATCACGTCCCTCGCCGGACAACCCCGGAAGACTACCCGAGGTTCATCAGCGCCTACACCTCGCGGTCGGCTCAGCCGTGGCCGTCGAAGAGGCTGGCATCGAACACAGTCATCGTCGAAGACCGGTTTGAACCTCAGCCGTGGCCGTCGAAGAGGCTGGCATCGAACACAGTCATCGTCGAAGACCGGTTTGAACCTCAGCCGTGGCCGTCGAAGAGGCTGGTCACCGACCCATCGTCGAAGACCTCACGGATGGCCCGCGCGATCAGGGGCGCGATCGAGAGCACCGTCAGCTTGTCGAAGCGACGTTCGTCCTCGATCGGCAGCGTGTTGGTGACGACGACCTCGGAGATCCGCGAGTTCTTCAGCCGGTCGATCGCGGGGCCGGACAGGATCGGGTGGGTCGCGGCGACGATGACGTCGGCGGCGCCGTTGTCGAAGAGCGCGTCGGCGGCCTGGGTGATGGTGCCCGCGGTGTCGATCATGTCGTCGACCAGGACGCAGGTACGCCCGACCACGTCACCGACGACCTCGTGGACCTTGACCTGGTTGGGCACGCTCGGGTCGCGACGCTTGTGCACGATCGCGAGCGGACACCCCAGGCGGTCGGTCCACATGTCGGCGACGCGCACGCGCCCGGCGTCCGGGGAGACCACCGTGAGACGCGCCCGGTCGACGCGGTTGCCGACGTAGCGGGTGAGCAGCGGCAGCGCGAAGAGGTGGTCGACCGGGCCGGAGAAGAAGCCCTGGATCTGCGCGGTGTGCAGGTCGACGGAGATGAGGCGGTCCGCGCCGGCGGTGGCGAACAGGTCGGCGATCAGGCGGGCGGAGATCGGCTCGCGGCCCTGGTGCTTCTTGTCCTGACGCGAGTAGCCGTAGAACGGCACCACGACGGTGATCCGTTTGGCCGAGGCGCGCTTGAGCGCGTCGACCATGAGTAGCTGCTCCATGATCCACTGGTTGATCGGCGCCGCGTGGCTCTGGATCACGAAGGTGTCCGCGCCGCGCACCGACTCCTGGAAGCGCACGTAGATCTCGCCGTTGGCGAAGTCCAGCGCGGTGGT
This sequence comes from Sporichthya sp., assembly GCF_013815995.1. Taxonomy (GTDB): domain Bacteria; phylum Actinomycetota; class Actinomycetes; order Sporichthyales; family Sporichthyaceae; genus Sporichthya. Next base: position 2,833 of record NZ_JACDFE010000293.1, read on the forward strand.
CGGGGTGAGCTCGATGCCCAGTTCGGAGGCAATTTCCTCAGTGAGCTCGGGGTAGGCGCGGCCGCCCATGACGAGCAACTTACGCTCGCCGGTGGTCGTGATACCCGTCATGGGACTGTCCTCCGGGGCCGGGAGTTCTCAGACGCACAGGGCGCTAGGGAGCAGTGTTGTCCATGCCCTCTTCATCAAGCTAATCGGGCTCTTTTCCCGATTCGGCCGCCGATTGCGCGGCAGCGGCCGCCTTGGCCGATTTCGAGTCCGGGCGCTTGCGGGCCACCCAGCCCTCGATGTTGCGCTGGGTGCCGCGCGCGACCGCGATGGCGCCGGGCGGGACGTCGGAGGTGATCACCGAGCCGGCCGCCACGTAGGCCCCGTCGTGCACCGTCACCGGCGCGACCAGCATGGTGTCGCAGCCCACGAAGACGTGGTCCCCGACGGTGGTCCGGCTCTTGGTCTGCCCGTCGTAGTTGACGAAGATCGTCGCCGCGCCGATGTTCGTGCCGTCCCCGATGTCGCCGTCGCCGACGTAGGACAGGTGCGGGATCTTCGAGCCCAGGCCGAGGTTGGAGTTCTTCACCTCGCAGAACGCGCCGACCTTGGACTTGGCGGCCAGCTTGGTCCCCGGGCGCAGGAACGTGAACGGGCCGACCGAGACCCCGGTGCCGATCTCGACGCCGGTCGCGTGGGTGGCCAGCACCGTGGCGTTCTCCCCGACCTCGGTGTCTCTCAGGGTGGTGTTCGGGCCGATCACGGCGCCGGCGGCGATCCTGGTCCGGCCGTGCAGCTGGGTGTTGGGCGCGATCGTGACGTCGGCCTCCAGCGTCACGCCGACGTCGATCCAGGTGCTGGCCGGGTCGATCACGGTGACCCCGGCCCGCATCCAGTGCGCGCAGATCCGCTCGTTGAGGAGCCGGCGCAGGTTCGCGAGCTGGACCCGGTCGTTGATGCCGTGGATCTCGTTGTGGTCCTCGGCCGGCATCGCGCCGACCCGGTGCCCGTCCCCGCGCAGGATCTCCAGGGTGTCGGTGAGGTACTCCTCGCCCTGGCTGTTGTCGGTCTTGAGGCGCCCGAGCGCCGAGCGCAGCAGCGCCCCGTCGAAGGCGTAGATGCCGGAGTTGATCTCGGCGATCGCGCGCTGGTCGTCGGTGGCGTCGCGATGCTCGACGATCGCGGTGACCGCCCCGGAGGCGTCGCGGACCATCCGGCCGTAGCCGGTAGGGTCGGGCAGGATCGCGGTCAGCACGGTGGCGGCGTTGCCCTCGCCGTGATGCATCGCCAGCAGCGCCTGCAGGGTCTCGGCGCGCAGCAGGGGGACGTCGCCGCAGACCACGAGCACGGTGCCGGTGACGTCGGGGGCGGCTTCGGTCAGCGCGATCCGGACCGCGTGCCCCGTGCCGTTGCGCGGTTCCTGCACCACCGGCACGGCGTCGGGGTCGATCTCTCCCAGGTGCGCGGTGACCAGTTCGCGGCCGGATCCGACCACAACCACGACCCGCTCCGGGTCGGTGCCGCGGGACGCCGCGAGGGCGTGCCCGACCAGCGAGCGGCCGCCGAGGGTGTGCATCACCTTCGGCGTCGACGACTTCATCCGGGTGCCTTCGCCGGCGGCGAGCACGATGACAGCGGCGGGCTTCACACGTCCTCCAGCAGCAAACGGAGCGCTTCTCCGGGGGTCGTGGGGGGGGGGG
>NZ_JACDFE010000294.1 GCF_013815995.1 Sporichthya sp.
CGTCCGGGTGGTGGGGCTGTGGTCCCACCTGGCCTGCGCCGATGAGCCCGGCCACCCGAGCAACGCCGCGCAGGTCGAGGCCTTCACGGCCGCGGTCTCCGATGCGGAGCGGGCCGGCGTGCGGCCCGAGGTCCGGCACCTGGCCAACTCGGCCGGCACCGTGACCCTGCCCGAGGCGCACTTCGACCTGGTCCGGCCCGGCATCGCGGCCTACGGATTCTCCCCGGTCCCGCAACTCGGCGACTCCGCGGCCTACGGGCTGCGCCCGGCGATGACGCTGGCCGCCCGGCTGGCGCTGACCAAGCGGGTGCCGGCCGGGCACGGGGTCTCCTACGGCCACACCTACGTCACCGAGCGAGCCACGACGCTGGGCATCGTGCCGGTCGGCTACGCCGACGGCATCCCGCGCACCGCGAGCAGCCGGGGACCGATGCTGGTCGGCGGGAAGCGGGTGCCGATCGCCGGCCGGGTCTGCATGGACCAGGTCGTGCTCGACCTCGGTGACCTCGACGTCGCCGCCGGCGACGAGGTGCTGCTGTTCGGTCCGGGCGAGCACGGCGAGCCCACCGTGCAGGAATGGGCCGACCTGATCGGCACCATCACCTACGAGATCGTCACCGGAATCGGGGCGCGCATCCCTCGGGTGTACCGCGGCGCATGACCGAGCTTGAGCTGCTCGCCGACGACTCCGGGTCCGGCGCCCTGCGCTGGGCCCTCAGCGCCGGGGCGGTGGCCGGCGGTGCCCTCGCCACCGCGGGTGCGCGCCGCTACGCCCGGGCGCGCTCGGCGGCCCGGCCGGACCCGATGCGGCGCGAGCCCTTCGGCGAGCTGCACACCGAGCCGATCATCGTCACCGCGAACGACGGGGTGGAACTGGTCGTCGAGGTGGAGGAGTCGCTCCATCCCCCGCAAGGTGCCCCGGCGGACGCGCCCACGATCGTGTTCATCCCCGGGTTCTGCCTGCCGATGGACTGCTGGCACTTTCAGCGCCGCGACCTGCGCGACCTGGGCCGGCTGGTGTTCTACGACCAGCGCGCCCACGGGCGGTCCGGGCGCGGGACGCCGGCGAGCGCGACCATCGAGCAGCTCGCCGACGACCTGCACACGGTGCTGGCGGAGGTCGCTCCGTCCGGGCCGGTCGTCCTGATCGGGCACTCGCTCGGCGGCATGGTCGTGATGGGCTACGCCGATGCCCACCCCACGCTGTTCGGCGACCGGATCGTCGGCGTCGCGCTGCTGACCACCTCACCCGGTCGGCTCGCGGAGATGTCGCTGGGCATACCCGCCGCGCTCATGCAGCGGATCTGGCCGATGGCGCCGACCGTGGTCAACCGGGTGGCCACCAACCCGCTGGCGGTCCGGCGCGGCATGAAGGCCGATCGCGGGATCGGGCTGATGATCACCCGGCGGCTCTCCTTCGGCCGGGCCGACGTCCCGACCTCGCTGGCCAGGTTCGCCGGTCGGCTGTTGTCCTCGACGCCGCTGGATGTCTTCGCCGAGTTCTTCCACGAGTTCGACCGACACGACAAGGAGGCGGCGCTTCCGGTGCTGCAGAGGTGCCCGACGCTGATCGTCGCCGCGGAGCGGGACATGCTCACGCCCGCGGCGCACAGCCGCGCGATGGCCGCGGTGCTCCCGAAGGCCGAGTTGCTGGTGCTGCCGAAGTCCGGGCACCTGGTCCAGCTCGAGGATCCCGACGAGGTGAACGCCGCCCTGCGGCGGCTGCTGGACCGGGTCAAGCTCGCGGCGGGCGCGTGATGACCGGTCCTGATTCGACGGCGGCGACTGCTGCGCTGGTGCTGGAGGTGCCGGCTGCGGCCGACATGCGGGCGCTCGGCGCCCGGCTGGCCGCGGTCCTGCGACCCGGGGACCTGATGGTGCTCACCGGCGACCTCGGCGCGGGCAAGACCACGCTGACCCAGGGCCTGGGCGAGGCGATGGGCGTGCGCGGCCGGGTGGCCTCGCCGACCTTCGTGATCTCGCGGGTGCATCCCGCTCTCGGCGACGGGCCCGGGCTGGTGCACGTCGACACCTACCGGATGGCCGACGCTCTCGAGGTGGCCGACCTCGACCTGGAGTACTCCCTGGCCGAATCGGTCACCGTCGTCGAATGGGGCGCCGGGCTGGTCGAGGAGCTCTCCGCGGACCGACTGGAGCTCGTGCTGACCCGGCAGGCCGACCCGCCGCCCGGCGCCGACCCCGACGACCCGAGCGCCGCCGTCCGCACCGTCACCGTCTCGGCGGTGGGCGAGCGCTGGGCGGGTACCGACCTCGCCACCGCGCTTACGTCCGCCTAACTGGTCGCGACCAGTTGGGCGGAGGCAACGGTGGATACATAGGCTGACGCGGTGCTGCTGTTGGCTATCGACACCTCGACCCCGGCGGTCTCGGTCGCGCTGTGCCGCGACGGCGTCGCGCTGGCCACCGAGACTGTCGTCGACGCGCGCCGGCACAACGAGTTGCTGGCGGTCAGTATCGAGGCGGTGCTGGACCGGGCCGGGGTGACGCCGCGTCAGGTGGACGCGGTCGCCGCCGGGGTCGGGCCGGGGCCCTACACCGGCCTGCGGGTCGGGCTGATGACCGCGCGGGCGCTGGCTCACGCGCTCGGCATCCCGGCGTACGGAATCTGCTCGCTCGACGTGCTGGCGCGCGCCGCGGCCCGGGCCATCGACGGTGAGTTCGTGGTCGCCACCGATGCCCGGCGCAAGGAGGTCTACTGGGCGAGCTACGCCGGTGGCGAGCGGATCTCCGGACCCTCGGTCGACAAGCCGGCCGAGGTGCCCTACGCCGGGCCGCTGGTGGGGGAGGGCGGCGTGCTCTACCCCGAGGCGTTCCCCGGCGCGCGTCCGCCGTTGCACCCGGACCCGGTCGACCTGGCCGCGATCGTCGAGGAGTACGTGGCGGCGGGCCGCGAGACGCTGCCGCTGGAGCCGCTGTACCTGCGCAAGCCGGACGCCGCGCCGCCCGGAGCGCGCAAGCGCGCCCTCGGCTGATGGAACTGCGGCCCGTCCGGTGGTGGGACATCGAGGAGCTCACCGGGATCGAGGCCGTCCTGTTCGGCGTCGACGCGTGGACGGCGGAGACGTTCTGGGGCGAGCTCGCCGGCATCCCCGCCACCCGCTGGTACCGCGCGGCGGTCGAGGGTGAGGAGATCGTCGGGTACGTCGGCCTGGCGGCGATCGAGGGCACGGGGGACGTGCAGACGATTGCGGTTCGCCATGACCACCAAGGCACCGGCCTCGGGGGGGTGTTGCTCGGTGAACTTCTGACGCAGGCTCAGAACGCGGGCTGCTCGGAGGTGCTGCTCGAAGTGCGTGCGGACAACACCGCCGCCATCGCGCTCTACCGACGTCGTGACTTCGTACAGATCGCAGAGCGCCCGCAGTACTACCAGGACGGGGTCGCGGCGCTGATCATGCGCCGGGAGATGTCCGGCTGACCGGCCGGACCACCAGCGCGGTCGGGGCGCCGGAGACCCGGGTGATCACCACCGTCGCCTCGGCGCTGCCCTTGCTGCCGCGCAGAAGTTCGCGGCGCAGTTGCTCGGGAACGATCGACGAACCGCGCTTCTTCACCGTCAGCACCCCGACGCCTCGCTCCCGCAACAGCGTGCGCAGCCTCGGCACCGCGAACGGCAGCACGTCGGTCACCTCGTAGGCGGGGGCGAACGGTGTCGCGACCGGGGCGTCCGCCGTTACGTAGGCGATCGTCGGGTCGAGCAGTCGACCGTTCACCGCCTCGACGACCGCGCCGACCAGGTGCGCGCGGATCACCGCGCCGTCGGGCTCGTAGAGCCAGCGCCCGGGCGGACCGACGGGTGGCGCTACCTCCTCGGAGTCGGGCCCGACTGCCGACAGGGTGTGTCCGCCCGGCAGCAGCGTGGCCCGGCGGCGGATGCCCCCGGCGAGGCCGGCGGAGTACAGCGCGGCCTCCTTGACCTCGCCGCGCAGCGACACCCACTCGATGCCGACGTCCGGGGCAGGGAGCTCGTGCGGGATCCCGGGCGCCACCTTGGCCACGGTCGCCGGCCGGGCCAACAGGTCGTGCACGAACGACCACGGCGGGGAGTAGGACCGTGGGTCGAACACCCGGCCCCGGGCGGAGCGGCGGGCAGGGTCGAGGAAGACCAGGTCCGTCGTGCTGAGATCCGCCGCCTGTGCGTCCCCGACCGTGACCGTCACCACGCTCTCGCTGCGGATGTCATCCGTTGTGACGGCGGCGAGATTGGCAGTGGCGACGGCGGCGGTCAGGCCGTCGGAATCGTTGCCGGCGACCGCGAACCCGGCCGCGCGCAGGGCCAGCAGGTCTGAGCCGATCCCGCAGCAGAGGTCGAGCGCGGTCGCTCCGGGCTCGAGGGCGGCGGCCAGTCGGGCGGCCCGGTGCGCGGCGACGACGGGGTGGGTGGCCTGCTCCAGGCCGTCCGGGGTGAACCACATCCCGGCGGCGGCCGGGCCGAACTTGGTCACCGCGCGCTCGCGGAGCCGGGCCTGGGTCAGGGCGGCGGCGCAGTGGTCGGC
>NZ_JACDFE010000099.1 GCF_013815995.1 Sporichthya sp.
TCCTCGGCCCGGCGCAGCAGCGCGGAGAGCTGCGCGCTGCGCCCCGCCATCCGGGCCTCGGTCAGGGTGCGGCCTGGGTCCAGGCCCGGCCGGCTGCTGTGCAGGGCGACCGCGACCCGGTGTAGATCGGCGAGGGCCTCGGCGGCGTCGCGGTGCCGGTCCTCGGGGTCCTTGCGCAGCAGCCGGGCGATGTAGTCATCCAGAGCGCGGGGAACGATCGGATTCAGAGCCCGCACCCGCGGCACCGGCGCGGACAGGTGCTGGTGCAAGACGTCGCGCACGTCTGCGCCGTCGAAGGGCCGCTTCCCGGACAGGGACTCGAACAGGATCAACCCAAGGGAGTACAGGTCGGCGCGGGCGTCAACCGGGCGGTCGATGACGCCGGACTGCTCAGGCGCGAGATAGCCGACGGCCGGCGCCTCTTCGCGCAGCGCGCGGCGCAGGGCGGGGGCGTCGACAAACTCCAGGTCGAGGACGAGGGCGGCACCGCCGTCGGCGGTGTCGGCGAGCACGATGGTGTCCGGGCGCAGGTCGCGGTGCGCGCGGCCGGCCGAGTGCAGCGGGCGCAGTTGGCCGAGGACGTCCGCGGAGAGCTTGATGGCCTCGCGCACCGAGAGCAGTCCGCCCGCGAGCAGGCGGTCGGACAGTGGCCGGCCGGGAATGTAGGGCCGCAGCACCGAGAGGTGGGAGTCCTCCCAGTGCACCCGCACGTCGGGCTGGCGCTCCCCCTCGCGGGCCAGGCGGGCCCGCTCCAGCGGCGGCACGTCCGGCTCCACCGTGCGCATCACGTAGAGCCGACCTGTGGCCTCGTCACGCAACAACTCGGTGCGGCGCCCGTCCCGCAGGCCGAGCAGGCGCACCGGGACGAGGCCCGGCCCGGCCAGGAACACCGGTTCCTGGCTCATACGTGCCTCCTCGACGGTGGACAGCCCAGTTCAGGGGGTCACCCCTGAACTGGGCTTTCACACCTAGGGTTCCCCGCGAGGGTAACCCGGCAAGTGCCCTACGGCCGGGCGTCGCCGCGGGGAACCGCGACGTCCTGGATCCAGAGCTCGGACTCCTTGACGGGCTTGCGCTCGTGGTCGGCGAACGAGGGCGCGCAGCAGATCATCAGGGTGTTCCCGTTCGGGCCGCCCAGGGTCAGCGAGAACAGGCCCATGCCCTCGGGGGCCTTGACCTCATCCAGCACGTCTCCGGACGGGCTGACCCGCAGCGCACGCGCCATCCAGGCATCCGCCACCCACACGCAGCCCTCGGCGTCGAGCGCGAGACCGTCGGGGGCGCACTCGAGCTGGATCAGGGTCTCGAGCGAGTCCCACGCCGGGGCCTTGCCGAGCTGGCCGAGGGTCTTCTTGTCCTGCAGCGAACCGTCGGCGTTGATGGAGAACGTGGTCAGCCGGGAGCCGAAGGTCTCGGCGACGACGAGGGTGTTGTTGTCCTCGGAGACGGCCATGCCGTTCGGGAAGTCCATCCCGGTGGCGACGACCGAGACGGTTCCGTCCGGGTCGACGCGGGAGATGGCGCCGCGCTCGGGCTGCTCGCCCTCGAAGAGGTTGAATCCGAAGGTGCCGACGTAAGCGCGGCCGAGCTTGTCGACGACCATGTCGTTGGCGAAGGACACCGTGCCCGGGCGGCAGTCGCCGTGCACCGAGATCGACCCGTCGCCGGCGACCTTCATGACCTGCGCGTCCTTCATGGACACGACGAGCATGGTGCCGTCGGGCAACCAGCCCAGACCGGAGGGCTGGTTCGGCACCTCGCAGATTGCCTCGCCCTTGCCCTCGGGGCTGATCTTGTAGACCTTCGGCCCGTACAGGTCCGAGCTGTACCAGTGGCCGTCGTGCCAGCGCGGCCCCTCGAAGAAGTGACCGCCGTCGAACAGCTTCTCCATCGTGCTTCCTCTCGATTGCTTCTTCAGGTGTCAGGCTTCAGGTCGCAGGTACTGGTGTCAGGCGCTGGGTTTGGCTCGGTTGAGCTGCACGCTGATCGTGGTCAGCTCGCTGTACGCGTCGACGCCGACGTCGCCGTTGGCCCGGCCGACGCCGCTCTGCTTCGTCCCGCCGAACGGGACATCCGGTGCGACGACGCCGTGCCGGTTGACCCACACCGACCCGGCGTCGAGGCGGGTCGCGATCTCAGCCGCCGCGAGCGGATCGGCGCCCCAGACGGAGGCACCGAGGCCGAAGTCCGTCGCATTCGCCGCGGTGATCGCCTCGTCGAGGTTCTCGTAGCGGATCAACGGCAGGGCGGGTCCGAACTGCTCGTCGGCGACGATCGGCACCTCGGGGCCGGCGTCGGTGACGATGGTGGGCGAGTAGAAGCAACCCGCGTCGCCGAGCCGCTGCCCGCCGGCCACGATCGTGGCCCCGGCCGCGCGGGCGCCGTCGACGAGTTCGGCGACGCGGTCGAACTGCATCCGGTTGGACAGCGGGCCGAGCACGACGCCCTCTTCGAAGGGGTCACCCACCCTGATGGTCGAGGCGAGGTGAGCGAACGCCTCGACCGTCTCGTCGTAGATCTGCGCGGGCACGTACACCCGCTTGATGCCGGCGCAGATCTGACCGGTCCGGTAGAAGGCGTTCATGAATACCTTCGGCGCGGTCCTGGCCACGTCGACGTCGGGGAGGATCAGCGCCGCGTCGTTGCCGCCGAGCTCGAGGGAGAGCCGCTTGAGACGCGGCGCGGCGGCGGCCATGATCTGCCGGCCGGCTCGGATGCTGCCCGTGAAGGAGATCATCCCGACGCCGGGGTGTTCGACCAGAGCCGCACCGAGGGCGGCGTCCCCGCACAGGATGCTCAGCACCCCCGGCGGGAGCTGGTCCGCCAGGAGTTCCCCGACGCGCGCGACGGCGAGCGGGGCGAGCGGTGAGGTCTTCACCACGACGGTGTTGCCGGCCCCGAAGGCCGAAGCGACCTTCTCGGCCAGGATCAACAGCGGAGCGTTCCAGGGCAGGATCGCGCCGACCACCCCGATGGGCTTGCGGCGCACTACGACGGACTGACGCTCGTCGTCGTGCACGACGTCGACCGCGAGCGGGGTGCGGGCCCGGTACTTGGCGAAGGCCGCCGCTCCCCCGACCTCCATGGCCGTGTCCTTGAGCGGGACGCCGATCTCGGTGCTCAGCAGGCGCGCGAGTTCGTCGGCGTTCTCGGTGATGACCGCGGCGACGGTCTCCAGCGCCTTCGCCCGGGCGGCGGCATCCGCGCCCCAAGCCGGTGCCGCGGCCCGGGCGGCGGCCACCGCGGCGTCGAGTTGTTCGAGCGAGGCCAGCTCGACGTCGGTGATCCTCGCGCCGGTCGAGGGGTTGACCACGGGGACCGAACTCATGCGGACACTCCTGCCGGGTTGCCGGGGAAGACGGCCTGCCAGGTGCTCCGGCGGGCGGCGTGCCCGCCGAGGCAGCGCAGGAACTCGGCCAGCGCGCGGTCGTTGCTGACGGTCAGGCGCGCCATGGTGCGCGAGACCAGGTCGTGCACGTCGGTGCGCAGGCGCTCCTGCTCGCGCAGGGACATCCGCTCCCCGGCCGCGCGGGCGGAGAGGTCGATGACTGCTGACGCGTCGTCAGCGACGACGTGGGCGGCGCAGAGCACGAGCAGGTCGTCGATCTCGGCGCCGACCTCGCGGTACCGCACGGAGAGCTCGACCGCGGAGGTGCGCAGCAGCTTGGCCGCGGCGCGCACCTCGCTGCGCAGCTCGCCGGGGACGGAGTTGACAATCTCGGCGTCGAGAAAGTCCGCGATGCCTTCGACCGTGGTCAGGCCGTCGATGCTCATGGGTCCTCCAGGAGTTCGGTCGCCACCTGATCCGCGAGCCACACCGTGGCCCGGCCGAGCATCCGCAGCTGCGGGCGCACGTTCTCCGTCGCCATCCCCTGCAGGAACATCGCCCAGAGCTTGACGAGGGAGAACACCCGCCAGAATCGCAGCACCTCCGAGTTGACCTGACGCCCCGTCAGCGACGTGTACGCCGCCACGTAGCCCTCGGCGGTGTGCAGGCCACCGACCACGTCCCACTGGGTGCGCCAGAGCATGGTCCAGGCCAGGTCCTCGACCGGGTCGCCGGGGTGGGCGAGCTCCCAGTCGATGACCGTCAGCCGGCCCTCCGGGGAGATGAGCAGGTTGTTGGCCTTGAAGTCGGCGTGCACCAGCACCGCCGCCACCGCCGGGGGCAGGTGGCAACCGAGCCAGGTCAGCGCGGTGGCCAGCAGCGGGTCGAGGTCGGGCTTGGCGGCCTCGATCACCGCGGTCCAGCGGCCGATCTCGTGCGCGGGGCCCCACTGCGCGTCGAGGTTCAGGGTGGTCGCGGGGACGGCGTGGATGCGGGCAATCACCTCGACGGCCTGGGTAGCGAGCGCGAGCAGGTCACGGTCGCAGTCGGGACGGGCCAGGTCCTTGCGCAGGTCGGTGCCGGCGGCGCGCTCCATCACCATGAACGGGGTGCCGAGCGCGGAATCCGTCGTCACGAAGAGCCACGGCTCGGGCACCGGGACGCCGGCGTCGAACAGCGTGCGCAGCAGGATGAACTCGGCCGCGACGTCGGTGTCGAGCATCCCGGAGTGGAACTCCCGGCGCAGCACGAGCGGGATCTCCTCGAGGGAGGCGTCCATCGCGTCGAAACCCCAGGTCTCGTGCGAGGACCCACCGGCCAGGCGCTTGAGGCCGGAGACCGTGACGGGACGACCGAGGTGCTCGGAGAGCACCCCGGCCAGGTCGGCCCCCAGATCCTGAGTCACGCGCTGAAGCCGTACCTCTCGTGCGCGCCGAACACCTGGGTCTCGAAGGTGCCGTAGCCGACCTCGCCGTCGTCGGCCTCCATCCGGCACATCACGTGGGCGGGGCCGTTCTTGGCGACGACCTCGGGGTTGGTCAGGTCGAAGGACACCGAGTTCACCCAGTCGTTGCCCATGTAGGTGCCGTGCCGCCACGGGTCGGGGCCGCCGTAGCCGGTGCCGGCCCGCAGGTAGACCCGGGAGATCGGGGTCAGGCTGACGGTGCGTCGGGCACCGTCGTGCTCCGTCCACGACACCGTGCCCTTGTGCATCTCGCGGTCGTCCGGGTCGAGCACCAGGTCGTGCTCGGGGTCGGAGAGGAAGCGCACCTCGCCACCGCGCTCCCACGACAGGGACTCGCGGACGGTGTTGATCTCGCGCCGGCCGTCCGGAAACTCCGAGAGGGAAAAGTGCACGGTGCGGGACGGGAACTGCATCGGCGACCAGATCCACAGCGTCGTCCGGTCCTTGCTCACCTTGTGCGCCTGCTGGATGCCCTTGGGCTCGCGCTCCAGGCCGATGGAGCGCACTCCCCACGATCGGTCGCGTCCGCCCTGCCAGGCGTCCGGGGTGACCTCGAAGCGCTCCCCCGCCACCGTGACGTGCCCGCTGTAGCAGCCGGTCTGGATGATCCGGGTGTTGGACTCCATCACCCGGTCCATCACCCGCGAGAGCGTCGGCGGCTCGGCGAAGGCCGGCGCGGAGCCCTCGAAGGTCAGGTCGAGGGAGACCATCTGGTCGGTGTCCTCGGAGTGGAAGCGGAGCTTCTTCAGGCCCTCGATGATCTCCAGGGAGAACGGGCCGATGTGCGCGTAGTCCATCCGGTCCGAGCCGAGCTCGCGGGACGCGCGGGTCGTGTACTGGACGCCGTCGACGGCGAAGGAGGAAAAGCAGTCGATCACCCCGAGGTTCGGGTAGACCCCGATGCCGTTGAGGAACGCCACCCGCCCGTCCCGGGAGTGCCCGGTGATGAAGTGCCGGTCGTAGAAGCGACGGTCGGAGGTACCGACCCAGCGGATCGGGTCCGGGGTCTGGTGGATCATCCAGTCGTCGGCGGGTCCAATAGTCATGCGATGCCCTTTCAGCGTTCCGTCGTCAACAACAGGCAACCGGCCGGGATCCCGCCACCGGCGGAGACGACAGCAACTTCCGCGCCAGGAACCTGACGGGCCCCGGCCTGTCCGCGCAACTGCGTCACGGCCTCGATCAGAAACCCGAAGCCGTTGCTGCGCCCGGCGGAGAGTTGCCCGCCGTGCGGGTTGACCGGCAGCGAGCCGCCGGGGCCGATCCGCTCGGCGTCCTTCACAAAATCCGCGCCTTCACCCAGCCCGCAGAAGCCGAGCGCCTCCAGCCAGGACAGGGCGTTGAAGCTGAACCCGTCGTAGAGGCACGCGACGTCGACGTCCTCCGGCGTCAGCGAGGTGCGGGTCCACAGGTGCGCGGCCTGGCCGAACAGGTTCGGCTGGTGGGTGAGGGTGTCCTGGTCCCAGGACTGCGCCTCCCCGATCGCCGTGCCGGCGGCGGCCACCCGCACGACCGGGTGTGCGCAGTCGCGGGCGGCGTCCACCGCCGAGACCACCACGGCGTACGCCCCGTCGCAGGTGACGTCGCAGTCGAAGATGCCGAACGGGGTGGTGATGGTCTTGCCGGCGTAGTAGGCGTCCAGGTCCGCGCACTCCGACCGCAGGGCCAACGGGTTGTTCGTGGCGTGCCGCCCGGAGGCGACCGCGACCCAGCCGAGCGCGTCCCGCGAAGCGCCGTAGCGGTGCAGGTACTGCGAGGCCGACAGGGCGATCCAGTGCGCCGGGGAGATCGCCCCGAACGGCACCCGCCACTGCGCCTCACCGGTGAGGCGGCCGCCCCGGTTGACGTCGTGCGGCAGTGCGTCGCGGGAGACCGCGGTCCAGCACAGCACGTGCCGGCACAGCCCGGCCGAGACCGCGAGCATCGCGGTGATGATCCCGCCGAACTGGCCGGGGACCTCCTGCGCGCCGATATGCCACGTGGGCCGGATGCCGAGGATCTGATCGACGGCGCGCACCCCGCCGGAGCCGATGCCGGGCATGCCGGTCGAGCCCGGCCAGGCGGCCAGGCCGTCGATGTCGTCGAAGGTCAGGCCGGCGTCGGCAACCGCGGCCCGGCAGGCCTCGATCGTGAGCGAGAGTTCGGAGCGGCCGAGCCGGCGCCCGACCGCGGAAGTGCCGACGCCGGTCAGGGCGACGGCATCTTCAAAGCGGGACGCGGAGGCAGGCGAGGGGATCCGCACGACCGGCTCGGGCAGGTGCGCCTCGACCGGGTCGAGACCGGAGGGTTCGAACAGCGGTAGCCACACGTCCTCGACCGGGGTGAACACGACACGGACCGCGAGCCCCACCCCCGCCTGGTCGGGAGCGATTCCGACCAGGCGGCTGGTGAGACGGACATCTGGGGAGTCCGCCAGGGCGACGACCACGATCGCGTAGGGCTCCCCCGGCACTCCGGACCAGGGGTACTCGTTGACCGTGACCGCGACAACATGTCCGTGCCCACTGACCTGAACCACCGTCAGATCGTCCGAGAAGCAGACCGGGCACAGTTCCAGAGCAGGGTGCAGGTGCTTGGAACAGGCGGAGCAGTAGCGCAGCCGGAGCATCCCGTCGGCACCGGAGGTCCAGAAGAACCCCGCCGCGCCGTCGGTCGCCGGCAGGGGAAGGCTCACGCCGTCCCCGTCCCCGTCTCCAGCCACAGTTCCGTCAGGCCCCGAGTGTTCAGGACCTGCTGCCATTCCAATTCCACACCCGACGCCAGCCGCACGTCGGGCAGTGCCTCGAGCAGGATCGGCAACGCGATTCGGGTCTCCAGGCGGGCCAGCGAGGCGCCCATGCAGAAGTGCCCGCCACCCCCGAAGCCCAGGTGCTTCTTGGCGTCCTCCCGGTCGAGCCGGAGCTCGTCCGGGCCCGCGAAGACGTCGGGGTCCCGGTTGCCCGCGGCCAGCACCAGGAACACGCGCTGACCCTTCTTCAGGTGCTGACCCCGGAACTCGGCGTCCTCCCCCATGACCCGGGTGATCGACTTGCCCGGACCGTCCCAGCGCAGGAATTCCTCGACCGCCTTGGCCGGCTCGACCTTGCCCGAGCGCAGCAGCTCCATCTGGTCGGGGTGCTGACACATCGCGAGCATCGAGGAGGAGATGAGGTTCGCCGTGGTCTCGTGGCCGGCGAACATCAGCAGGGTGCAGAAGGCGAGGACCTCGAGCTGGGTGAGCGGCTCCTCCCCCCCGCGGGACTCGGCCAAGGCGGTGAGCAGGTTGTCCTGCGGGTTGGCCGCGTAGTGGTCGAGCAGGCCGGTGAAGAACTCGACCAGCTCGGCCATCGCCGCCCCGGCCCGGTCATAGCGCGCGGGATCGTCCATCCCGCCCGAGACGACCGGGGCGATCTCCTCGGCCCAGTCCTTGAACCTGGCCCGGTTCTCCTCCGGCACCCCGAGCATCTCCGCGATCACGAACACCGGAAGGGGGTAGGTGAACTCGGCGATCAGATCGAAGCGCCCGTTCTTCGGCAACGCCGCGGCCAGCGCGGTGCTCTTGACCACGACCGCGGCCTCGATGTTCGCGATCGAACGCGGGGTGAAGGCCTTGCTCACCAGCCGGCGCAGGCGCGCGTGCGACGGGTCGTCCTGGAACACCATCCAGTTCTTCAGGACGTCGAAGGCCAGGCGGATGGCGGGATCGACATCCGGGCCCGCCAGCTTGCGCTCGATGAACGGCGCGATCCGGTCGGAGGAGAACCTCGGGTCGGCGATCGCCTCGTTGATCGCGGCATGACTGGTGACGATCCAGGACCGGTAGCGGGTGTCCCAGAGAACTGGGTTGCCCTCCTCCCGCAACCGCGAGAAGTACCGCGACGGGTCCCGGATCGCCTCCGGTCCGAGGATGTCGATCTCGTGCGCTGCCGTGGTCACTCCGGACTCATTCCTTGGGCCGCTCGTCGATCACGCGACGCGACTTGAGCTGCGCCCGCTCGAACGTGTTCGGCTCGACCAGAGAGACCGGTACCCGGATAAGACAGTGGTGGTTGACCTCGTCGGTGGCTCGACGTGTGAGCGCGTCGCGATCGCCGGTGAAGTCTGGGGCTACCTCAGCCTCCACCACCATCTCGTCCAGGTACCCCTGCTTGGAGACGCGGATCCGGAACTCGGTCCCCAGACCCTCGACTCCACGCAGAGCCTTCTCCACCGCAGAGGGGAAGATATTCGCGCCGCGGATGACGAGCATGTCGTCGGTGCGGCCCATCAGCCCCTGCGGCAGCCGTGGGTAGGTCCGCCCGCACGTGCACGGCTCCCACGTCATCCAACTACGGTCGTTCACTGCGAAGCGGATCATCGGCTGCGAGACCCGGTGCAGGTGGGTGTAGATCAGTGAGCCGATCTCACCCTCGGGCACCAGCTTGCTGTTGTCCTCGGGGTCGACGAGTTCAGTCCATACCTCGTCGTTGTAGATGTGCATACCGTTCATCTCGCGGCACTCGGCGTTGGTGACGAACGGGAACATCTCCGAGGAGGTGCCCGCGTCGCTCACCACGTCCAGGCCCCACAGCTCCATCAGGAGCTTCTTGGTGCTGGGGATCGACCCACCCGGCTCGCCGCCGGACATGAAGATCTTGATCGGCGAGTTGACGGCGTCGTAGCCGATCTCCTTCGCGACCTCGGCCATGTGGAGCATGTAGGACGGGGTCGCCTCGATGACCGTGGCCTGCAACCGGTCGATCATCTCGATGTGCCGGCGGGTGTCCGCCGCGCCCATCGGGAAGGTGGTCGCGCCGACCTCTTCGGCGGCCATCAACATGGCCCAGCCACCGAAGAACATCCCGAACGGGAACGCGTAGTGCACGCGGTCACTCGGCCGCACACCGGAAGCCCAGTGCGTGATCCGGAAGATCTCCTTGGCCTGCTCCCAGTCCTGCCGGGCGACGCCGTAGATGGTCGGCGTGCCCGACGTTCCTGAGGACCCGTGGATCCGGAAGATGTCAGCCGTGTCGATGCCCAGGTAGCTGCCGAACGGCGGGAACTCCGCCTGATCGGCCACGAGCATCTTCTTGGTGATGATCGGACAGCGCTCGGTGAAGTCGGCGAGCGTCTTCACCTGGTCCGGATGGAAGCCGTGCGCGTCCCAGTGCCGCTGATAGAACGTCAGGTTGTAGGCGCGCTTGAGTTGCGCCTGCAATACCCCGAGCGTCTCGGCGTCACGTTCTTTCGGATCGCGCGTCTCGCGCTTCGCATCCCAGTACGGATTCGATGGATCACGCATCAGCGCGCTCCTTCCGGGGATGTGTGGGATCAGACGTTGACGGTCACCTGGTGGCCGGCCTTGGCCGCGTACGCCTGCACGGCGGGGACGACCTTGCTCTGGAAGAGCTCGAGGCTCTTGTAGACCTTGTCTTGCGACAGCCCGCCGAAGGAGACGAGCACCATCTGGGAGAAGTCGCCGATCAGGTCGATGCGCTCCTTCATCTGCTCGATCATCTTGTCCGGGGCGCCGGTCCACTGCAGGCCGAAGAAGCCCTCGAACGCGGCCTCGCGGCCTGCGGCCTGGATGGCCTCGGCGCCGGAGGCGTAGTGGTTGTACTTCTCCGAGGAGGCGAAGTGCTTCCCGTCGAACTCGTAGTGGTCCACCATCGCGTTGAAGAACGGGCCGAGGTGGTCGCGCATGATCGCGTCCGCCTCGCCGGCGTCCTCGTGGCAGTGCATGAAGTCGAGCAGCACGGGCGGCGGGGCCGGCTTGTTGTGGGTCCGCTCGTACAGGTCACGCCACTCCTGGAACTCGGTGGCCTGCTGGTCGATCGGGTACTGGTAGTTGAAGCACATCAGCGTGCCGCCGAACTCGGCGGAGGCCCGGATCGAGGGCGGCGACATCGCGATCACGTAGGTGCGGTCGCGGAAGTTCTTGGCCGGCTCGGGGAAGACGTCCTGCTTGGACTGCTTGAAGAACTTGCCGTCGCTCTCGATGGAGCCGGTGTCGAGGCCCTGCAGGAGCATCTCCGCGGTCTCGTTGAACCGGTCGCGCGACTCCTCCATGTCGACCCCGAAGCCCTCGTACTCGCGGCGGGCCAGGCCGCGGCCGAGGCCCAGCAGCAGGCGACCGTCGGAGAGGTGGTCGACGATCGCGATGCGCTCGGCGAGGCGCATGGCGTCATTGTGGCCCTGCCACCAAGGCAGGATGATCGCGCCGGTACCCAGCTTGATCTTCGTCGTCTTGGCCGCCAGGTAGGTCAGTGCGGTCAGCGGGTCCGGGGACTCGCAGTAGGGGCGGTCGAAGTGGTGTTCGGGCGCCCACACGCTGTCGAAGCCGAGCTCCTCGGCCTTGACCCCGAGGTCCATCTCCTCTTTCCACAACTGCTGGTCGGACTTGCCGGAGTTCGCGTTCGCGAAGAGAAGCAGGACGCCGAAGTGCATGGTGAGGACCCTTCCAAGAAAATGGGGTGGCGCAGTGGCCTCATCGTCTCGGCGGGTGCTCCCCCCGACATCCGTTCGGAGTACGGCTGTTCGGGTGGGGGGTGTCGTAGTTGCTACGGACAGGTTTTTGAGCGCGGCTCACCGCTGTCTCCCCACCGTCACGTCCGGCCCGTCCAGGCAGGGTTTGCCCTGGTACGACGGGGCTACGCGGCCGCTTCGTCGTCGGGCAGGCGCTGCAGGAGCGCGCCGGCGCCGGTGCCGAGCTCGGAGGAACCCGCCGGCGGAGGTGCCACCGCGCCCCCGGTGCCCGGGGACGGCTGGAACTCGTCGTCGGAGTACGTCATCACAAATTCGGTCATGATCGATAAGACGGTCCAGATGCCCCCGCGGACCCCGCCCCTTCGGCCCGATCTGGCTAGTCCGTTCGGCTGAACCCCCGCCCGGATACGATCGGCCATCGTTTCGACTCCGCCCGAGGTGACCGTGCTGCAGCTGCCATCCGGCGAGGGCGTCCTGCCCGACCACTACCTGCGGGCCGCGATCGCCGAGGGCGTGATCGACGCCGGCCGGTTCAAGATCCCCGCCTCCAACATCCAGCCCGCCAGCCTGGATCTGCGCCTGGGCGAGGTGGCCTACCGGATCCGGTGCAGCTTTCTGCCGCACCGGGACTCGGTCGAGGCCGGGGTCAAGGACCTGATCGTCGACGAGCTCGACCTGCGCAACGAGGGCGTCGTGCTGGAGACCGGGCGGCCTTACCTGATCCCGCTCAAGGAGGCGCTGAATCTGCCGCCCGGGATCCGGGGCAAGGCCAACCCGAAGAGCTCCACCGGCCGCGCCGACGTGTTCACCCGGGTGATCACCGACGGCTCCGACCGGTTCGATGAGATCGCCGACGGCTACTCCGGCAAGCTCTTCCTCGAGGTCGTCCCGCTCTCCTTCCCGGTCCGGGTCCGCGAGGACCTCTCGCTCAACCAGCTGCGCCTCGCGCTCGGGCGCGCGGAGATGACCGATGCGGCGCTGCGGGCCCATCACGCCCTGGACCCGATCCTGTTCGCCGACGGAGCCCCGGTACCGGCCGAGCGCCTCGCCCTGTCCAACGGGCTCTTCCTCGGCCTGGACCTGCGGGCCAACTCCCACGGCCGGGTCGGCTACCGGGCCCGCAGCAGCGCGCCGCTGCTGGACATGACCCGGATCGGTGAGGCCGACCCCGAGCAGTTCTGGGAGCCGGTCAAGCCCGAGGACGGCAACCGGATCGTGCTCACGCCCAAGGACTTCTACCTGCTGATGTCCTACGAGGCCGTGCGCATCCCGAGCGGCCTGGCCGCGGAGATGACCGCCTACGACCCGACGAGCGGCGAGCTGCGCACCCACTACGCCGGATTCTTCGACCCCGGCTTCGGCGTCGACGCCAGCGGCAACGTTCAGACCGGCTCGACGGCAGCACTCGAGGTTCGCGCCCACGACGTGCCGTTCATGATCGAGCACCGCCAGGGGGTCTGCAAACTGACCTTCGAGAAGATGCTTGCCGAGCCGGATCGCCTGTACGGGCAGGGCATCGGCTCGAACTACCAGGGCCAGACCGAAACCCTGGGCAAGCACTTCCGGCTCGACGCGGTGGCCGCCGGCCCGCACCAGCCGAAGCACCGCCGCTCGCTCGGCGAGGCGTAGCTCCTCGCGCTCTGACGCGTTCCGCAACGGCCCATGACTTCCACGAGGGCCGCAGCCGCGGCTCACACGAGGCCGCCCATGACGGCAAGCACAGCCGGCGCTTTCGCGCCGAGGACACCGAACGCGGCCCGCGTGGGTGGGGCGGCATGACCCCCCGCCGCGGTCCTGATCCTGCTCAACGACGAGCCGATGCACGGGTACCAGATGATGCACGCGATCGCCGAGCGCACCGGCGGAACGTGGCGGGTCTCCCCCGGCGCGATCTACCCGACCATCGCCCAGCTCGAAGACGAGGGTCTGGTCCGCATCGAGTCCGAGGGCGGCCGCAAGCTGGTCGTGCTCACCGACGCCGGCCGCAGCTACATCGCCGACGCCGCCACCGCACCGACCGACCCGTTCACCTCGATGACCGACGCCGGCGGCAACTCCCTGCGCGATGTCGTCGAAGGCCTCGCGACCCGAGCAAGACCCTCGGCCGCACCGGCACCCCGACCCTGATCGCCGCCGCCCGCCAGGTCCTGGAGAAGGCCCGCCGCGAGCTGTACCTGATCCTCGCGGACGACCCGGGTGCCCAGAAGAAGTGACCCGCCCTCAGGCGATCAGCGACAGCACCGGCGGCTTGAGCCGCGCGCACCGCGGAGCACCGCAGCTATCGCTCAGGTCCACCGTCGCGACCACCCGGTCAGCTGAAGACCGCGCGGCCGCGGCAACATCGGCGAGCATCAACTTCGCTCGCCGGAACATGGTGAACGTCCCGTCCGCGCCGACCTCACCCCAGGTCAGGTAGACGAACCGCTCCCCCTTCTTGCCCTGCACCGCGGGACCGCGGAAGTCGGGGCCAGGGAGCACCTCGATCGAGATCGTCCAGACAGCGGACACCACGTCGCCTGCCACCAGCTCCACCGGCTCACGGCCGAGCTGGATCCCGCAGTGCACGTTGGCGTACACGCCCCAGGCCCGCCCGGGGAAGTTGTGGCCGCGGATCTCCACCATCACAACGCGCAGCCTACAAACACGGAACTAGGACTGCACCGTGTACTGCGCCCCACCGAGGACCGCGGTGGTGACCGCGAACTGCGAGCGCAGGTCGACGACCTGCTCGCGCATCCGCTCGATCTGCGCCTCGGCGACGGCCACCCGCTCGGCCGACTTGCCCAGTTCGGACTCCAGCCCGGCCGCCTGGGCGTCCGCGGCGCCGCGGGCCCGCTCGGCGACGGCCAGCTTGAGCGACATCTCCTCCAGCTTCGCGGCCACCATGTCCTTGGCGTCAGCGACGACGGACATCGCCTTGTCCACCGAGTCCCGCTCGACGGTGAGGGTCTCGATCCGCTCCCTGATGGCGGCGGCGGTGGCGGCGGCCTCCCGGGCCACAGCCTCGGCCTCGACCTTGGCGGCCTCGGCCTCGACGAATCGCTGCTTGAAATCGGCGATCATCGCCTCGGCAGCCTCGCGGCGCTCGGTCTCAGCGGTCAGCGCGGCCTCGGCCGCGGCGGACTCCTGGGCGTGCGCGGTCGCCGCCGCGAGGTTCTGCGCCCGGGCGGCCTCGACCTTGTGCGAGGCGTCGTTGCGGGCGGCCTCGATCAGGCGCGCGGACTCGGCCCGCGAGCCGTCCATCTTGGCGGTCGCCTCCTTGCGCGCGGCATCGATCGCGGCCGCGGCCTCGGTGCGGGCGGCTTCGACCAGACGCGAGGACTCGTTCCGGCTCTGCTCCACGCGGGCCTCGGCGACAGCGCGAGCCTGCTCCCCGGTGACAACCGCGGCCTTGAGGTCGGTGATCTGCGCCATCAGCTGCTCGTGCTCGGCGTCGGCGGCCGCGGCGCTGCGCTCGGCCTCGGACTTCTGCGCGGTCAGCTGCGCGGTGAGTGCCTCCAGGCGGTGCCGGCCCGACGCCAGCGCGGCGGCGGAACGGCGGGCCTCGGTCTGAGACTCCGTCAGGGCGGCGGTCGCCTCGTCGGCGCGCAGCTTGTCGGCGGCGGCGGCCTCGGTGGCCTTGACCCGGCGCTCGACCTCGGACAGCCGCGCGGACTCGGACGCCTTGCGGGCCGCGGCCTCGGCGGCCAGGGACTTCTCGGTCGCGTCGAAGCGGCCGGTGAGCTCCTCGACCGACTTCAGCGCGACGACCAGGGACTCGCCCTGGGCCTTGAACTCGGTGCGTGTGGTCTCGCGCTCGGCGGACATCAGCTTCATCGCGGCGCTGGCCTGCTCGACCTTCTCGGTCATCGCGACCACGGCGGCCGCGGCCTCCATCGCGGCGGCGTCGGCCTGGGCGCGCTCGGACTCGGCCATCCAGTGCGCACGCTCGGCGCGGGCGACGCG
>NZ_JACDFE010000295.1 GCF_013815995.1 Sporichthya sp.
GGGCGTGGAAGCACGCCTGCGCCCGGCACCGCGCCGGGCGGCGGTACGGCCACGGCGGCAGCACCCGGCGCCGCGTCGACCAAGGCCTGCACCACGCCAGGCGCGCCGCTGAACCTGGGTCAGATCGGCAGCTTCAGCGGCGTCTTCGGCCCGATCACCGCCTCCGGGCGTACCGCCATGGCGGTCTGGGTCAAGCACGTGAATGCCGCCGGCGGGCTCGCCTGCCACCCGGTCAACGTCTACGCCGTCGACGACGGCGGGGATCCGAGCCGCGGCGCCGCCCTGATCGGCGAGCTCGTCTCCCAGCACCAGGTCCAGGCGCTGGTGGGCGTCATCTCCCTGGCCCTACCCAGGATGATGGGCGCGATCGAACGCTCGAAGCTGCCCGTGGTCGGTGGCGACATGGTCGCGCCCTCGTGGTTCGCGCACCCGCAGATGTTCCCGCAGGGCGGCGGCCTGAACGCGATCATCGACGGCGCGCTCAAGCAGGCGATCGCGAACAAGAAGCTCAAGCACGGGTTGCTCTACTGCGTCGAGTCCAGCATCTGCACCCAGGTCGCCAAGGACCTTCCGCCCCGCGCCAAGGCCCAGGGGGCCGAGGTCGTGTACAGCTCGCCCGTCTCGCTGACCCAAACCGACTTCACCGCGCAGTGCCAGAACGCCAAGAACGCCGGCGTGGACGCGTTCGGGATGGCGGTCGACGGCTCCGGCATCGCCCGGGTGGCCCGCTCCTGCGCTGCCCTCGGCTATTTCCCCCAGTTCGTGACCGGGGGCGGGATCATCAGCGCGGCCCAGGCCCGGGATCCCGGGATGCGGAAGAACACGGTGTCCACCTCCAGCTCGAACGCCCCGTGGATGCTCACCGACACCCCGGGCCAGCGGGAGTACGCCCAGGCCCTGGCGCGCTATGCACCAGGTCTGGAGACCGACGGGCCCTCGATGGTCGCGTGGGCGGCGGCCAAACTGTTCGAGGCGGCCATCGAAAGGCTCGGGGACGGGGCGCGCTCGGCGCCGATCACGACCGCGAACATCTTCACCGGCCTGGGCAAGATCAAGAACGACACCCTCGACGGGCTGTCGCCGCCGATCACTTTCTCTCCCGGGCAGAAGGCGGCACCGGAGCTCAACTGCGTGTACTTCGAACTGCTGACCCCGGCCGGCTGGACAGCGCCCAAGGGCAGCACCCCGGTGTGCACCCAGCCGTTAGGGAGCGGTCGGTGATCTCCTCCGGTCGCGCCGTAGCCGCCGTGCTGCTCGCCGCCACCCTGCTCGTGAGCGGCTGCGGCACGCGGGCCAGCGAGGACGAGGTGCTGGCCGGCGTGAGCACCGGACCGGTGCAGCTCGACCAGACCTCCCTCGACCAACTGGCCGCCGGTGCCCAGGTGCCCGGTGGCGCCCCCACCACGAACGTCCCCGGCACCGTCGACACCGGCACCGTGCCGGGAACCGTCACCACGCCGGGCACGACCGATACCAGCACCATCACGACACCCGGGACGAAGCCGGCCGCTTCGGGCACGACCGCGCAGACCGCGGACGGCAAGTGCACCGGTCAGGGGGCGCCGCTGAATCTGGGTCAGATCGGCAGCTTCAGCGGGGTGCTCGGCGCGATCTCCGCGTCCGCCCGGACCACGCTCGCGATCTGGGCCAAGGCCGTCAACGCGCGCGGCGGCGTGGCCTGCCACCCCGTCACGGTGTTCGCCGCCGACGACGGGGCGGACCCCAGCCGCGGGGCCGCGGCCGCGCAGGACCTGATCGTCAACAAGAAGGTGTCCTCGATCGTCGGCGTCTTCACGCCGCTCTCGATGCCGGCGATCCTGCCGGTGATCGAGAAGTACAAGGTGCCGATCGTCGGCGGCGACGGTGTCGACTTCGCCTGGACCGCGCACCCGCTGCTGTTCCCGCAGGGCGCGAGCCTGGACGGCCTCATCGACGGCGGGCTGCGCCAGACCGTGAGCGAGGGTAAGAAAAGGCTCGGACTGCTGTACTGCGTCGAGGCGAGCATCTGCACGGCGATGGCGAAGATCATCCCGGCCAAGGCCAAGGCCGCAGGCGCCGAGCTGGTCTACCAGTCGCCGGTCTCGCTGACCCAGACCGACTTCACCGCCCAGTGCCAGAACGCCAAGAACGCCGGGGTCGACGGCTTCGGCATGGGTGTGGACGGCTCCGCGATCGCCCGCGTGGCCCGCTCCTGCGCGGCACTGGGGTACTTCCCCCAGTTCATCTCCGGCGGTGGCGTCATCAGCCCCGCGCAGTCCAAGGATCCGGGCATCCGGCGCAACACCTTGTCCGTCGCCAGCGGCAACGCCCCGTGGATGCTCACCGACACTGCGGGCCAGAAGGAGTACGCCGCGGCGCTCGCGACGTTCTCGCCGGGCATGGAGACCGACGGGAACTCGATGACCGCCTGGGCCAGCGCGAAGCTGTTCGAGGCCGCGATCGCGAACCTGGGCACCGCCGGCCGGGACAAGCCGATCCTCGCTGCCGACGTCCTCACCGGGCTGGGCAAGATCAAGAACGAGACCCTGGACGGCCTCGCGCCGCCGATCACCTTCTCCCCCGGGCAGAAGGCCGCACCGTCGATCAAGTGCATCTACTTCGAGCTGCTGACCGACAAGGGCTGGACCGCGCCCAAGGCCAGCAAGTACCAGTGCACGCCGTGAGCTGAGGGAGACAACGATGCTGTCGCTGCGTGAGGTCCATGCCGGGTACGGCGGTACCCGTGTGCTGCACGACGTCACCCTGCACGTGCCGGCCGGCTCGATCGTCGCCCTGCTCGGAGCCAACGGCGCCGGCAAGACCACGGTGCTGCGCGTCGCCGCCGGTTTGGTCAGCCCGACCGCGGGCGCGCTGGTCGTGGACGGCACCGATGTCACCGGCTGGGCGCCGAACGCCCTGGTCGGCAAGGGCGTCTGCCACGTGCCCGAGGGCCGCGGCGTGTTCCCGTCGCTGACGGTGCGGGAGAACCTGGTCGTGCAGTGCAAGCGCGGCGAGGAGGAGAAGACCTACGAGGCGGCCGCGTCGATCTTCCCGGTGCTCGGCCGCCGGCTCGACCAGGTCGCCGGCACGCTCTCCGGCGGCGAGCAGCAGATGCTCGCGCTGATGCGCGCGTACATCCAGAACCCGAGAACGGTCCTGCTCGACGAGGTCTCGATGGGCCTGGCCCCGATCGTCGTCGACGAGATCTTCGAGTTCCTCCGCACGATCGCTGCCGGCGGCGCCAGCCTGCTGCTGGTCGAGCAGTACGTCACCAAGGCCCTCGCGCTCTCCGACTTCGTCTACCTGCTGCACAAGGGTCAGGTCGCGTTCGCCGGTGAGCCCGGCGAGCTGGACGGCGAGGACCTGTTCGCGCGCTACCTAGGCCACGCCGCCTAACGTGGCGCTCCCGATCACCCGCGTCGAGGCGGCTGCGCTCGGCGGGGAGGGCATCTGTTCGAAGCAGTGGCCCGCCTCGCTTCCCGGCGTCGGCATGCTGTTGCGGGACGGACTGGATTTCGGCGCGGCGACGGTGATCGTCGGCGAGAACGGCACCGGCAAGTCCACGATCGTGGAGGGCATCGCCGAGGCCTACGGCCTCCCGGCCGCCGGCGGAACCCCACGGCGCGGGGTCTCCGCCCGGCAGACCGCGCTGGCCCCCGCACTGCGGATAGTGCGCGGGAAGGGCGCCACCCGGCACGGAGTGTTCCTTCGCTCCGAGGCACCCGAGCAGGGCTTCGGCACCACGAACCTGCACGGCGCGATCTCGCCCGGTGCCCGTGCCCACGAGCTCAGCCACGGCGAGTCGTTCCTGACCACGCTGGCCGCGCACCGCGACGACACCGGCCTGGTCGTCCTCGACGAGCCGGAGTCCGGGCTGTCGTTCGGCAGCTGCCTGAGCCTGGTCGCGATCCTCGCCGACCTCGTCACCGACGGCTCGCAGGTTCTGATCGCGACGCACTCCCCCGTCCTCGCCGCGCTGCCCGGAGCGACCATCGTCGAACTCGACGAGGGCGGCTTCCGCTCGGTCGACTGGGAGGACCTGGAACTGGTCCGCAACCAGCGGCGGTTCCTGGCCGACCCGAAGGGCTACCTGCAGCGCCTGCTGAGCTGACCTTCCCCGGAAAATCGGATGCCCCGGAAAATCGGATGCCGCGGCGGGAGCCGCGGCCTACGGTGCCCGCATGCGTGCCTGCCTGGAACCCCGCTCCCTGGACCCCCGCTCCCTGGAATCTTGTGGATGACGCCCTCGCCGCACTGGATGCCGCACACGTGCAGGGTGATGTCGCTGCCGTGCTCGGCGCGCTGGCCCTGCTGGTCGACAACCTGCCGGCCAATGCTCTCGCCGCCCCCTCCGGCTGCGGGACTTTCTGATCTGCATCCCCGAGTCGGACTACGTCTCCGGCGAGACCGTCACCTGCGGCGGCGGCATCCGCATCTGAGGAGTGAAGCCGACATCCCATTCGAAACGTGCGGTGCGTCTGAGGCGCCTCGAACGCCT
>NZ_JACDFE010000100.1 GCF_013815995.1 Sporichthya sp.
CTGCCACACGCCCTGGTGCCGGGGCCCGCGCTCAGCCGGCGGGGCGGGCAGGGCGCCGTCGTCCGGCTCCCAGTTGTGCGGCCGCGAGGTCAGGCCGAGGAGGTAGGTGACCGTGCACTCGAGCGCGACCGCGAGCTCGGGCAGCCGGGCGATGTCGACGCCCTGCCCGTGCTCGATCGCCGAGAGGGTCCGGTTGGTCGCGGTCACCCCGAGTCCGGAGAGCCGGTCGACAACGTCGCGCTGGGTGAGGCCCAACTGGCGACGCCGCTCCGCGATCTGGAGCGCGCACACCCAGTGACGTTGTCGGTTGAGCATCGCCGCACCCTTCGTCACGGTGGACTGGCGGAACGCGCGATCCTCTTGCCGCGTGGGTCTTCTCAACCGGCCGGCCGTCGGAGCAATGTCGCGAGGTCTAGGCGACAGCGCGAGCGTAGGGCTACGACTCCCCGGTGTCGACCCGCAGAAGGCTTTCCTCAGGCTCCTTCCAGGTGTATTTCCACGTTCACGGTGACCGGGTCGGCCAGGCGCAGTGCACCGAGCATCGCCCGGTAGGGCTTGATGCCGAAGTCGGACTGAATTACCTCGCCGCTCGCCTGCCATGTAGAACTTGAGGATTCGTCGAATTTCAGCCGGAACGGCTTCGTGATTCCGTGCAAGGTAAGGCTGCCCTCAATCTCTCCCGACGCGGTCGACGGCGGAAGTCCCTTCGCGGTGAAGGTCACCGTCGGATGCCGGTCCACCTCGAGGGCCTTCCCGGCGTTCTTCGCGATCTCGGACTTGTCCTTGTCGCTGAGTTCGGATACTCCGCCAGTCCCGGAAACGATCGTGATCGATGTCAGGTCGATCTCCACCTCGAGCGTCGAGGCGGCCGGGTCCTCGGGATTCGCGGTGAGGGTGCCGGACCAGGACGGCAACTCGATGAGGAGGTCGTGCCCGACCTTCGCCGCCAGCCCTTCGCGGGTGGTGCGCAACTGGATCCGGCCGTGCTGCGGCCCGAGTTGGTGAGTCCCCGTCAATGTCGCCATGGGCGAACGGTACTCGCGCAACCAGGGCTGACAGGGGTCCGGAAATCCAGGATTCCCGGACTCCGGTAATCGTCGAATTCTACAATTCCAGGAGTCGTGAATTCGGGCCCAAATTCGTTGCGAAATAGCACTTCGGGGTCTGGCTAATTCGCTAATGGTGCGAGTAGCGTCCAGCGGTATCTGCTTATTCCGAGGCCCGAATTGGCCGCGCCGTCCGAGGATTCGGATCGAGCCGCGAGCCTAGGGCGAGGAGGTACGCCGCGGTGACCACAGCAACGGACGAAGGGGTCGTCCACATCCTCTGGATGAACGGAGGGTTGGGGTGCGACGGCGACTCGGTCGCCCTGACGGCGGCGACGCAGCCGAGCATCGAGGAGATCGTCCTCGGTGCCCTGCCGGGCCTGCCGAAGATCGCGGTCCACTGGCCGCTGATCGACTTCGAGTGCGGCCCGGAGACCGGCGCCGACAACTTCATCGAGTGGTGGCACAAGGCCGACCGCGGTGAACTCGAGCCGTTCGTGCTGGTGGTCGAGGGATCGATCCCCAACGAGGAGCTCAACAAGGACAACGGCGGCTACTTCTGCGGGTTCGGCAACGACCCCGCGACGGGTCAGCCCCGCACGACCAACGAATGGATCGACCGGCTCGCCTCGAAGGCGACGGCGATCATCGCGGTCGGCACCTGCGCCACCTACGGCGGCATCCACGCGATGCAGGGCAACCCGACCGGCGCCATGGGCGTCCCGGACTATCTCGGCTGGGACTGGAAGTCCAAAGCCGGCCTGCCGATCGTGTGCGTCCCGGGCTGTCCGATCCAGCCGGACAACCTCTCCGAGACCATCACGTACCTGCTCTATCAGGTGGCCGGCCAGGCCCCGATGATCCCGCTGGACGCCGAGCTGCGCCCGAAGTGGCTGTTCGAGGCCACTGTGCACGAGGGCTGCGACCGCGGCGGCTACTACGAGCAGGGCCAGTTCGCCACCGAGTACGGCCAGCCCACGTGCCTGGTCAAGCTCGGTTGCTGGGGACCGGTCGTCAACTGCAACGTCCCCAAGCGCGGCTGGATGAACGGAATCGGCGGCTGCCCGAACGTCGGCGGTATCTGCATCGGCTGCACCATGCCCGGCTTCCCCGACAAGTTCATGCCGTTCATGGACGAGCCGCCCGGCGGCAAGGTCTCCTCCGCCGCCAGCTCGGCCTACGGGGTCGTCATCCGGACCATGCGCAAGTTCACGATGGACACCCTCAACAAGGAACCCAAATGGCGAGTTCGCGGACCCGAGCTCAAGACCGGCTACAAGAAGGGTCAGTGAGCTAGGTGACCACCACGACGAGCAAGCCCGGCAGCTACCTGAGCACCAAGGGCGACGAGTCCAACCTGACCGAGATGGCGTGGGACCCGATCACCCGCATCGTGGGCAGCCTCGGGATCTACACGAAGATCGACTTCAAGCAGAAGGTCGTCGCCGAGTGCTACAGCACCTCGTCGATCTTCCGCGGCTACAGCATCTTCATGAAGGGCAAGGACCCGCGCGACGCGCACTTCATCACCAGCCGCATCTGCGGGATCTGCGGCGACAACCACGCCACCTGCTCGGTCTACAACCAGAACATGGCGTACGGCGTGCACCCGCCGGCCCTCGGTGAGTGGCTGATCAACCTCGGCGAGGCCGCGGAGTACATGTTCGACCACAACATCTTCCAGGAGAACCTGGTCGGGGTGGACTACTGCGAGAAGATGGTCGCCGAGACCAACCCCGGCGTCCTCGAGCTCGCCAACCGCACCGAGTCCCCGCACGCCGGCGAGCACGGCTATCGGACCATCGGCGACATCATGCGGTCGCTGAACCCGCTTGAGGGCGACTTCTACCGCGAGGCCCTGCAGGTATCGCGCTACACGCGTGAGATGTTCTGCCTGATGGAGGGTCGGCACGTCCACCCGTCGACGCTGTACCCGGGCGGCATCGGCACCACGCCGACCATCCAGTTGCTGACGGACTACTACACCCGACTGATGCGGTACGTCGAGTTCATGAAGAAGGTCGTGCCGTTGCACGACGACCTGTTCGACTTCTTCTACGAGGCGCTGCCGGGCTATGAGAACGTCGGCCTGCGCCGCACCCTGCTGGTCTGCTGGGGCGCGCTGAACGACCCGGCGCACTGCGACTTCAAGTACGAGAACATGACGAACTGGGGCCGCAAGGCCTTCGTCAGCCCCGGCGTGGTCGTCGACGGCAAGTTGCACACCAACGACCTGGTGGAGATCAACCTCGGCATCCGCATCCTGCTCGGTAGTTCGTACTACCAGAGCTGGGAGGACCAGCCGATGTTCGTCACCAAGGACGCGCTCGGCAACCCGGTCGACCGCAACCACCCGTGGAACCAGACCACGATCCCGGACCCGCAGAAGCGCAACTTCGACGACAAGTACAGCTGGGTCATGTCCCCGCGCTGGTTCGACGGTAAGGACCACCTGGCGACCGACACCGGCGGGGGACCGCTCGCGCGCCTCTGGGCCACCGCGCTCGGCGGCCTCGTCGACGCCGGCGGCTTCGTGAAGGCGACCGGGCACAGCGTGCAGATCAATTTGCCCAAGACGATGCTGAAGCCCGAGGCCAACTTCGAGTGGAAGATCCCGAAGTGGAGCAACGCCCTCGAGCGCAACCGCGCCCGGACGTACTTCCAGGCCTACGCGGCGGGCTGCGCGCTGCACTTCATGGAGATGGCGCTCGCCGAGGTGCGGGGCGGCAACACCAAGACCTGGACCCCGTTCGAGGTCCCGGACGAGGCGTTCAGCTGCGGCTTCACCGAGGCCGTCCGCGGGGTCCTCAGCCACCACATGGTGATCAAGGAAGGCAAGATCGCCAACTACCACCCGTACCCGCCGACGCCGTGGAACGCCAGCGTGCGCGACACCTACGGGACGCCCGGCCCCTACGAGGACGCGGTACAGAACACCCCGATCTTCGAGGAGAACTCGGCGGACAACTTCAAGGGCATCGACATCATGCGGGCGGTGCGCAGCTTCGACCCCTGCCTGCCCTGTGGTGTCCACATGTACCTCGGCCCGGGCAAGACGATCCAGACCATGCACAACCCGGCGGTCATGCCGCAGATTCTGGCGACCTGACGATGCCTCCGGTAGGCAACGATGTCGGCTCACGGGTCGAGGCCCTGCTGGCGCAGCTGCAGCGGCAGGGCGGCGACACCGCGGCCGCGACCGGCGAGGAGCTGGTGCGAGAGCTCGTCTCCTTCTACGGCGAAGGGCTCTCGCACATCGTCGGCATCATCGCCGAGGACAACCCCGAGGTGCTGGCGGCCCTGATCTCCGACCGGCTGGTGGAGAGCCAGCTCATCCTGCACGGCCTGCACCCTCTGTCCGCGGACCAGAGGATCGAACGGGCCCTCGACGAGATCCGTCCGTATCTCGGCTCGCACGCCGGCGGCGTGGACTACCTGGGCATCGACGAGCATGGCATGGCCCACCTGCGACTCGATGGCAGCTGCAGTGGCTGCCCGTCCTCGACCGTCACCGTGAAGCTGACCATCACCGACGCCGTGCTCGGGGCGGCGCCAGAGCTGGTCGGCATCGAGGTCGAGGGGCAGACGGCCCTGCCGGACAAGCTCCTGCAGATCGGCCGCCGGCCCGGCAGCGACACCCCGGTCACGGCGTCCGTCGCGGCGCCGCCACCGATCTGGCTTCACCCCTCCGCGCGCGACCTGCCGGCCGACGGCTTCGCTGCCCTGGCGGATCTCGAGGGGCGCACCATCCTGATGGCCCGGCTCGGCGAGACGTACTTCGCGTATGCGGACCGCTGCCCGTCCTGCGACCACTCGCTGGCGGGGGAACCCGGCGGGGTGGCACTGGAGGGCGACGTGCTCGCCTGCCGGTCCTGCGGGGTGCGTTACGACGCGCGCCTGGCCGGCCGGGCGATCGACCGGCCGCGGCTGCACCTGGAGCCGTTGCCGCTGCTCGACGACGTGTCCGGGATCCGGATCGCCCTGATCCCCGCCGCGGTCTGATGGACGGGGTCCGCGGGCTCCGGCGGTTCGTCGGACCATCCGCTCCGGCACTGCCGTTCACCTTGTCCCAACCCAGGCCGCGCGGTGAGGGCTGCGAGATGTGCAACGCCGATATGGGCGAGGTGCACTCGCACGTCGTCAACATCGAGACGCGCAGCCTGCTCTGCACGTGCCGCCCCTGCTACCTGCTGTTCACCCACGGAGGGGCCGGCAAGGGCAACTTCCGGTCGGTGCCGGACCGGTATCTCGTCGACCCCGACTTCCAGCTCTCGCACGCCCAGTGGGAGGAGTTGCAGGTCCCGGTCGCGATGGCGTTCTTCTTCCAGAACTCCGCGCAGGGTCGGGTCATCGCCCAGTACCCCAGCCCGGCCGGGGCGACGGAGTCGCTGCTCGACCTGACCGCCTGGGACACGATCGTCCGCGACAATCCGCTGGCGGCCGAGCTGGCCCCGGACGTCGAGGCGCTGATCGTCTACCGGACGAAGGACGGCAACGCGAGCTATCTCGTCCCGATCGATGCCTGCTACGAGTTGGTCGGTCGGGTGCGGATGCACTGGACCGGTTTCGATGGCGGCCCCGAGGCGCGCAAGGACATCGCGGACTTCTTCGAGCGGGTGGCCCGGCTCAGCCGGCCCCTGGTTCACAGCGACGGGGTCAGCCGGGGGGCCGGCGGTGGTTGATCTCTCCTTCGCCTGTATCGACGTCAGCTCGGACCCCTACGCGGCCGGGCCGACGTTGGTCTTCCGGCTGCGGGTCAGCGAGTCGACCGGCGAGCGGATTCATGCCCTCGGGCTGCGCGTGCAGATGCGGATCGAGCCGCAGAAGCGCCGGTACACCCCGGCCGAGTCGGCCAAGCTGAACGACCTGTTCGGCGACCCCACGCGCTACGCGGACACCCTGAAGCCGGTGCAGTTCGCGATGGCCTCGATCATGGTGCCGAGCTTCACGGGCGACATCGAGGTCGACCTCCACGTCCCGTGCACCTACGACATGGAGGTCGCCTCGACCGGCTATTTCCACGCGCTGGAGGAGGGCTCGATCCCGCTGCTGATGCTGTTCAGTGGGACCGCGATCGCCAAGGGCACGACCGGCTTCAGCGTCTCGCAGGTGCCCTGGAACCTCGAAGCCACCTACCTGCTGCCGGTCAGCGAGTGGCGCGCGATGATGGAGCGCTTCTTTCCCAGCGGCAGTTGGGTGCGCCTCGGCCGGGAGACCCTCGCGGCGCTGGGTGCCTTCAAGAACACGCGGGCGCTGGCGACGTGGGAGCAGGCCGTCGACGCGCTGCTGGCCGAGGCCAGCCGGCCCACGGAGCTCTTGCCGTGACCACCGTGGGCACGGACGTCTTCGCGACGGCCCGTCAGGTGGCCGACGCCGTGCTGTACGAGGGCTACGTGCTCTACCCGTACCGGGCCTCGTCCTCCAAGAACCAGACCCGGTGGCAGTTCGGGGTGATCATGCCGCCGGGGTACGTGGCGTTCGATTCCTCCGAGCGATCCGCGACCCGGACCGAGGTCGTGTTCGAGGCCAAGGCCGATGCCGAGCTCACCCTCTCGCTGCGCTTCCTGCACGTCGCCCACCGCACCGGTGGCGAGATGCCGGACTGGGACGAGACCGCCGAGCGCCAGGTCGACCTCACCGTCGCGGTGGACGCCCTGCGCGCCGCCGCGCACACCGAGTTCTTCGAGTTCGCCGGCGAGCTGCGGCTGGAGGACGGCGTCTCGCGCGAGACGCACCCGGTCGCCGGCGCCATGGTGCTGACGGTCACCGAACTGCCGGGCCCGTACGGTGCGCTGCGGCTCACCGTCGAGGTGCAGAACCGCACCGAGGCCACCGCACCCGACCGCGATCTCGCGCTGCGGCACGCGCTGATCTCCGCGCACTCGATGTTCGCCCTCGACCGCGGCCGGTTCCTGTCGATGACGGACCCGCCGGAGTGGGCCAAGCCCGAGGTGAAGGCCTGCCGCAACGAGGGGACCTGGCCGGTCCTGGCCGACGGCGACCGGGTCGTGCTGTCCTCGCCGATCATCCTCGGCGACAACCCGGAGATTGCCCCGGAGAGCCCGGGCGACCTGTACGACTCCACCGAGATCGACGAGATCCTGATCCTGCGCACGATGACGCTGACCGACGCCGAGAAGGCGGAGGCGCGCGCGACCGACCCGCGGTCCGCGGAGCTGATCGACCGGGTCGACGCCCTGCCGCAGGAGCAGCTGGACCGGCTGCACGGGGCCCTGCGCTACCTGCGCCATGTCACCGGCGAGGCGCCGGCCGCCGGACCCGCGATGTCCCAGCCGGACGAGCCCCCGACGTACATGGTCCCCTCGGCGCCGTGGTGGGACCCGGGCGCGGACGCGTCGGTCAACCCAGACACCGACTCGATCATCATCGACGGCGTGCGGGTGGGCCGCGGCAGCCGCGTCCGGCTCCGGCCCGGCAACCGGCGCACCGATGCGCAGGACCTGTTCCTGCGCGGTCGGCTCGCCACCGTCGAGGCGGTGTTCTTCGACGTCGACGACGCGCAGCACCTCGGCGTGACCGTCGACGACGACCCCGAGCTGGCGGAGATCTCCCGCGCGCAGGGCCGGTTCCTGTACTTCGCGCCGGACGAAGTGGAGCCGGTTCAATGACCGCGCGGATGCTGGTGGCCGGGGTCGGCAACATCT
This sequence comes from Sporichthya sp., assembly GCF_013815995.1. Lineage (GTDB taxonomy): Bacteria > Actinomycetota > Actinomycetes > Sporichthyales > Sporichthyaceae > Sporichthya. Next base: position 7,712 of record NZ_JACDFE010000100.1, read on the forward strand.
TCCTGACCGACGATGGGTTCGGTTCCGAGGTGCTGCGCCGGATGGCCGGCACCCCGACGCCGCCGGACGTGCACCTGCTCGACGCCGGCATCCGCGGGGTGCACCTGGCGTACCAGTTGCTCGACGGCTACGAAGTGCTGGTTGTGGTCGATGCTGCCCAGCGCGGCCATGCCCCCGGAACGGTCACCTTGGTCGAGGTGGATCCGAACGAGGTGCCCGACAACTCGGCGCAGGTCGCCGACGGGGAGGCGCCGTTGGTCGACGCCCACGGCCTGGAGCCCGGCGCGATCCTGTCGATGCTCGGCTCCCTAGGCGGGGCGGTGCAGCAGGTGTACCTCGTCGCGTGTGAGCCGGCCTCGCTGGACGACGGCATCGGCCTGAGCCCGGAAGCAGAGGCCGCCGTCGCGCCCGCGATCTCGCTCGTCGAACAGCTGATGTGGAAGGAGGTGTCCCGATGATCGTGCGATTGGTGAAGGCAGCGCTACTGGCTGGAACCCTTGCGGCGCTCATTCAGTCAGTCCCGGATGTGAAGCGCTACCTGGAGATCCGGTCCATGTGAACAACTCGGCCAGACAGGAGTAGGTAGATGGAGACCGTGGTCGGATTCGCCGTCGGATTCGTTGTCGGTACCAAGGAGGGTCGGGCCGGGCTCGCCAAGATCAAGGAGTCCCTGGCCTACATCCGCGAGTCGAAGGAGATGCAGAACCTTGTCGGTACGGCCCTCACCGTCGTGTACCCGATGATGAAGGAGCTGACCGCAGGTTCCGGCAGGCACGCCTGAGGCGGGGTAGCTCCGAATGCCGGGCGCGGCCGGTGAACCGGGCGCGCGCGGTCGACAGCGGTCGACCGTGCGCGGCGTCGTTCAGGGCGTCGGTTTCCGGCCCTTCGTCTACGCGCTCGCCCGCGACCTCGGCCTGTCGGGCTCCGTCGGCAATACCGCCGGCGGAGTCGTGATCGAGGTCGAGGGTGCGCAGTCCGGGCTGACGGCGTTCACCGCCCGGCTGCGTTCCGACGCGCCCCCGCTCGCCCGGATCACCGGCGTGCTCACCGAGGTCATGTCGTGCCGCGGGGGCACGGAGTTCGTGATCACGGACTCCACCGGGGGCACCGGTCGCACGTTGGTCTCGCCGGATGTCGCCACGTGCGACGACTGCCTCGCCGAGCTTGCCGACCCGGCGGACCGCCGGTACCGCCACGCCTTCATCAGCTGCACCAACTGTGGGCCGCGGTTCACGATCGTGGTCGACCTGCCCTACGACCGGCCCGCGACGACGATGGCGGACCTACCGCTGTGCGGTACGTGCGCGGCGGAGTACGCCGATCCCGGCGACCGGCGGTTCCACGCCCAGACCGTCGCGTGCCGCGACTGCGGGCCCACCCTGACGCTCCGTCAGCCCGGGGAGCCGGACCGCGTCGGCGACGACGCGCTCGCGGGCGCCCGCGAACTGCTCAGTGCCGGTGCGATCGTCGCGGTCAAGGGCCTCGGCGGCTACCACCTGGCCTGCGACGCCGGCGACGAGGCGGCGGTCGCGGCGCTGCGCAAACGCAAGGACCGCGGCGACAAGCCGTTCGCGGTGATGGTCGCAGACCTGGCCGCCGCGGAAGCGATAGCCGAGCTGTCCGCTGCCGAGCACGACCTGCTGACCGACTTCCGCCGCCCGGTCGTGCTGCTGGCCCGGCGTGCCGGGAGCGCGCAGCTCGCCGCGGCGGTCGCCCCCGGCAGTCCGGACGTAGGGGTGATGCTGGCGTACACCCCGGTGCACCACCTGCTGTTCGGGCTGTCCGGTGACGAGCCGGGACCGGCCGCACTGGTGATGACCAGCGGCAACGTCTCCGGCGAGCCGATCGTGATCGACGACGAGGTGGCACGGACCCGGCTCGGTGGGCTGGCGGACGCCTGGCTCGGCCACGACCGGCCGATCCACGTGCCGTGTGACGACTCGGTGGTCCGGGTCGCCGGTGGGGTCGAGCTGCCGGTGCGGCGTTCCCGCGGGTACGCGCCCTTGCCCGTCGCGTTGCCGGTGCCCGTCCACCCCGCGCTGGCCGTCGGCGGGGACCTGAAGAACACCTTCTGCCTCGGCGAGGGCGGCTACGCGTGGCTGTCGGCGCACGTCGGCGACATGGACGACCTGGCCACGTTGCAGGCGTTCGAGGCCGCCACCGCGCAGCTGTCCGCCGTGACCGGCGTCCGGCCGCAGTACGTCATCGCCGACCGTCATCCGGGCTACCGCAGCGCGGCGTGGGCGGAGCGCTGCGGGCTGCCCACCCGCCTCGTGCAGCACCACCACGCGCACATCGCCTCGGCGATGGCGGAGAACGGGCTCGACGGCACCGAGCGCGTGATCGGGTTCGCCTTCGATGGCACCGGCTACGGCGACGACGGTGCCGCCTGGGGCGGCGAGGTGCTGATCGCCGACTACGACGACTTCACCCGGGCCGCGCACCTGCGCTACGCGTGGCTGCCGGGCGGGGACGCCGGGGTGCGCAACCCGTGCCGGATGGCGTTGTCCCACCTGCACGCCGCCGGGGTCGCCTGGGACCCGCGGCTGCCCAGCGTCGCGGCCTGCAGTGCCGACGAGCTCGCCGTGCTGCCACGCCAACTGGAGAGCGGCCTGGCCTGCATCCGCACCTCGAGCATGGGCCGGCTCTTCGACGCCGTGTCCTCCCTCGCCGGGGTGTGCCACCGGATCGCGTACGAAGCAGAGGCGGCCATGCGGTTCGAGGGCCTGGCTCGCGGGGCTCTTTCCAGCTGCGGCCCGGCCTATACGTTCGCGGTCCGGCCGGACGCAACTGACGCGGGCCCAGCTCTGCTCGACCCGTCGCCCGTGCTCGCCGCGATCACCGCCGACGTCCTGGCCGCCGCCGATCCGGCAGTGATCGCGGCCCGGTTCCACCTCGCCGTCGCGGACCTGGTCGCGGAGGTCGCGGTGGACCTGCGCGCCCGCACCGGCCTGAACACCATTGCGCTGTCCGGCGGTGTGTTCCTCAACGCCCTCCTGAGCACCCTGTGCGCGGAACGCCTGACCGCGCAGGGCTTCCAGTGCCTGCGGCACCGGAACGTCCCACCGAGTGATGCGGGTCTGGCCCTCGGCCAGCTCGTCATTGCGGCCCGCGTCACCGAGCAAGTCGAGGAGACCCCGTCATGTGCCTAGCTGTGCCCGGCAAGGTGCAAAGCATCTGGGAGAGGGACGGCAAGCGGATGGCGACCGTCGTCTTCGGTGAGGGCGAGAAGGAGGCTTGCCTCCAGCTCGTCCCGGAGACCGAGGTCGGTGACTACACGATCGTGCACCTCGGGTTCGCGCTGCAGCGGATCGACGAAGCCACTGCGCTGCGCACCCTCGCGCTCTTCCAGGAGATGGGCGAGATCGAGGCCGACTTCGCCGACCCCTCGGCCGCGGCCGCGGAAGCGTCCGGCTGGGCCGAGCAGCAAGTTGCGTGGGAGAGGAGCGCTCAGTAGCTCCCAGTAGCGCGGCCCTCAGGCCGTCAGCCTGCGGTTGGTCTTCTCGATCTGGGAGAGCGTGCTCGTCTGCAGCCGGGTGACCTGCTCGGCGGAGAGGCGGTCGCACAGCCATTCCCAGTGCAGGGAGACCTGGTCGCCGGGCGCGACATCCGGCAGGAAGCTGAGCCCGTCGACGGCCACTGCGACGGTCTCCTGCTCCGCTTCGGACAGGCTCAGCACGGTGCCGTCCCAGACGAGCCGCTGCGCCGAGACCACGATCTGCTCGCCGTCCCGGGACAGCACGGTGCCCCACCGGATCCGGCACCGGTCGAGCACCTGCACCGGGTGGTCCGGAGTGGGCCCGGGCGGAGCGGGGGCGAGACATGCACCGAACCGGCCCAGGAACCGCGTCCACGGGTACACGCCCAACACGTGGAAGCCGTGATCGCCGGCGGCCTCGGGGATCAGGTCCGGCGTGAGGTGCGCCCAGTAGTGCTGGGCCTCCGGGGCAATGCGGGCGAGCAACTCCTCGCCGAACTCCGTCGAGCTGATCTCCTCGTTGACCCCGCCGCCGAGCCAGTACGACTCGACGATGCGCCGGTCCAGCGGGTCGTCGATGCCGGTCAGCTTCGCCAGCACCTCCAGGTAGTGCCAGGCCCCGGAGAACCGCCGGGCCGCCGCGCGGACGTCGACCTCGGCGGCGTGCGCCGCGTCGATCCCCGCGGTGGCCAGGGTCGCGGATTCCGCTGGCCCGCAGTACCCGAGCTTGTTGGGCGCGTAGGCGTACTGGGCGAACAGCCGCGCGCCGCTCATGTCGTCTCCGCCACGGACTTCGTCCTCGCGGAGCCGCATTCGGCGTTCATGATTCGCTCGCTGCGCTCGCTCAAGCCCCGCTCTGCCCCACCAACTGGGCGGCATCGCGGTGCATCCGGCCGAAGTTGTAGTACGCCGCGCAGGCCCCTTCCGGCGAGACCATGCAGGTGCCGATCGGCGTCTCCGGGGTGCACGCGGTGCCGAACACCTTGCACTCCCACGGCTTGAGCACGCCCTTGAGCACCTCACCGCACTGGCACGCCTTCGGGTCGGCGACCCGGATGCCGGGCATGTCGTAGAGCCGCTCGGTGTCCCACGCCGCGAAGTCGGCGTTGAGGCGCAACCCGCTTTGGGAGATGAAGCCGAGCCCGCGCCACTCGAAGTGCGGGCGCAGTTCGAAGACCTGGGCCATCAGCGAGAGCGCGGCCGGGTTTCCGTCCTCACGCACCACGCGCCCGTACTGGTTCTCGACTTCGCAGCGGCCCTCGCGGATCTGCCGGAGCAGCATGGCGACCGAGGCGAGGATGTCCAGCGGCTCGAAGCCGGCCACCACGATCGGCTTGCCGTAGACCTCCGGCACGAAGCGGTAGGGCCGGTTGCCCACCACGGTGGAGACGTGACCGGGCCCGAGGAACCCGGACAGGCGCATGTCGGGGGAGTCCAGGATCGCCTTGAGCGGCGGCACGATCGTGACGTGGTTGGAGAACACGCTGAAGTTCGTCACCCCGAGCTCGCGGGCCCGGATCAGCGTGACGGCCGTCGACGGCGCTGTCGTCTCGAACCCCACCGCGAAGAACACGACCTTCTTCGTCGGGTTGTCGACGGCGAGCTTGAGTGCATCGAGCGGGGAGTAGACGAAGCGGACGTCGGCGCCGCGGGCCTTGGCTTCGAGCAGGCTGCCCTTCGAGCCCGGCACGCGCATCATGTCGCCGAAGGAGGTGAAGATGACGTCCGGCTGCTCGGCGAGCCACATCGCGTCGTCGACCCGGCCCATCGGGATCACGCACACCGGACAGCCCGGGCCATGCACCAGTTCCACGTTCCGCGGCAGCACGTGCTCCAGGCCGTGGCGGTAGATGGTGTGGGTGTGGCCGCCGCACACCTCCATGAACTTGAAGTGTTCCGCGTCGGGCGCGCTGGGATCGGCCATGTCCTCGATGGCGGCCAGCAACAGCCGCGCCGCCGCCGGGTCCCGGAACTCATCGACGAAACGCATGCGAGGTCCTCTCGTGGTGGGCGGCCGGTCGGCCCGGGTTCACAGGAGCGCAGAGCTGTTGAAGGCGGCTATCTCGTCGCGGTAGGCCTCGCCGAGTTTCTCCATCGCCTCCAGCGTCAACCGCGCCTCCTCCTCGTCGATGTTCGCCATGGCGAACCCGACGTGCACCAGCACCCAGCCCCCGGGCTCCGGCATCTCCTTCTCGAGCAGGCGGACGCTGATGATCCTGCGCACGCCGCTGACGTCGACCTTCGCCAGATGATTCTCGGCGTCGGTGATCTCGATGATCTGGCCCGGAATTCCCAGACACATGTCCTGCTCCTAACAGATTCTCGGCAGCGGGTCGCCGACGAGCATGTCCACGATGCGGGTGCCGCCGAACTGCGTGCGCAGGGCGACGGTGGCGCCGATCTTGTCGGTGATCTCGCCGATCACGACTGCGTCGCCACCGAGGGGATGCGCCCGCATCGCGGCCAACGCGGCGTCGGTCTCGGCGGGGTCGAGCACCGCGAGGAACTTGCCCTCGTTGGCGACGTAGAGCGGGTCGATGCCGAGCATTTCGCAGGCCCCGTGGACGGCGGGGCGCACCGGCAGCACCCGCTCGTCGAGCACGATGCCGAGCCCGGTGACCTGGGCCAGTTCGTTGCAGACGGTGCCGACCCCACCGCGGGTCGGGTCGCGCATCCAGCGGGTCGAGGGAGCGGCGGCCAGCATCGTCTGCACCAGGTCGCTGACCGAGGCGGTGTCGGAGCAGATGTCCGCCTCCAGCTCGAGGCTCTCCCGGGCCAACATCACCGCCATGCCGTGATCGCCGATGTACCCCGAGATGACCACCTTGTCGCCGGCCTGCACCCGGTCGGCGGCCAGCCGGCGGCCGGCCGGGATCACCCCGACGCCGGCGGTGGTGATGAAGAGGCCGTCCGCGGCGCCGGTCGGGACGACCTTGGTGTCCCCGGTGACGATCTGGACCCCGGCGGCCAGGGCGGCCGCCGCCATGTCGGCGACGATCTCCTGCAGTTCGGAGATCTTGAAGCCTTCCTCCAGCACGAACGCCGCGGAGAGCCAGGACGGGCGCGCGCCGGCCATCGCCAGGTCGTTCACGGTGCCGTGCACCGCGAGGTGCCCGATCGAGCCGCCGGGGAAGCGCAGCGGCTGCACGACGAAGGAATCGGTGGAGAAGGCGAGCCGTTCCCCGCTGGGCAACGTGAGCACCGCCCCGTCCCCGAGTTGCACGAGCTGCTCGTTGCGGAACCCCTCGACGAAGACGGCGTCCACGAGGGCAGCCGAGGACTTCCCACCTGCTCCGTGCGACATCGTGATGATCTCGTCGATCAGCCGCGGGCGGCGCTTTCGGAACGCCTTGATCCGTTCGATGACCTCGTTCTCGGCGAACGACGGCCCGGAATGCTGCACCGTCGCGTCTGGCAAGGTCACAGTCCGCACGGTCATCGGGTCTCCAGTTCGGTCAGGTGATCGTGCACGGCGGCCCAGAGGTGGTAAGCGAGCAGGGCCTGTGACTCCTGGATGCGGTGCACGCTCTGAGAGCGCACCGTCAGGCAGACATCGACGTCGCGGCTGTCGGCGAACTGTCCGCCGTCATAGCCCGCGAACCCGACGGTGTACATGCCCCGCTGTTTCGCCTCGGCGAACGCCACCGTGAGGTCCCGGGAGCTGCCGCTGGTGGACATGGCCACCGCGATGTCCCCGGGGCCGGCGCGCGCGATCAGCTGGCGCGCGAACACCAGGTCGAAGCCGACGTCGTTGCCCAGCGCGGTGAGCACGGCCTGATCCGCGGCGAGCGACCACGCCGGCAGCGCCCGGTTCAGCGGTGGGTGCGCGAACAGCGCCGCGAGGGTGGCGGCGTCGGTGGAGCTGCCCCCGTTGCCGAAGGTGAACAGCCGGCCGCCGGCGGCGAACCGCCTGGCCAGCTC
>NZ_JACDFE010000101.1 GCF_013815995.1 Sporichthya sp.
GCGCAGCGGCGGCGGCGAGTCGGACCCCACGGTCCCGGCCCCGGCCGAGGTCGCGCTCACCCAGCAGCTGGACAACCTCGACCAGGCCATCGACGGCCTAGCCGGCTGAGCCCGCGGCGTAGCTGAGCCTCCGTCAGATCGCTCCCGCGGGAGTCATCTCGTGCGGTGGCGGTCCGGCACGATCGTGCCCTTGTCGATGACCAGGATCCGGTCGCTCGCGTCCTCGTGGACCTGCTGGAACTGTTCGGCGACCAGCACCGCGACCCCGCTGTCGGCGATCTCCCGCAAGGTGGCGTAGACCGCGTCGACCACGACCGGGGCGAGACCCTGGGAGGGCTCCTCGACCAGCAGCAGCTTGGGCGAGGACATCATCGCCCGGGCGATCGCGACCATCTGCTGCTCGCCGCCGGAGAGCGTGCCGGCCTTCTGCGTGGTCCGGTCGGCGAGCACCGGGAACAGCGTGAAAGCCCGGTCCAGACCGTCGCGCTTACGAGCCCGGGGCAACGAGGCCGCGCCCATCAGCAGGTTCTCCTCGGTGGAGAGATTGGCGAAGATCCGCCGCCCTTCCGGCGACAGGCCGATCCCGGCCGCGACCCGCTTGGCCGGCGACCAGGTCGAGATGCCGGTGCCCTCCAGGCGGATGTAGCCCTGGATCACCGGGACGGTGCCGATGATCGTCTTGAGCAGCGTCGATTTACCGGCCCCGTTGGCGCCCAGCAGGGAGACCACCTCGCCGGCCGCGACCTGGAGGGAAACCTTGTGCAGCACCGGCTGGCCGTTGTAGCCGGCGATCAGGTCCGCCGCCTCGAGGATCATCGGCCGGCCTCGGGGGCCTGCGGGATCGGGTCCTCACTGAAGTCCAGGAGGTAGTCCAGGCGGGTGCCGAGGTAGCGCTCCTGCACCTCGGTGTTCGCCGCGATCTCGGCCGGGATACCGGAGGCGAGCACGCTGCCTTCGGCGAGCACGTACACGAGGTCGCAGCTGTCCAGCACCGCCCGGACGTAGTGCTCGACGATCAGGACGCTCAGCCCGAGGTCGGTGTGCAGCCGGCGGATCAGGGAGAACATCGCCGAGGACGACGCCGGGTCGAGCCCGGCCGCGGGTTCGTCGAGGAGCAGCAGCCGGGGGCCGGCGACCAGCGCGCGGGCGATCTCGATGCGCCGCCGGGCGGAGAACTCCAGCGATCCGACCCGCTCGTCCCAGTACAGGTGCACGTCCAGCAGCCGGGCCGCCGCGTAGCCGGCTTCCTCCGCCTCCCGCAGCTTCGCCCACGCCGAGGGCCGGCCGGCCAGGAACGACGCGGTGCGCGCGTCCACCGAGGCCCACGCGCCGCCGCAGATGTTGTCCCCCGCGGTCAGCTCGGGGATCACCCGGGTGTTCTGGAAGGTGCGGGTCATGCCGAGGCGGGAGCGGTTCCAGGAACTGGTCCGGGTGACGTCGCGGCCGAACAACTCGACGGTGCCGGCTTCCGGGGTGGTGAAGCCGGAGACCACGTCGAACAGCGTCGTCTTGCCCGCGCCGTTGGGTCCGATCAGACCGACCATCTGCCCGACCGGAACGTCGACGCTCGCGCCGGTCAGCGCATGGATCGGGCCGAAGGAGAGCCGGAGGTCGGTGGCGCGCAGCGCCAGGTCGTGTTCGGGACGCGGCGGCAGCCATCGCTCCAGCACCGCCAGGCATTCGGCTCGCTCCGCGGAGGTGAGCACGCTGGTGTTCTCCCCGGCCAACCCGGACGACTCGCGCAGCACAGCGGTGGCCATCCGCTTGCGCTTGGTCCGCTGCCGGCGCCTTCCGTAACGGCGGCGTCGCTCCAGGTCCTGCATCCGCCCGCCGACGCCGCGGGCGCCGAACAGCGCACCGAACCCGAGCGCGACGGAGGCGATGAAGTTCTGCTCGATGCTCCAGCGTTCGAGCTCGATCGGCATGACGTAGAGGTAGGCCGCCATCACGATCACCGCGGCCATCGAGTCGACGCCGGCGAGCACGGGGATGGAGAGCAGCAGCAGGGAGGTCTCCACGTCCCAGCCGAGGAACAGCGGCGGGGTCGTGTAGAACATCGAGCCGAGCACGCCGCCGACCCCGGCCAGGAATCCGGCGAGGGTGAACGCGAGGATCCGGAACCGCACCGGCGGGATACCGAGGGCTGCGGCGGACTGCCGGTTCGAACCCATCACCAAGAAGGCCAGCCCGGCCGGGCTGCGGCGCAGGCGGATCAGCAGGACCAGCACGATCGCCAGCCAGCCGAGGGCGAAGAAGTAGAACGTGCGATCCCCGACGAGATCGATCCCCAGCGGTGAGGGCCGAGGGTCGATCAGGGCGGCGCCGCCGTTGCCGCCGGACACCCCGCCCGACAGGTAGCCGATCGGGAAGATCGTCTTCTCGATGGTGACCTGCAGACCGAGGGTGAGGATCACCAGGTAGATCACCGGCAGTCGCCCGGAGGCCAGCGCGAGGCCGGCCATGAACGTGGTGGCGATCGCGATGGCGATCAGTGCGGCCACAATCCAGGGCAGGCCCTGCCCCTGGTCGTCGCGGTTGAGCCAGTTGAAGTAGTACATCGCCGAGGCGAATACCCCGGCCGAGGCGAGCGAGATCTCCCGGGCCCAGCCCTGCAGCACCAGCAGCCCGAGGCCGAGGATCGCGACCGGGATCGCGGCGGTCAGGCCGAAGACGCGGTAGTCGGCCATCAGCAGGCCCCACGCGATGAGCAGACCGGTCAGCACGAGCGACGCCGGCGAGCCCATCGCACGGATGACGGGGCGGGACTTGGTCTCCAGGCCCTCGAAGATGCCGGTGCCGGGTGCCCGGAAAAGACCACTCACGCCTGACGCCGCTCGAGCAGGAAGAAGGACTCCTTGCGGACCCGGGCCGCGATCACGATCAGCGCGAGCAGCGCGCAGGACAGCGTCACCTCGCGGCCACCGGCCGAGACGTCGCCGAAGAAGCCGACCACCAGCGCGGTTTCCAGGATCCCGTAGAGCACCGCACCGGCGAGGGCCAGCGGCAGGCTGCGCAGCCCGCCGACCACCGCGATCAGCATTCCGCGCACGAGCAGCAGCAGGATGCCGTCGACCGGTTCGGCGACGGCGGCGGCGTACATCGCGCCACCGAGGGCGGCGATCGCGCCGGAGGCCCCGTAGACCCCGGTGCCGATCAGCCGCAGCTTGGCCCCGCACCAGACGCTGGCCTCGACGTCGTCCGCGATCGCCCGGATCGCCAGCCCGGTGTACGTGCGCGAGAGGAACAGGGCCAGCGCCGCCACCAGCGCGCACAGGATGAGCAGAGCGGCCAGGCGGTGGTTGGTCACCACCACGTCCCCGATCCGGGTGCCGCCGTCGCCGAAGGGGCTCGGCGTGATCGACAGTCCGCCGGGACGGATGTAGTAGCCGGAGAGGTTGCCGATCACCAGCAGGCCGGCGATCGAGATCACGGTCAAGGTCATACCGGGCAACTCGGCCATCCAGCGCGACATCACCAGCGCGCCGAAGCCGATGCCCACGGCCGCTCCGGCCGCGATCGCGATCAGGATCGCGGGCGTGGTGCCGATGATCGCGTCGTTGTGACCGAAGTGCGCCGCGTCGCCGTCGGCCGGCCCGCGGACCAGGTAGGAGTAGACCAGCGCGCCGAAGATGGCGATGCCGCCGTGGACGAAGCCGATGGTCCGGCTGATCCGGTAGGTCAGCACGATCGCGACCGGGAGCATGCCGTAGAGCGCCGCCACGGTCAGGCCGAGGACGACGATCTCCGGGACGAGATCAAGCTGCACGGGGTGGGACCTTCCTCGAGCCGCCTGGGGAATCTAACCCGTATGTCCCGGTTCCCCCAGCCCGCCCGGACGCCGCGCCTTGACACTGCGTGACCGCCAGGAATGGCATGGGGGGCACTGGCACGGACGCCAGGCTTCCGGGGGGTCGAGAAGTGGCCGGTTCAGAGGCGGTGCGAAGCGCGCCTCGCCGTGCGCTCAATGCCGGCCAGCAGCTCGGGCCACACCCAGCGCGCCAGGTCGTGACCCATGCCGGGTACCAGCAGCAGCTCCGCGCCGGGGATCGCGGCCGCGGTGGCGACGCCGCCGGAGGGCAGGATCACCCGGTCCTTCTCGCCGTGCATCACCAGCGCCGGGACCTCGAGCCCCTGCAGGTCACCGGTGCGGTCGCGCTCGCCGACCGCTGCGGCGAGCTGCCGGCCCGACCCGTTGGCGGTCTCGCGTTGCATCGACTGACGGGTCAGCTCGCGCACGTCGGCATCGTCCGCCTCGGTTCGCCCGGCGGACCCGATCCGGCGAAAGGCCCGGACCAGGTCCTCGACCGCGCCGTCGGGGGTGCGGGGGGCCGGTCGCAGGAACAGCGGGATCAGGCGCCGGGCGACCCGTCCGGTCCGGCCGTCCCCGGGGCGACCCATGATCGAGACCAGCGAGCGGGTGCGCTCCGGGTGCCGGATCGCGACCTCCTGGGCGATGAACGAGCCCAGCGAGACCCCCACCACGTGGGCCGAACCGACAGCGATCGCGTCCAGCAGGCCCGCGGCGTCGTCGGCCATGTCACCGAGCGTGTAGACCGGCCGGGCCCGGCGGCGCAGGAACTGCCAGCCGCTGATACCGGGACCGGAGACAGCACTGGAGCGGCCGACGTCGCGGTTGTCGAACCGGACAACGTGGAACCCGCGGCCGGCCAGCTCGATGCAGAACTCCTCCCGCCAATAGAGCATCGACAGGCCGAGGCCCATGACCAAGAGCACGGTTTCGTCGGTGGGGTCGCCGAAACTCTCGAAACACAGGGACAACCCGCCCACGTCGGCGAAGCGTTCGCCGCTGCGCTGGATTTCTACCGGGAGCCCGCCGTCCACGCGGACCATTCGTGCCCGGACCAATCGTGGCTCGCTCGACCAACGAAGTTCACCCCGGCGCAACACGGTTGTGCGGTTGGCCGGGCAACTCTGGAGTACCAGTAGATGCCGGGGGAAGGAGTCCAGGTATGACAACAATGACGTGGCTCGAGCGGGAGTACTGGTCCCAGCCTCGCCCCGTCGTGCCCGCCTCCCGCCCGGGCGGCTCGGCGCCGGCGGTGCCCATCACCCTCATCACCCCCATCACTGCCATCACTTCAGCACCCACTGCCCCGGCTGCGCGGTTCGAGCGGCAGGGTTCCGAACTGGTCCTGATCGTGCCGATCACGGCTTCCGAGGCCCGGCACGGAGCGCTGGTCATGGTTCCCGCTCCGGGAACCAGCGTCCGGTTGCGCATCCCGCCGGGCACGACCACCGGCCGCCGCTTCCAGGTCCCGCGCGTGAGCGCTCCGGCGCCGGACGGCTTCGGTGACCTCACCGTCGTGGTCGAGGTTTACTAGCGCCAGGAGCGCTACTTGCGCTTCTTGTCGGCCTTGTTCAGGTCACCGAGCAGCGTCTCGGCCGCGAGCTTGCCGGGCAGGGAGCAGACGCCGCCGGTCGGGTGCGTGCCGGCGCCGGAGAGGTACAGACCCTTCACCGGCGTGCGGTACTGGCCGAGCCCGGGGGCCGGGCGCATCGGTCCGAACCGGGTGATCAGCGGGTCGACGTGGTAGACGTTGCCGGCCGGTGCGTTGAACCGCTTCTCCAGGTCCGGGCCGCAGAGCACCGTGCGTCCGATCTCGTGGGTGTCGAGGCCGACGTAGTACTGCGCGGAGTCCTTGATGACGCGCTCGCCGATCTCGTCGCGGACGTCCTCCCACGGCGTGACCGGGTTGACCGGCGGGATGCCGGACCACAGCCAGAAGGTGTCGCCGCCCTCCGGGGCCTGGGTCGGGTCGACCCGGCTCGGGACGATCGAGCAGTGCACCGGCATCGGGTCGGCCCACTCCCCTCGGACGGTGGCGTCCCACGCGGCGCTCTGCTCCTCGAGGGTGTGCCAGGCGACGAGGATGCCGGTCGGGTCGAGCTTGTCCTTGCGCCACTGACGGTGCTTCTCCATCGTGATCTTGCCGCTGGTGGCGACGTTGATCTTCAGCGACGTCGCGTGCGTCTTGCGGATCGGGATGTCCTTGGCCCGCGACTCGAGCTTGTGGTCCAGCGTTCCCGGCGGCAGCAGCTTGGTCAGCGTGATGATCGGGTTGCAGGTGGTCAGCACGGCGTCGCGGGCGCGGATGACCTCACCGGACTCGAGCTCGACGGCGCCGACCCGGTCGCCCTCGATGCGCAGCTGCGCGACCGGGGCCTCGAGCTTGACCTCACCGCCGTGGGCGAGGAAGCACTTGTGCAGGGCGGCCGGCAGCGCGCCGGTGCCGCCGACCGGCATCGCGTTCGCGACCCGCTGGACGATGCCGAGGTAGATCATCGCCCACGCCGTCATGTCCAGTTTCAGCTGCGAGAACGCCGCCATGGCCGAGAGGGCGCCCTTGGGCAGCTCCGTCTCGAACGTCTCATCGAGGAACTCGTAGTGGGACGCCCCGACGATGTGCTTGAGGCCCCACAGCTTGCGCAGGTGCGGGGCCGCCTTCACGGTCTCCTTCAGCAGCTCCTTGCTGAACGGCCGCGTCGGGTGGACCTTCATGTACTCGATGACCGGACCCATCGCGTGGTACATCGCGTTCGACATCTCCAGGTAAGCGCGCGCGTCCTTCGGGGAGAAGTGGCGCAGCTCGTCAGCGGTCTTGCCGGCGTCCTTCCAGATCGCCAGCGAGCTGCCGTCGGGGGCGAGCTGGATGTGCGACGGGTCGACCGGGATCTCGCGCAGGCCGTACTTGTACAGCTCCAGGTCCTCCGCGACCCCGGAGAGTCGGAAGACGCCGGTCAGCTGGATCGCGCCCTCGTTGAACAGGTGCTGCGGAGCCTGGGGAAGCGTCGCGTTGGTCGCGGTCATGCCACCGACCTGGTTCGACGCCTCGACGATCAGCACCCGTTTGTCGGCCTTGGCCAGGTAGCAACCGGCGGTCAGTCCGTTGTGGCCGGCTCCGACGATCACGACGTCGTACTGCGAGGAAGTGGTCATGGACACATCCTGCGCCTTCTCGATTGAAGAATCAAGTTTGAAAATCCATTCGTTTATGGCACTGTCGGGGGGTGGAGAAGGAACCCGGCCGACGCGAGCGCCGCAAGCTCGAAGCGCGCGAGCGACTGCTGGCGGCTGCGCGTCAGGTGCTCGCCGAGAGCGGTGAGGCCAACCTGCGGATAGGCGATCTCACCGAGATGGCCGACATCGGCTTCGGCACCTTCTACAGCCACTTCGAGTCCAAGGAAGCCCTGGTCGAGGCCGTCCTGGTTGAGGTGATGGCCAGCGCCGCCGGCGCGATCGGTTCGCGCGCCCTGGAGTTCCCCGACCCCGCGGAGACCGCGTCCTTCGCCTACCGCCGCTTCATCCGCTTCGCCGCCGACGAGCCCGAACTGGCCGCCGTCCTGACCAAGCTCGACGCTGCGGACGACCTGTTCGAGACCTCGCTGTTGCCCTACGCCCGCAAGACCCTGGAGCGCGGCATCTCCTCAGGCCGCTTCGACATCGTCGACATCGACCTGGCCCTGTTGTCCGTCTCCGCCGCCGCCTTTGCCGCGATCAAGGGCGTCCTCGCCGGTCGGATCGGCCCGGACACAGGAGCCGCCGGCGCGGAGATGATGCTGCGCGCCTTCGGGCTGCAGCACGCCGACGCCCGCGAGATCGCGCACCGCCCGATGCCGGCTCTGGAGGGACGCTTAGCCCGGGCGTGAGGTCACTGCAGATCGGGTAGGACGAAGGTCGGCTTACCGCAGACACCCTGGTGAGTGGCGACTGCACGTCCCAACTCGCCCCACGGGAGGACCGTCATGGACGAGGTCGAGTCCCGGATTGGTCGGCGCATGAGTAGCTCCCCCGGCGTTGAGGCGACTCCGCAGGTTCTGGGCGATGGCGAAGAAATGTGCATGCGGCTCGGGCCAGGCCTGTCCAGTCTGGGAGGGGTACGCGCATTTCTGCGTCAGGCCTGCAGCGAGGCGCTCTCGCCAGAGCAGACGGCGGACGCGGAGTTGCTCGGTACAGAGCTGGTCGCCAACGCGATGCGCCACGGCGCTGCCCCCATCTGGATCGAGGTCAACCGCGCCGGTTGCACGGTGCGCATCGCGGTGTGCGACCGGGGTAGTGGGCGGCCCCGGCCGAGCGAGGCCGACTGCAACGACGAATCCGGTCGCGGCCTCGCGCTGGTTCGGCCCTCACCGACCAATGGGGACTGGCACAGCTCGATCGCGGCAAAGCGGTGTGGTTCACGCTCGTCGCCGCAACCTGAGAGCGCTCGTCCGCCGAGAAGCTCCGGGCACCCCGGCCACCGGTCGACCAGGGCCAGATGTCGACAACGGTGGCCGCCCCGCCGACGGCGTCGAGCAGGCGCGAGATGTCCGGTCGGTCGCTGGTCACGATCACCGCGTCCGCGGGTGCCGCATCCACCACCGCACCGTCGGCGATGTCCGAGCTGGAGCCGCGCGCCAGAACCGAACCGACGCGGTGGGCTGTTGCCTCGTCGAAGATCGTGACGTCGCAACCGCGGAGCAGGCGCCGCAGCGACGCCTCCCGGGGTGAGCGACTGACCTGCGCGACCACCGGAGCCGGCACGGTCGGGATCAGGCCGCGCTCCAGGCGGACTCGGTGGTCGGCCCAGAACTCCCGGTCGTTGCGGTCAGCCGCGATCAGTGCGCCGGCGTCGTAGACGACCTCGTTCACGCCGACCGGCGACCGGCCGCGCCGGCGACGCGCTGACGGGCGGCGTCGAGTTCGGCCTCGGTGAGGGGCACCTGCTCGGCCTCCCACTCCGCCACCGCGGCGAGCCCGGCGCGCACTGTCAGCGCCCGTCGGGCCGCCGCCGTCATCCACGCGGACACGCAGGAACCCTCCGCCTTTGCGGCCGCCGGGACCTGCTCGTACACATCGGGGTCCACGGTGATGGCGAGCTTCGGCGACCCGTTGACCGCGTCCCACCTCACCGCGAATCGGCATCGACCCTGCCCGTGCGCGTTCCGGCCCGACGGAGCAGCACGACGAAGCCGACGGCGGCGATGAGCATCCACGCGACCAGGTACTGGAAGGCGGCTTCGGGCCCGGCCGTCGACCAGATCAGACCGGCGATGCCGGAGGCGGCCAGGTTGCCCAGCGACTGGACGGTGGCGAGCAGGCCGAAGGCGGATCCGCGCAGGTCCGCCGGGGCGAAGGCGGCCACGGCCGCGGACTCGGCGGTTTCGGCGCACGCGATGCCGATGCCGGCGAGCAGGAACCCGGGGGCGAGGGCGAGCACGGTCGTGGCGTCGAGGGACAGGGAGGCGTACGCCAGGGCGAACACGGCGACTCCGAGCGCCATCACCAACGTCGGTCCCTGACGACCCCAGCGATCGCTCGCCCGGCCGGCGGGGAGTGAGGCGATCGTCGCGGCGACGTTGTAGGCGATGTACAGGCCGAGGGCGAGTTGGCCGGCGTCGTGGGTGCCGTGCGCCGGCTCGAGCTGCTCGCTGGCGCGCAGGATCATCAAGGTCGCGGCCACGTTGCCGACCTCGAACGCGGTGATCACCACGAGGATGGCGCCGAGGTCGCCGCGCAGGACCGGGCGCACCCGGATCCGTAGCGAGCGGCGTTCGCGGTCCTCGGCCCGCGGGGCCTTGCGGATCGCGTAGACGATCGCGAGGGCCGCCAGCAGCCCGGGGATCACCGAGAGCAGGATCGCGGTGCGCACGCCGACCAGGGCGACGAGTCCGAGTGCGAGCAGCGGGCCACCGATCGCGCCGAGGTTGTCCATCATTCGTTCGAAGCCGTAGGCCCGGCCGTACGCCGTGGCCGGGACGATGTCGGCGAGCAGTGCGTTGCGGGCCGGCACCCGCAGGCCGCGCGCGGCCCAGGCGCCGGAACGCAGGATCCCGACTTGCCAAACCGCGGTCGCGGCGCCAGTGAGCGAGGCAAGCACCGCGGTCGCGGAGTACCCGCCGACCGCGACCGCGCGCCGCCGCTTCGGGTCATCGGCCAGCGCGCCGCCGACGAACTTCGCGGCTCCGGCCAGCCCGTCGCTCACGCCCTCGATCAGACCCAGGGCCGCCGCCGGGGCACCGAGGGTCGAGGTGAGCAGGCTCGGCAGCAGGGCGGTGGGGATCTCATGACCGACGTCGGCCAGGAAGCTCGCGGCGCCGATGCCGCGCACTCCGGGGGTCAGCCACGCCTGGTCCGCCTGGGCCGGTGCCGTGGGGGCCGCGGCCTCGGACCCAGGCGTGGTCGGAGGCGCCGAATCGGCGGTCATGCCCGGAGCGAACACCACCTGCGGCAGAAACTGCAGACTGCCGAAGCAGGGTTGAACGCGCTAAAATGATCATGGTTCGTTCTGTAGCGTTCCTGCGCGAATCACGATACACAGCGGCGCTCGGGTCGGCGTTTGTCCAGGTGGGACGTCTAGGGTTCTGAGCTGTGACGCGGTACCTGGACATCAGTACCGACCTCGCCGAAAAGGTGCGGGCACGTCGGCTGCGGCCCGGAGCCGAGCTACCTGCGGTGCGCGTGTACGCCGCCGAGCTCGGCGCGACTGCCTCCACCATCAGCCGCGCTTACCGGCACCTGGCCCAGGCGGGCGTGGTCGTCATCGAGGCACGGCGGCGGGCGCGGATCGCCCCGGACGGCTATCTCGCTGCGTTGCACCTGCTGCACGGCGAGCGTGTCTTCCGGTTGGCCGGCAGCGACGACCCCGGGTTGCAGTTGCTGCTCGGCAGCGCCGGCCGCTCCGTGGTGCTCGCGGCGGCCCGGGCCAGCTTCCCGGCGCTGCGGTTGCTGGCGGCCGGCGAGGCCGACGGGGCGGCGATCCACCTGCGCCACCACACCGGGGAGTACAACGCGCCGTTCGCCCAGTCGCTGCTGCGCGATCGCGACCCGCACCTGTTGCGGCTCTGGCGACGTGAACAGGGACTCCTGCTCCCCCGCGGAAATCCCCAGGGCATTCGCGGACCCGCCGACCTGGCGGGCCGGCGCATGGCCAAGCGAGAACACGGAGCCGGATCCCGGGTGCTGCTCGATCAGCTCATGCTCGATGCCGGGCTCACTCCGGAATCCGCGGCCGGTGTGGAGTTCCACTCCCACCTCGAAGTCGCCCTCGCGGTCGCCTCGGGGGTTGTCGACGCCGGGTTGGCCGTCCGTGCCGCCGCCGTCGACCTCGACCTCGAGTTCCTCCCCTTGGCGTGGGAGCACTACGACCTCGTGATGCCCGGCGATGTCCTGGGAGCCGCGGAACCACTGATCCGCGCCGCCCGCATGCCCCAGGTGCAGGCCTCCATCGCGGCACTCCCGGGCTACGACCCCGCCGACCTCGGGTCCCTCGAAGCCCTCGCACCCCGCCGTCCGTAGCTCGCGTTCAAACGCAGCCATCACTCACCCGAAACCGAACCCACCCATCAGCCACCCGAGCTGGTCGCCGTTCCGTCGGCACCGAGCTCTGCAGCTGCCGAGCGGATCAAGGCCCGACAGCTCTGGCAGGACGGCGGCTGGCGCGGTGCGACCCCGACCGGGCAGCCGGTCAACCCGCGGACGGACTGCACCGATTGGAAGCGCCTGCTGAACGACACCGGCCTACGGGACAGCCGCCTGCACGACGCCCGCCACACGGCGGCGACCGTGCTGCTCCTGCTCGGCGTCCTGCTCTGGGGGCAACGCGACCGGTAACGAGGCCTGGCCGTGAGGGCGCCGCCGCCGGCGAATGAGACCGGAACTGAGACCGGACACCACAACGCCGGGTGACCCACGGAGGGTCACCCGGCGTTTGTGCTGGTCAGCTGGCGGTGGCGGTGGGATTTGAACCCACGGATGCTTGCACATCACACGCTTTCGAGGCGTGCTCCTTCGGCCGCTCGGACACGCCACCGTCGGAGACGATATCAAGCCGCGCGCTTGCGCCCGGGCCGCTTGAGCCCTGGCCCGAATTCGCCCAGTCGCTCATGAAGCGTCCCGCTGCGCGGCGAAGAAGTCCAACAGCGCCGCCGAGCACTCGGGCGCGAGCACCCCGCTGATCACCTCGGGCCGGTGGTTGAGCCGTCGGTCGCGCACCACGTCCCAGAGTGATTCCACGGCTCCCGCTTTCGGGTCGGTCGCGCCGTAGACCACGCGGGTCACGCGGGAGAGCCCGATCGCGCCGGCGCACATCGTGCAGGGCTCCAGGGTGACGACCAACGTGCAGCCGGCCAGCCGCCACTCGCCGCGGGCCCCGGCGGCCTCGCGGAGCGCGAGGACCTCCGCGTGCGCGGTCGGGTCGGCGTCGGCCTCGCGCCGGTTGCGGCCGCGTCCGATCACGACACCGTCGGAATCGACCACCACGGCACCGACCGGGATGTCACCCGTGGCGATCGCGGCGTCGGCCTCGCGCAGCGCCTCGCGCATCGCGGGTTCCCAGGCCGACCGCAGAGCGTTCAGCGCACGGACTCCAACGCCTCGGCGGCACCGACGGCCTGGGCGAGCGTGGTGAGGATCTCCGAGGGCAGCAGGCCCTCCTTCGCGCACAGCGCGAGCAGTGCCTCACTGCCGGTGCCGAGGTCGGAGAGCAGCTCCGAGTCACCGACCGGACCGCTTTCCAGTTCCGCCGGTTCGTCGTCATCGTCCTCGTCCTCGTCGGCCGGGGCCTCGACCTCGAGGCCATCGATGGCGAGCGAGGCACCCCGGGCGCCCGCGGCCGCCTCGAGGAGCATTTCGGCGTACGCGGAGATGCCGACGGCATCACTGTCTGAGACGAACACCCGCGGATCGTCCTCGCCGTCGACCCGGACGACGGCGAACCAAGCGTCCTCCTGTTCGAAGAAGAGCAGGGAGGTGGAGTCGATGTCGGACAACTCCGACGACTCGCGCATCCCGTCGGCGAGATCGGTCAGATCATCGATCCCGTCCAGGTCGATGTCGTTGGCGTCCCATCCGTCGTCATGACGGGACAGCACTACGGCGAAGTACCCCACGTTCCGCTCCCCAGCAAAAGCGTCAATCGGCCAGCGCAGCATCCAGCGCTCGACGGTACGGCTCGGAGAACCCGAGACGCGCCGCGATGCTGTCGAGCATTTCATCCGGATACAGGTCGTCGTCGTCGCACAACGCGCCGAGTTCCATCGCCTTCAACCCGAGGTCGGAGAAAATCTGCAGATCCCCGGCCGGCATGGCGCGCTCGTCCTCCTCCGGACCCGGCAGTGGAAGGTCGAGCGCTTCGAGCACCTCACCGGCGATCGGCGACTCGCCGGCCGCCGTCACGTCGGAGAGCAACAGCGAGACGTCCTGGCCGCGGATGCGGACCGCGACGAAGAAGTCGTCCTCGACGGAGACGAAGCCGATGGCTCCGCCGGCGCCGGCCTGCCGCCGCGTGGCATCCACCAGTTCATCGAGGTCGTGACCTACCCGGTTCGGAAGCATGCTGGCCACCCAGCGGTCGTCCTCCCGGTAGACGACCACCGCGAAATCAGTCGTTTCGCTGGGCATACCGAACTCCCTGACCTGGGGTGCACCTCGATCCTGACAGATGTGGGCGCTGACGGGCAGGGGCGAGCACCTGCGCGTGAGAACCTGACCGCCATGCGCACCCATGTCGTCGACCATCCGTTGGTGGCGCACAAGCTCTCGTGGCTGCGGGATGCGAGCACTCCGAGTCCCCTCTTCCGGCTCCTGTGCGACGAACTGGTCACCCTGCTGGCTTACGAGGCGACCCGCGACGCCCGCGTCGAGGCCTGCACCGTGCGGACGCCGCTGGCGCCGGCGACCGGCGTCCGGCTCTCTCTGCCCAACCCGCTCGTGGTCCCCATCCTGCGGGCCGGGCTCGGGATGCTCGACGGGATGATGCGATTGCTGCCGACCGCGGAGGTCGGGTTCCTCGGCCTGGTCCGGGACGAGACGACGCTGCAGGCGAGCACGTACGCCGAGCGACTGCCGGCCGACCTGTCCGGGCGGCAGTGCTACGTGCTGGACCCGATGCTGGCCACCGGCGGCACCCTGGTCGCGGCGGCTCGCTACCTGCTCGACCGCGGCGCCGACTCGATCACCGCGCTGTGCCTGCTGGCTGCGCCGGAGGGCATCGCGCACGTCGAAGAAGCCCTGAAATCTGATGCGGCATCAGTCTCGCTGGTGGTGGCCGGGGTCGACGAGAGGCTCAACGACGTCGGCTACATCGTCCCCGGACTAGGGGATGCGGGCGATCGCCTCTTCGGCCTCGCGCAGTAGGTCTCCCGCGTCGCCGAGCAGCACGCTCGCGGCCGCGAAGAGCGGGTTCACCACGCCGGCGTAGCCGGGGCCGGTCGAATCGATGAACACCACGACGGCGCCGCCGCGCGCCACCTCGAGGACGGGCATCGCCAGCGCCGGGTTCACCACGTCGTTGGCGCCGACCACCAGAGCGACCGAGCCGGCATCGAAGGCGGCGGTGTCGAGATCGCGCCGGGACGACCACGGCACGCCGGCGGCGTCCAGCAGCACGTCGAGATGCCCGGGCACCCGGCCGGCCACGGGGTGGACCGCGAAGGTGACCTCGGCCCCCCGCCGGCGCACCGTGTCCGCGAGCCGGGCGAGGTCATGCTGGGTCTGGGACATCGCGACCCCGTAGCCGGGCACGATCACCACGCGGCGGGCGGCGGCGAGGCGGGTCGGGATCTCCTCGGGCGTCATGCCAGCAGTTCTGCGGTCGGGGCGTGCACGATCCGGCCGGCGTGGGTCACGGCGCAGGCGCCGAGGATCTCGTCGGTCAGGTCCGGCGCGCGCACGCCCTCGGGGCCGAGGTACTCCAGCAGGCTGACCACGTTGTGCGCGAACATCCGGCTGGCGTGGGCCGGCAGCTGGCTGGGCACGTCCGCGCCGCCCCAGAGCAGCACTCCGTCGCCGACCATCTCCTCCGCACCGGGGCGGACGTCCTCGACGTTGCCGCCGGCCTCGGCGGCCAGGTCGATCACCACCGACCCGGGCCGCATCGCCGCGACCATCGCCCGGCTGATCAGCATGGGGGCGTCGTGCCCGGGGACGGCCGCGGTGGTGATCACCGCGTCGGCGGCCGCGACGTGCGGCCCGAGCAGGTCCTGCT
>NZ_JACDFE010000102.1 GCF_013815995.1 Sporichthya sp.
GGTGGGCAGAGCTTCGTCGCCCGCTCCGGCCGATGGACGGTCGCCGCGGTCCTGGCCGGCCGCGCAGCCGTGGGCGGAGTCGCCGCTGCTCGGTTGCTGGGCATGCCGGCGCCCTCCGAACGGTTCCGGCGCCTGGACAACCGCTGGTACCGGCCGCTGTGCCTCGCCCTCGCCGTGTCCAGTGCGCGAGCGGCCCGGTAGACACCCTGTCCAGGCGCCAGAGGTCTGTGTTAGAAAGGTCTAGTACACGACTATTCGGTGAGCCGAATCACGACGATGGGGTCGCCCGCGATGACAGTGCCGAAGCCCCGCCAGCGCAGCGCCGCCGAGCGCGCGCGGACCCGCACGTTCGCGCTGAGCCTGCTCGCGTTCTTCGTCGTGCTGGCCGCCCTGGACCTGATCATCACCGGGCTCGGCAGCCCGCCGTCCTACGTGCCGGACGTGGTCCTGAACGAGAACACCGGCGTCCCGCCGGTGCCGACCAACGCGGACTTCCCCTACGACCGTGGCCACAACCTCTGGGCGATCGTCCTGCTCGGGGGCCTCGGCCTGGCCGGGCTCCTGCTCTGCATCCGCGACATCGTGAAGAAGAACGACTGGCTGCCGTTCTTCGCCTCGCTCGGCACCGTCGTGATCGTCGTGCCCGAGGTCTTTGTCGACATCATCGGGATGGTCTACTACCCGGTCAGCGACGGCGACCACGCCTTCGATCTGTTCGGCCGTCAGATGGGCTGGTTCATCCTGGCCGGGTGGTTCGGCGCCGGCGCGTTCGCGGTCTCGACTCTCAAGGTGCTGCTGACCCGGCCGAAGGCCAAGCACGTCTGGGTCTTCATGGGCGTCACCTGCCTGAGCTACACGATCTTCGAGGAGATCCTGGTCGGCTTCGGCGGGATCTACCACTACTACGGCAACCAGCCGATGTGGTGGCACGAGCTGCCGATCTGGTGGACCCCGTGCAACGCGATCGGCTGTGCGCTGCTGCCGGCCGCCGTCGCCTACCGCTACCAGCACCTGCTCAAGGGCTGGAAGGCCAGCGCGATGCTGCTGGTCGTGCCGGCGGGTGTCGCCGCCGCCTACGCGATCATCGGCATGCCGAGCTGGATCGTCGTCAACGGCGACTACAACTGGTTCGTCACCGAGCTCGCGGGCCTGTCGACCTGGGCGCTGGCCATCGCGCTGACCGCGATGATCCTCAACGTGTTCCTCGGCTACGAGCCCTTTGATCCGGAGAGCCGGCCGTGGGACTTCTCGGAGACCGACGACGCTGCCGTGCCGGGCGAGACCGCCGCTGTCGTCGAGGCGCACGCGGCCCGGGTGACGGTCTAGTGCCGCAGGTCTCCGACCCCACGCTCGGTACCAGCGAGCCCGGGCGCTACTGGACGACGACCAACCTGGGCGAGGCTGCCCCGGATGTGATGTCCCCGCTGGACATCAGCATCTGGGGCGAGACGGCCGAACGCGGCTGGCAGTACTCGATGAAGGCGTTCGGGGTGCTGCCGTCGAAGCAGCAGGCCTCGAAGAACACCAACGACTGGGGCCTGACGATCTTCTACGGTCGCATTGCGCTCAACGTCGACGCCGTGCGCGCGATCGTCGTGACGCTGCCCGGCGTCTCGGGCGATGACTTCGAGCGCGACCTGGGCGGCAGCGTGCGCCCGGATGCCCCGCCGGTGAAGGGCAAGAAGTCCCGCATCCCGGTGATCATGGTCAAGGCCCCGCTCACCCTGGTCCGCCAGAGCAAGGTCATGCACGCCCACTACGGCGACGTCCGCACCTGGTGGGAGCGCGAGGTCCTCGACAACGGCGCGACCGCACCGGCGATCGACCGACTGGTCGCCGGGCGCGCGAGGTTCGAGAAGGTCTTCGGCGACCACTGCGCGTGGCGCTTCGTCTTCTCCGGTGCGCAGAGCGCGATCACCGACGCCGCGAAGAAGGCCGGCGACCCGCTGCTCGGCACCCGGCTGATGTCGGGGGTCGGCGAGGTCTTCGAGACCCGGATGGCCGACGACCTCTGGCGCGTGGCCCACGGCCAGCTCGAGGAGGCCGAGTTCATCCGGCTCTGGGGTTACCACGGCCCGAACGAGGGCAACGTCGACGCCCGCGTCTGGCGTGAGGACCCCACCCCGGTGCGCGCGCTGGCCAAGTCCTACGCGGAGCGCACGGACACCGAGCGGCCCAAGGACCGCGAGACCCGCTCCGTCGCCCTCGGCGCCGAGGCGGAGCGGGCACTGCTCGCCGCCACCTCCGCGGCCAAGCGCCCGGCGATGCGCTGGCTGATGCGCCGCAGCCGCAACATCGTGCGCACCCTGCAGGTCGGCAAGGCCGCGTACCTGATGTGCATCGACGGCGTGCGCCGCGCGGCCCGCGACTTCGGCGCCGAGCAGGTCGCGGCCGGCACGCTGGCCGAAGTCGACGACGTGTTCTACCTGCAGCTCGAGGAGTGCCAGGAACTCGCCGCCGGGCGCCTGCCCAACGCGCGCGAGATCGTGACCGCGCGCCGCGGCTACCGCGCTGCGCACCGTCAGGTCGAGCTGCCGGTGTTCTTCAACGGCATGCCCGAGGCGATCCGCCGCGAGGCCCCCGCCACCGGCGACCGCGGTGCGGTCGAGTTCTCCGGCGCCGCCTCCGGCGGGGCGCAGGTCGAGGGCCGGGCGCGGGTGCTGCTCGACGTCAACGACGCGATCAGCCTCGACGACGGCGACATCCTGGTCTGCCGCTTCACCGACCCGAGCTGGGCGCCGCTGATGTCACTGGCCGAGGCGCTGGTGATCGACGTCGGTGGGTCGGCCAGCCACGGCGCGGTGGTCGCGCGCGAGCTCGGCATCCCGTACGTGATCGGCACCGAGCGGGGCACCAGCCTGCTGCGCGACGGCGACCGGATCCTGGTCGACGGCGAGAAGAACCTGGTCCGCGTTCTGCCGTAAGCTGACGATGGAGCTCAAGGTCGCGTGTGACGACGGCGGCGTCTGGCGGCCAGTCAGTTCCTCTTGCGCTAGCCGGGGCCGTGGACGCGGACTACGGTGAAGGCAGGAAGCGGGTGACCGCGTTGGGTGAATGCGAAACGTTCCGCCTGGTGTCCGAGCGGTCCGCCGTACTGGTGGGAGCTGAGAGCACCGCAGGTCCCATCACCTTCGGAACGATGACGCTTGATGGCCGGGCCGAATTCACGATCTCCGGGGTCGACCTCGAATCCGCCGTGCCGACAGCGGCGTTCATGCGGATCCCCGTCCTCGCGCTGGAGTCCGGAAACGGGCTCTATGACAACGAACTGCGTCGGCGCCTCGACCAGCGGCGCTTCCCGTACATCACGGTCGAGATGCGCGCCGCGAGGTCGGAGGGAGGGGGGCGGTTCGTGGCGGAGGGGGACCTCACCATCCACGGCACCACCCGGCGTCTGACCGGGATTCTCGACCTCGCCATGCCGGACGAGAACACCATGATCGCCACCGGCCGCGAGGACGTAGACATGCGGGACTTCGAGATCGAGATGCCCTCGATCCTGGCTTTCAAGATCTACCCCGCCGTCACGGTGCAGTTCCGGCTCACCGCGACGCGGGTTCGATCCGACAGTTCCCGGAGACGTAACCGTGGGGATCCTTCTCGCATTCTTCGCAGGCTGGGTGACCTGCGCCCGGGGCGGCCAGACCACGGACGAGGTCCTTGACGCGCTGAGGCACTGGGCCGGCTGCTGGCCCGCCAGGACGTGCTCACAGCGCCTCACCATTGGGCGGGCTTGTAATCCTTCAGGAAGACGCCGAACAGGTCCTCGCCGTCCTCGCCGCGCACGATCGGGTCGTAGACCCGGGCGGCGCCGTCGACGAGGTCGAGGGGCGCGTGGAAGCCCTCCTCATGCAGCCGGGCCTTGGTCGGGTGCGGGCGCTCGTCGGTGATCCAGCCGGTGTCGACGGCGGTCATCAGGATGCGGTCGCGGTCGAGCATCTCCTGGGCGCTGGTGCGGGTGAGCATGTTCAGCGCGGCCTTGGCCATGTTGGTGTGCGGATGCCCGGGGCCCTTGTTGCCGCGGGCGAACACGCCCTCCATCGCCGAGACGTTGACGACGTACTTGCGCCGGGCGCTCGAGGCCGCGAGGGAGGCGCGCAGCCGGGACACCAGCAGGAACGGCGCGGTCGAGTTGCAGAGCTGGACCTCGAGCAGTTCGAGGGGATCGACCTCGTCGACGAGTTGGGTCCAGCTGTTCACCGCGGCCAGGTCGGGAACCAGTCCCCCGGCGTCGATCGCGGTGCCGGCGCTGACCCGATCCAGCGACGACGAACCCGCGGTGAGAGAGAGCGCGGTGAGTGAGTTCGCCGTCAATTCCGTCGCCGCGAGGGGGTGCTCGGCCAGGTTCGTCAGTTCCTTCGAGTGCTCGCGCACCGCGCCCGAGAGTGAGAGCACGTCGGGCAGCGGACCGTCCGGCAGCGGCGCGGACTCCGCGGCGACCAGGTGCGAGTAGGACCCGGGGCTGCGGCGCACAGTCTGCGCGGCGTTGTTGATCAGGATGTCCAGCGGCCCGGCCGCGGCAACGGAGTCGGCGAGCGCGATCACCTGCGCCGGGTCACGCAGGTCGATGCCCACGATCCGCAGCCGGTGCAGCCAGTCCGCACTGTCCTCCATGGCGCTGAACCGGCGCACCGCGTCGGAGGGGAAGCGGGTGGTGATCGTGGTGTGGGCGCCGTCGCGGAGCAACCGCAGGGCGATGTACATCCCGATCTTGGCCCGCCCGCCGGTGAGGAGCGCGCGGCGGCCGGTCAGGTCGGTGCGGGCTTCCCGGCGGGCCCGGTTGAACGCCGCGCAGGACGGACAGAGCTGGTGGTAGAACGCGTCCACCTCGACGTAGCGGACCTTGCAGATGTAGCAGCCGCGCGGCCGGGTGAGGATCCCGGCCAGGTCGGTCGTCGTCTCGGTGGTGAGGGCGAACGCGCCCGCCGTCTCGTCGTCGATGCGCCCCGGCGCGCCGGTGGCGGTTGCCGCCGTGACGGCGTCGTCATGGGCGCGCTCGCGGGCCTGGCGCTCCGCCCGCCGGGTGAGCTTGACGGTCTTGAACAGCCCGCCCACGGCACGTCGCACGGCGACAGCGTCCGGGTGGTCGTGGGGCAGTTCCTCGACTTCGGCAAGCACCACCAACGCTGCTGCCAGCCGATCCGGCTCGATGCCCTCCACCGGAGAAGCTTGTCACCCGACCCGGCGCCGCCCGGAATCCGCGTCCCGCAGTGCGCTGAGGACGCCCGCGTCGTGCGGGTGGTGCTCCCCCGCGAGGGCGAGTCGATCCTCGGGCGGCTGGCTGGGCTGCACCGCGACGAGCGGGAGCGGATGGGCGACGTTCTGACGCTGCCGATCTGGCGCGACGGCTGACGTTGCCCTGCCGGACGCAGCGCGTCAGTAGGAAGGGTCGGTTCGGTCGCGGGTGGGCGGGACGGTGCCCGGCGGGGTCACGACGAACTGGCCGACCTGCTCGGTCTGCCATTCCGAGACCAGTGTGCGATGGGTGATCCGCCACCCGCCGCCGGGGCGGTCCTCGAACCGGTCGACGTAGCGGGCGCCGAAGACCTTCAGTGTGCCGCCGCCCTTGGTGACGTGGTAGGCGATCAGGTAACTCTCGACGTTGGCGACTCCGCCGTCCTCGTTGATCGAGATGTTCGAGAGCGTGTGCATCGTGGAGTCGAAGCGCTCGGCCAGCACGCCGAGGACCCAGGGGATGTAGTCGTCGACGCTGCCGCGGAAGACGTCGCCGTGGTCGTCGTAGCCGTCGGAGTGGTACGCGGAGCGGATCAGGTCGGCGTCCATCCGGTCGATGCCGCGGCAGTACCGGTGCAGTGCGTCGGTGATCTCGCGTCTTACTCCGGCGGACGCGTCACTCATGGGGCGTGAACACCACTTTCAATCGGGTCAGGTTGTGCTGCACGAGGTTGGGCGCCCAGGAGTTGGCTTCCTCGTCGGGTGCCAGGGCGAGGTTACGCGTCCGGGCCAGCAGGGTCTCCAGTGCGATGCGCGCCTCGGCCCGGGCCAGCGGGGCGCCGAGGCAGAAGTGCGGCCCCTGAGCGAACGTCAGGTGCCGGCGCCCCTCGGCGCCGCGGTCGAGGCGGAGCGCTTCGGGTTCGGGAACTGGGCGCCGTCGCGGTTGGCCGCGCCGTAGACGAGCCAGACGAACGTGCCCTCGGGCATCGGCACGCCGCCGGCCGTGGTGTCGTGCAGCGCGATCCGGAACAGGCCCTGCACCGGCGGCTCGATCCGCAGCGTTTCCTCCACGAACGGCGGGATCAGGGCGGGATCCTCGCGCAACCGGTCCTGGAGCTCCGGCTGCCGACACAGCAGCCAGATGCAGGAGGCGATCAGGCTGTTGGTGGTCTCGTTGCCGCCGATGAGGAACAGCGTCAGCATCTGCAGCCGTTCCTCGTGGCAGAGGTCGGCCTGGGCGACGTCGGTGACCAGGTCCTCGCGCGGGTTGGCGAGCCGGTCCTCCATCTCGGCCTCGAAGAAGTCGTAGCACTCGTCGAGGGACATGATCAGGTCGGAGATGTCGGCGCGGGTGAAGTTCGGCCGGCCGTTGGCGCGCACGAACGCGTCCGACCAGCGCTTGAGTGTCGCCAGGTCCATCCGTTCGATGCCCAGCGCACGGGCGATCACCGTCATCGGCAGTGGAGTGGCCAACTCGGCCACGACGTCGGTCTCGCCTTTCGTGGCGAACCTGTCGACGAGCGAGGTGGTGAGCTCCTGGATCGGCGGCTCGAGCAGCGCGACCCGGCGCGGGGAGAAGACCTTGTTCATCATCGTGCGCTGCTCGGCGTGCCGGGGCGGGTCGCAGTTGACCAGCGCCGCGCCCTTCTCCGCGATCCCGATCCGGCGCACTGCGGCCGCCCGCACCCGGTCGGGATACTCCGGATCCTCGGCCGCCGCGCGGGCCAGCGTGGTGGCCGCGCCCGGACCGGACTGCCGGGTCGAGGACCAGTCCTCGGGGCGGCGCAGGACGTCCAGGACGTCGGCGTGCCGGGTGAGGGCGAACGCGGTCAGCGCCGGGATCCACTGCACCGGGTGCTCGCCGCGCAGGTGCTCGTACACCGGGTAGGGACAGCGCACCAGCTCGGTGGTGGCGGCAGCGAACAGGCCGTCGTGCGGGCACGCCTCGGTCATGTCCGCGACGCTAGCCCAGAGCAATAGTCGGGAATTGAGAACGCGACTTTCTGGGCGTAGCGTCGGCGCTGTGAGCGACGATCCCTTCCGCCTCGACGGCGAGCGCGCCCTGGTCACCGGCGGGACCAGTGGCATCGGGCGGCGATCGCCCTCCTGTTCCGCGACGCGGAGCCAAAGTCGTGGTGTGCGGCCGCAACCGTGAACGGGTGATGCCTTCGCCGCCGAGACCGGGATCGAGTTCGTTCCCGCGAACGTCACCTCCGACACCGATGTGCGCGCGCTGGCCGGCGCGTGCGGGGACCTGTCGGTGCTGGTCAACGACGCCGGCCCGACCGATCTGCTGCACACCCGCTCCGTCGACGGCCCGATCGGGGAGATGACGCCGGCGAACTGGGCGAAGCTCCTCGACGTGACGCTGACCGGGGCGTATCTGACAACCCATCACTGTCTGCCGGCGCTGGTCCGCTCGGGCCGGTCGGCGATCGTCAACATCTCCTCGATCGCGGCGTCCCAGGCGATGCCGGGCTTCGACGCCTACTCCGCCGGCAAGGCCGGCCTGGAGGCGATGACCCGCTCGCTCGCCGCCGGCTACGGGCACCTGGGCGTGCGCGCCAACGCGATCCGGGTCGACCACGGCGATGGCGAGCGGCGCCGCGGCGTCGAGCCCGACCCCCGCCCGGACGCCTGGCGGCGGCCCGAGCCCCCCAAGGCCGGTCACCCGGACGACGTTGCGCACGCAGCGCTGTATCTCGCTTCGGCCGCTTCGGCCTACGTCACCGGTGTGGTGCTGCCGGTCGACGGCGGGCTGGAGATGCGCTCGCTGATGCCGTGGCAGACCCCGCGCCCCGGCGACTGATCAGTCCAGCCACCACACGACCGGGTCGCGGCCGAGTCCGGCCGGTGGGTTCTTGCCGAGCAATTCAAGCGCGACCTTGATCCGGTTCAGGCCGGAGGGACGCCTGGGGAACCGCCTTTGGTGGCAGTACACGACGCCGACATGGTTAGGCACCAGAGCGATCGCGAGTCCGAAGGTGGTGACATCCTCGGTTACCGCGACCCGATCCTCTGCGGCAGCGAAGGCAAGGACCTCGCTGTCCGCCGCGTCATGCAGCGTGGGGTGCGCAACGGCCGCCAGGGTGTCGAACCCGGCGGCTATGAGGTCTGCGGCCAACGCGGGCGAGTAGTGCGCGTCCAGCAAGTAGCGGAGGCGAGTAGGCCTCGCGTGGCTAAAGGGCATCCAGTTCCCGCCGGCGCTGCCAGGCGGCCAGGGCCTCGTCCTGTGCGGCGTGATGGTTCGCGATCTGGGTGTCGATCTCCTCGCGGTTCGCTGCCCAGTAGGCCAGAGCGGTCTCGATCTCCCGTTGTGGCAGGCCGAGTGTCGCGGCGACGATCGACGGCTTGCGCTCCCTGCCCTTATGCGCCAGCCATGAGTCTGCGACCGACCAGATCTCGGGCCCGACCACCAGGGCCGCACGGCGCTCGCCGGTGATCACGGTGCGAAAGACCACGCCGGGAAAGGTCTGCATCGTCAGCCATTCCCGGACCGCAGTGACCACGACGGTCGACTTGGGCAGTCCAGTTCGGCGCGCGAACTCGGCGAGTCCTGCGTCGACAGCGTCGGGAAAGCGCACGTTGGTCGGGGTCATGCACTCCAATGTAGCGGGATTGCTACGGCGTGAACCAGTCAAATGACGCGCTCCCCAGAGCTGGGGCACCAGACCATCGCGTGCGGGTGCTGCTCTCCCCGGACTTCGACGCCGTCGAGCCCGACGAGATCCTCGTCGCGCCGACCACCGATCCGTCCTGGTCCTCGGTCATGTTCATCTCCGCCGCGCTGGTCGTCGACATCGGCAGCGCGCTCTCCCACGCCGCCGTCCTGGCCCGCGAACTCGGCCTGCCCTGCGTGGTGAACACTCGCAGCGGCACCCGCGACCTGCGTACCGGCGACCTCGTCCGCGTCGACGGCGACGCCGGCACGGTGACGGTGCTCCAACGCGCCTGACGCTGTTCAGGTGCGGGACCTACGATCGCCCCGTCCGGCCGACCAGGGGAGCAAGATGTCCGACACCGAGACCAACCGCAAGATCGTCACAGTCGCCTTCGAGGGCTGGCGCGACCGAGGCGAGCACATCGGCGACCTCTTCGCCGACCGGATGACCTGGCGCATCGAGAACAGCTCGCTCGCGGCCGGCGACTACGCCGACAAGGCCGATTTCTTCGCCCGCGTCCTCACGCCCTTCGGTGCCCGCTTCGCCGGCTCCGCCGAACCGTTCCGCCCTGTGACCATCCGCTCGATCCACGCCGACGGCGACACCGTCATCGTGTACTTCGAGGGCCGCGGTGTCGCGAGCGACGGCGTGCCGTACGAGAACACCTACGCCTGGTTCCTGCGGATGGAAGGCGGCAAGGTCGTCGACGGTGCGGCCTTCTTCGACGGGCCGCACTTCGACGACCTCTGGACCCGCATCACGCCGTAGCCTCGCCGCTCATCTGTGAGCAACTGATGGAGCAGCATGCGCTCAGTCCTCGTCGGCCGGCAGCAGGCCGTGTGCGCGGAGAACCTTTTCGTAGTAGTCCGAGTCGTTCTTGGCGGCCTTGTCGCATGTCTTGTCGCACGCGACGGCGGCGAAGCGAGCAATCTCGGTGTGCTGCCTGTTCCCGACCTTGTAGACGATGCGGACCCCGTTCACACCGCCGGAGTGGCCAGACATCAGGCGGAAACCCGCGCTGACGATGATGGGCGCAGGATGGTCCCAGCGCTTGGGGACGTAGGACGTGGCCGAGGCGGGAATGACCTCGCCGATCGGGTGGACGGTGTTCATGTACTTCGGAGGGAACGCCGACCCGCCGCCCCCGGGACCACCCTGCGTTGCGACGTCCGGGCCGTAGCTGGTCACTGCACCGAGGAGCTCCACGTTGTCGGACGCCAGCGCGGTGACCTCCAGGACCGTGACGTCCTTGCCATGCGCCTGGATCTCGGCCACACCCATGTGGAACTTGTGGTCGTCCTTCATAGCGATGCCGCCGAACAGGACCTCTGGGGCCGCGACCCGGAACGGCTCGGGACGGGTTGCTCGCCAGGTGAGCGTTCCCGCCGCCATGACAGCAACGACGAGGACCATTGCCGAGATCCTGGCGATGACGCGCCGCGTCAGCCACGAAGGCCGGTTCAGCATCGCGGGACGGTCCCATTGGCAGTCGTAGTACATGTCGATCCCCCCGAATCGAGATGGCTGGCGCCACGTGGCACCGGCGAAGTACGTAGTGACCGAGCGAAGGTCGGTCAGGATTCCTTGGGCAGCAGGCCGAACTGGTTCAGCACACCGTCGCGCCAGGTGTTGAAATCCATGCCCTCGGGCTCGTCGCAAGGTCGCGGGTCCACACAGACGATCACGGCCTCGTGAAAGGTCTCCGTGACCTTCTTGCCGTTGGCGGTGTAAACGACTCGCACACCGTTGACGGCGCCCAGGTCGCCGGACACAACCCGGAAACCGGCGGCTACGGCGAGCGGCGGGGCGGATGTGACCCCTGGCTGCGGCGCGAGGCTTGTCTCGGCCGCCGGAACTGCTTCTTGAAGCGGGTGGTGAACCTTCAGCTCCGGTGCCGGATAACCCGGGCCGACGGAGAGCGGCGTGGCTCTGTACTCACTCGGCCACACGTTGACGGCACCGATGAATTCGATGTTGGGCGAGGTGAGGGCGCGGACTTCGAGAACCCGCACCTCGTCTCCCGGCCGCTGAATGTAGATGGAGCTGAGCGTGAAGGTCCGCTCTGACTTCTTCAGGGACATCACGTAGCCGGCTTCTGGCTCGGCGGCCACGAACTCGGCAGTGGCGTTTCCGCCACTGCGGGCCACTGCTATGCCGCCGACACAGGCCGCCAGTGCAACCACGCCAGCTAGGACCACCGCCAAGCGGCGGTGACTGGCTCCCGCTGCGGGGCCGTCGGCTTGGGTCACAGCTGGAAGCCTTGCACACGCTGGCCAGGCGTGCGGGGCAAGCCAGTGCTACCGCACCACTGACCCTTGTCCTTGTCGGCGAAGAAGAAGGTGATCTGCATGTGCTCGCTGTAGTCACTCGCTGCGCGACCGGTGAAGGCTGCCCCGTCGAACGGGAAGAACGTAAAGGCCTTCTCGTACATGACCGCCTTGGACGTGGTGGTCCACACCTTGCTGGCATGCGCGAGCGCAGTCCGGTCGTCGCCCAGCGTGCAGTTCCACAGCGGGAAGCGTGAGGGCACATTGTCGAAGCCCCCGACGATGCGCGACGGGCTGGTGACGTACTGGTGGCGGTACTCGCCGTACTTGTTGCCGAAGCACTTGCGCTCCAGCGTGTCGTGCTCGACCTGGACGAGGTAGTCCCGAGCAAGGGTCTGCTTCTTCTTCGCCGGCAGATTCCACTCGGCGCCCGTCCCCGAGGTTCGCGAGCGGGCGCCGTTGATCTTGAACTCGCCAGCGCCGCCGATGCTGAAGCCCGTGCTGGTGGTGGTCGTGGCGTCCTCGCCGTAACTGGTCACGGCCGTTGTCTGGTTGCGCGCGACGGCGGTCGCTGCGGTGGTCATGGCGCTCGTGGTGGCGAAGACGTACCACTTCCCGCACGCCGCGCCGCCGGGCAGCGGCTCGTTGGCCACCGGGATCCGGGCGCCGCGCACGAGGTCCTTGCTCAGCTTCTCGCCCTGGGCCGGGTCGAGCGCCAGGTCCAGAGAGTTGGTGGCCTTGGACGTCAGCTCGCCCGCCTGGCCGTCGACGCCGCGGACGAAGTCGTGGATCCAGTTTCCGCCGCCCGACTTCAGCTGGGTGAGGTACACGTAGTGCCGGTCGCCGTGGAAGACGTCGAGCTCGACGTCGAGGCCGTCCTTGCCGGACAGCGACATCAGCAGCGGCGTGATCAGCGAGCGCAGCTGGTAGGCCCCGTCCTTGCCGGCGATGGTGCGGGCGGCCGGGACCACGTCGAACGAGCCGCCGACCGGGAGCTTGGCCACGGCCGAGCTGGACGGCCAGGCGGCGAGCAGGACCTGGGCGCCGCTGAGGGCCTTGCCGGCCACGTCGGTGAGCTTGCCCTGCAGCATCAGCGGGTCCTGGAGCGACCGGCTGTCGGTCAGCCCGGCGAACTCCGGGAAGCGGACCAGGGCGGCGCCGGCCACGGCCGAGGACGCGTCCGCAGCAGCATTCACGGCGAGTGCCGGGCCTGCCAGGGCGAGAGCGAGAGAAGCGGTGATGGTGCCGACGACGGACGTGCGCGCACGAAGCTTCAAGAAGATCCCCCCGGATCAGAAACCGCCGACCCCCGGACGGCGGACCCGAAAGTTATCGGCGGTATGTCCCCTTTGTCACGCTTCCTCAGCAACTTCTTGGGATCGTGTCTGCGGATCACTCACAGGCGCCAATCGTTCAGTTGACCCGGGCAAGGGCCGATGTGCTCCCTGGTGCCCGGTCGGGCGCCCCGCCGGATGGCGCCAAGTCCTGCCCTTATCCGACCGGCGTCGATCTCCTCAGGGCAGGAGCGGGAGACCCAGCAATACGGGCGCGCATCGCGTCCTCGGGGTAAAGCCCACCGATGGTGGGCCGGGCAACCTCCACGTCCGAACCCGACAGGTCATCTTTCGTCGGCGGGTTCGGAGGCACCGCCGTGCTCGGTCACGTCTGCATGCCCGTACGCCGTTCGTTCGTCCGCCTCAGCGGATTGCTGCTCGCGCTGATAACCGTCTTCCTGGTAGCTCAGCCGGCTGCTTTCGCAGCCCCCTCGCCCGTCAAGGCCTTCGGGGTGCGCGCCACCTCGGTCGCGTCGGACTACGTCGGCACCCCGTATCGCTGGGGTGGCACCACCCCCCGGGGCTTCGACTGCTCGGGGTACACCCAGTTCGTCCACAACAAGCTCGGTGTCCAGATCCCGCGGGTCGCCCAGGCCCAGTTCGACGGCGCCCGCAAGGTCGGTAAGCAGGTACGCGAGGGCGACCTGATCTTCTTCTACCGGACCACCACGCGCACCGTCTTCCACGTCGGCATCTACGGCGGCGAGAACCGGATCTGGCACGCCGGCCGCACCGGGAGCACGGTGCGACTCGAGCGAATCTGGACCACCCGCTGGACCGGCGGGCGGTACTGAGGCGCGGAACTCACGAGCGGGTGGCGACACCCTGAATCATCGGGCTGATCGGCATCCACCCCGGGAGTTCCCGCAGGTTCTCCAGCGAGCTGAAGGTGAAGCCGGCCTTCTCGACGGTGGTCGCGGTATCGCGGGTCAGCACGCAGCCGGCGGCCACCTTGGTCCAGACCGGGCCGATGCGGTGCTGCCAACGGTGCAGCTTCGCCTCATCCGGCGCCTCGACGTGCTCGAGGACGACGAGGGTGCCGCCCGGCTTGAGTACCCGGTGGATCTCGGAGAGCGCCTGCTCGGGGTTCTGCACGGTGCACAGCACCAAGGTGCAGACGGCGGCGTCGAAGGAGGCGTCGGGGAACGGCAGCTTCTCGGCGGGGGCACCGCTGGTCTCGACCGGCACCGACGCCTTGGGGATCTTCGCGTCCATCTTCGCCCGCATCGCGCCGTCGGGCTCGGCGAGCACCACGGTCGATGCCGACTTGAAGAAGGGGATGTTCACGCCCGTCCCGGCGCCGACGTCGAGCACCCGGCCCGTGAGGCCGGCGAGCAGGGCCTCGCGGCGGCGGCCGAGGACCTTCTTCTCGATCGAGGCGAGCATCCGGTCATAGCAAGCGGCGAAGATCTTGTGTTCCTTCATGCCGCCGATCTTGTCAGGCGCAGTAGGGCGCGCGCATCGCGCGTTTGCCGATCTTGCCGACAGGGGTGAACGCCGACTTGCTCGCCCCGCGATCTGCGGGAGCGGAACCGCCACGGCGCGCCGGGGCGCCCCGCGACCGTTTAGAACGGCAGCGGGTCGTCGTCGTGATCTGGCCGGGGCCGGGGTGGTGTCGGCGGCTGCGGCTCGGCTCGTAGGTGCCGGGTTTCGTCCCAGGCGGTCGAGCGCTGCCAGGGTTCGCCTCGTTGGTCCCGGTCGCCGTTGAGGGAGAGGTCCTCTTCGGCCGGGCTGGGCTGTTGTTCGGGCAGGTGGGGAAGCACCGGGGGCACGGGTACGAGGTAGACGTGCCCGAGGCGGGTGGTCCATTCGAAGGTGTCCGCGATCCGGCGTAGCTGCCAGCCGGCTTCGGTCTTGAGCCGGTGGTTGTGGCGGCACATCGGGTTGAGGTTGTCCTGGACGGTGTCGCCGCCCTTGGCCCAGTCCTTGCGGTGGTCGATGTCGCCTCGGCCGGCCGGGGCGCGGCAGCCGGGGCCGACGCAGGTCTTGATCGCGGCGATGACCTCGCGCCGGAGTGCGGCGCCGGGGGCTCGTCGTCGGGGGTCGAGCAGACGCTGGGTCTTGAGGTCGGTGAGGCGTTCGTGCAGGTCGAAGATGACCGGTCCCCACGCCTTGAGCAGGTCCGGTGCGATGGTCGCGGCGAGGTCGCCGCTGAGCAACTGGGGCAGCAGAGCGGCGGGGACCACGATCTCGACGACCGCCTGGCAGGAGGCCTGACGCTTGCGGCTGGTGGACGGGCGGGCGTTGGTCAGGCCGGTACGGATCAGGTACCCCTCGGGGCAGGTCAGGGTGTAGCGCCACTGCGCGGCGCCGAGCTGGTCGACCATCTGGCGGGCGAGTTCGGCGTGGGCGCTGCCCCAGCCGGCCAGCTCGCCCGGGTAGCGGTCCAGGCCGAGCAGGGTGCTGAGGCGGACCTTGAGGTGCACGCCGGCCCACGTCGATTCGGGCGCCGGCTTGAGGGCTTCCTCGGCGGCGGCGTCGCTCGCCGGCGGGCTCGACGCCGGTGGGCTC
>NZ_JACDFE010000103.1 GCF_013815995.1 Sporichthya sp.
GGAGAGCCACGGCCAGCCGCTCGGCGGCACCGGCGTCCTCGCCGGGGAGGTGGCCGCCCTGCCGGCGCGGCTCACCGCGCGGCTGGGGGACAGGGCCTACGCCGACAGTGCCCGGGTGGGGCGCGAGTTGGGCACCGCAGACGCCCTCACCTTCGCCCGCGCCGAACTCGGCACTCATCACGCGCCGGGGCCACCCTTGCGAGCGAGACCTATTCAAGTACTTTAGGTACTTGACGTACCTGGGGCGTGCGCTCAATGTCGGTCTATGACCCGCCACTTTCCGACCACCAGTGAGGCCCGACGCCAGTTCCGGGCGCTGCTCGACAACGCCCGGGCCGGAAGGGTCGTCACTGTCCAACGGGAGGACGAGCGCTACGCGGTCCTCGACATCAAGCGGCTACTCGGCAAGCTCATGCAGGCCCGTCCGTCCAACGCGGTTGTCGTGGCTGAGGGCGGCGGTTGGGCGGCCCTACTTCCGGGTCTGCCGATCCACGGCGAGGGCACCACCTTCGAGGAGGCGATCAGCGATCTCATTCTGGCCCTGCGTGAGTACGCCGAGGACTGGAACGACCGCCTGCTCAACGCCCCGGACCACCGAGGGAACTGGGACGTCGCGCAGATCGCCGAACTCGCCACCGATGAGCAGCTACGCACCTGGCTGGTGGAGCCCGCCGCCCTTCTCAGCGCGTGAGTCGTCCCGGGTCAAGGCGCCAGCACGAGAAGTTCTGTGACGTCGAGGGCTGGAACCTGGTCCGCGACGCTCTAGGCCAACAGGTCCGGCACCACGTCACCTATGAGCTCCCGTTGGCTGACGGCCGCATCCTGCGCACCCGCATTTCGCGGCCCGCTGACAACACGACCTACGGCCCGGCGCTGTGGTCGGCCGTCATCGGCGCCCACCAGCTCGACGTCAGCGAGCAGAATTTCTGGGCCTGCGTCGATCGAGGGCTCAAACCCTCCCGGCCCGGCGCATCGCCCCCTGTCCCACCGCAGGCGCTGCCCGCCGATCTCGTCCACCAGTTGTTATCCAAGCTCAAGCTGAGCGAGGCCGAGGTGGCGAACTTGAGCCGGCAACAGGCGCTCGACCTGATGGCGGCGTACTGGTCGAAGCCAATCGAGTAGGCCGGGCAGACGGTGGGGTGGCTAGCGTGACTAGACCTTCACAGCGGGGTCATGGCCGCCGCGTCAGCTCCGCCCAGACGATCTTGCCGTCGTTCGGAATCGGCTCCATCCCCCAGGCGAACGTCAAAGCGTCCACCAGGTACAGGCCTCGTCCTCCCTCGCGGGTCGCGCTCGCCTGTCGGGTTCGGGTGCGCCGGTTCCCTGCCCGGTCAGCAGCGGCCGACCGCTCAGACACCGGCCAGGCGCCCGAGCAGCGGCAGCAGCGCCGCCGGGTCCTCGACGTGGGCGCTGTGACCGAGGCCCGGCAGGCTCACCGGATCCGGCACCAGGTCGGCGAGCTGATCCTGCTGGGACATCGGGTCGCGTTCGCCCGCGGCCAGGACCGCCGGGATCCCGCGGTCGGCGAGGGTGGCCAGCCAGCCCTTCATGTCCGGCGCGCCGACGGCGAGAACGCGCAGGTCGAAGATCGGCCGCCACCCGTCGTTGACCCGGCGCACGAGGTTGTCGAGGCCGGGTTCATCCGGCGGGACCACGCCGGCTAGGCCGGCGGCCCGCAGCGCGCGTTCGACAGCTTCCTCCCGGGTGCGGGTGAAGTGGACCGGACGCTGGGCGATGACGGCGGCTCCCGCCAGGTCCTGCTCGCTCCACGCCACCTTGATGCCCACCCCCACCACCGCGGTGACGGGCACGCCGAAGTCCCCCGCCGCGAGGGCGAGGCCGACCGCCCCGCCGAGGGAGTGGCCCAGCACGGCAACGGGTCGGCCAGGCGGTAGGACGCAGGCGACCGCACCCGCCAGTTCGGCGTAGCTGTAGCGGTCCAGGTACGGGGATCGCCCGTGGCCGGGCAGGTCCGGGGCGATCCACGCTCCGGGCCAGTGCTCGTCCAGCTGGGAGATGAGCCGGGTCCACACCCCGGCAACGCCGCCCATGCCGTGCAGCAGAAGCAGGGTGGGCTCCCCGGATCCGCCCCGATTGACGTGCAGATCGCCGCTCAACTGACGCCCTCCCTGTATCACCACCGGCTCAGCCCGGCTGGCGGTCAGCCTGGCCGTGAGACACTATCGATCCAAAGCGTGCCGGGATCAGTCCAGACCTTGCGCACCTCGCCGCTCCCGGGCTCGTCCTACGTACGGGGACCCCTTGGTGGCGTTCGCTACGACCCGTGAACCGCTCGCCCGCATTGCGATGCTGAGCACCTATCCGCCGACCCAGTGCGGTCTGGCCACCTTCACGGCGGCTCTCCTCAAGCATCTGGGGCAGACCGACGTCGTCCGCGTGGTGGACGAGGGGACCAGCCATCCGGGCGCTGAGGTGGTCGCCCACCTCGTGAACGGCTCCGACGGCAGTGCCCTCGAGGCCGTGCACCGGCTCAATCGCTACGACGTGGTCATCGTCCAGCACGAGTACGGCATCTTCGGTGGACCGGACGGGCTGGATGTCGTCGAGCTCGTCGAGGCGCTGAGGGTGCCGACCATCATCGTGTTCCACACGGTGCTGCAGGATCCGACCGCCGGGCAGCGTCGGATCCTGGAGCGGCTGCTCGCGGCCGCTGATGTCGCCGTGACCATGACGGCGACGGCGCGGAAGCGCCTCATCGACTCCTACGGCGCCGACCCGGCCGTCGTCAGGACCATCCCGCACGGAGCGGTGGACCACGGTCTACGCCAAGTGCCGCCGGCCGAGGATGCGCGGCCGCTGGTGTTGACCTGGGGGCTGCTCGGCCCGGGCAAGGGCATCGAATGGGCGATCGACGCGCTTCCGGGGCTGCGTGACCTGAACCCCCGCTATCTGGTGCTGGGCAAGACGCACCCGCGGGTGTTCGAGCGGGAGGGCGAGGCGTATCGCGACAGCCTGGTGCGGCGCGCTCGAGAACTCGGCGTCGAGGACCTGTTGGAGCTCGACGACTCCTACCTCCCGGTGCCCGAGCTCGCCGACGTGGTGGGCGGCGCGGACGTCGTTCTGCTGCCCTACGACTCGCGGGACCAGGTGACCTCCGGGGTTCTCATCGAGGCCGTGGCTGCGGGCCGCCCGGTCGTCTCGACCGGCTTTCCGCACGCGGTCGAGCTGTTGACGCTCGGCTCGGGGCTGGTCGTTCCGCAACGTGACCCGGGCGCGCTGCAGGTCGCCCTGCGGCGGGTGCTGAGTGAGCCGGGTCTGGCGAACGCGATGGCCGCGCAGGCGGCCCGACAGGCGCCCGAGTTGTTCTGGAGTGCGGTGGCCGCGGGATATCGGGTCATCGCCGAGTCGCTGTCGGCCGAGGCGCTGACCGCGGTCTCATGACCCCCGAGTTCCCGCCGCCGCCGTTCGCCCACCTGCTGCGCCTGACCGACTCCGGCGGCCTGCACGAGCACGCCGAATTCACCCGGCCCCGCCCGGAGCACGGGTACTGCCTCGACGACGTCGCCCGCGCTCTGATCGTGGTCAGCAGGGAGAGCGACCCTGACGGCCAACTCAAGGCCGTGCTGGGGCAGTACCTGGCCTTCGTCCTTGACGCCCAGGGCGACGACGGCCGGTTCCGTAACCGCAAGAGCCGCGACGGGACCTGGCACGGCGAGGTCGGCGTCGAGGACTGCTGGGGCCGCGGAATCTGGGCCCTGGGTGCCACGGTGTCGGGGTACGCCGACGGCGCGATCCGCAGCGCCGCGCTCGGCGCGTTCGACCGTGCCGCGACTTGGCGATCTCCCTGGTCCCGGGCGATGGTGTTCGCCGGGCTGGGCGCCGCCGAGGTGCTCGCTGTCGCACCCGGGCACGCCGGCGCGCGCGCCCTGCTCACGGACGTGGCGGCGTTCATCGACCGTCCGGGTGGTGACCCGCGCTGGCCGTGGCCGGAGCCCCGGCTGACCTATGCCAACGCGTCCCTGCCCGAGGTGCTCATCGCCGCCGGGGACGCCCTGGGCGAGGACGTCCTGCTCGCCGACGGTCTGAAGCTCCTCGGCTGGCTGCTCGACGGGGAGACCCACGACGGGCATCTGTCGGTGACTCCGGTCGGGGGGCGCGGTCCGGGGGAAACGGTGGCGCCGCGTTTCGACCAGCAACCCATCGAGGTGGCGGCCTTGTCCGACGCCTGCGCCCGCGCCTACGCCGTCACGGGGGGCCGGCGCTGGGCCGACGGTGTCGTGCTCGCGGCGCGGTGGTTCCT
The DNA here is from genome assembly GCF_013815995.1 of Sporichthya sp. Taxonomy (GTDB): domain Bacteria; phylum Actinomycetota; class Actinomycetes; order Sporichthyales; family Sporichthyaceae; genus Sporichthya. The sequence goes on from NZ_JACDFE010000103.1 coordinate 4,262, forward strand.
CGGGGGCAACGACAGCGGGGTCGTGCTCTTCGATGCGGCCAGCGGGGGCGGCTGCGACGGCCTGGAGGCGGACGGTCGCAACGAGAACCAGGGCGCCGAGTCGACCATCGCGCTGATCACGACCCTGCAGCAGGCCCGATCGCTCTCGATCCGCACTCGGTGACAACGCGCAGCGAGGTCGTGCTCAACGCGGACCCCAGCCGGGTCCTGGCCCGCCTGTTCGTCCCGGGCCACGAGCAGCGGACCGACACCGAGTCCCGCGCCACCGGGGTGCTGGCCCGGATTGTCGCCCTTCCGGAGGACTCGGTCCGGGCTGCGCTGCAGCACGTGCGGACCGAGTACGGGGGCCGGCACCGCGACCTCGCCGCCATCTTGACGGCGCATTACGAGCAGATCGCGCACCGGCTTCCCGACACCGAACCCTTCTCGGCAGAACGCAAGGCCTTGATCGGGGCCGTGTTCACCCAGGAGTACGCGATCGAGGGCGCCGCGCTGTTCAATCCGTCGGTGGTTGTGCACCCCGACCAGGGTGGGCTCGGCCCGGGCCGAGTCCGGTTCGTGTTGAGCCTGCGCGCGGTCGGCGAAGGCCACATCTCCTCGATCGAGTTCCGCACCGGCGTCTGGGGCCCCGGCGCGACGCTGATCCTGGACGAGCCCGGTCCGCACGTCGAGCAGGGGGTCGTCAGCGCGGTGTCCTACGACCGCGACCTGTTCAAGGCCAGGCTCGCGGAGGAGGGCGCCGACACCGAGAGTGCGCGCTACCTGATTGGCCGACTGTCCGCGGAATTCGAGATCGACCACCTGGAGACGGCGCTGCGCAAATTGCGCGGCCAGCGGGTCACCCGGCACGGCGGGCCGGTCACCGAGGAGATCGCCCGGCGCCTCGCGGAGAGCAGCTACCGGGTGGTGTTCTCCGAGGACTCGGCGCTGCCCGAGCGCGTCCTGTGGCCGCAGGGTCCCACCGAGAGCCAGGGCCTGGAGGACGCACGCTTCGTGCGCTTCGTCGACGCGGACGGCGCGGTGCGCTATCTCGCCACCTACACGGCGTTCGACGGCGACCACATCGCGCCGCAGCAGATCTCCACGACCGACTTCCGCGAGTTCGTCATCACCGAGTTCGCCGGGCCGGCCGCGAAGAACAAGGGCATGGCGTTGTTCCCCCGGAAGGTCGGCGCCCGGTACTTCGCGCTGTCGCGCTGGGACCGCGAGGGCTGCTCGATCGCGAGTTCCAAAGACGGTCGGCGCTGGGGCGACGGGCAGGACATCTACCTACCGGACCAGCCTTGGGAACTCATCCAGACCGGCAACTGCGGCTCACCGCTGGAGACCGACGCCGGCTGGCTCGTGCTCACCCACGGCGTCGGTCCGATGCGCGAGTACGCGATCGGCGCGCTGATGCTTGACCTCGAGGATCCGACGAGCGTGGTCGGGCGCCTCCGGGAACCGCTGCTGCGGCCGGCCGGGGACGAACGCAACGGCTACGTGCCGAACGTCGTGTACTCCTGCGGTGGGCTGATCCACGACGGAGCGCTCCTGCTGCCCTACGGGGTCAGCGACGCATCCGTCCGCTTCGCGTTCTTCGACCTGGCCGAACTGCTCGCCCGGCTCACCGCGGACGGCCCGCCGGCCACGATCCCCGCGAACAGCTCGGCGTAGTCGGCCACCATGCGCTCGGCGGAGAACCGCACGACGGCGTCCTCGCGGCAGGAGCGGCGGGGCAGCAGCCTCACCTGCGCCACCGCCTCGACGGCACCCGCGGTGTCCGCGACCAGGAAGCCGGTCGTCCCGTGACGAATCAGTTCCGGCATCGAACCGAGGGCGAACGCGATCACCGGAGTGCCGGTGGCCAGCGACTCGACCACCGACAGGCCGAACGGCTCGGCGAAGCTGATCAGGTGCAGCAGCGCGAGCGCGCCGCCCAGCAGGGCGTCGCGCTGCGGCGGTTCGACCGGTCCGACATAGGTGATGTCCGGGCCGAGTCGCGGCTGCACCAGCTCCCGGAAATAGTCCTCGTCCTGCACGATCCCGGCGATCACCAGCGGCAGCCCGCACTTCTGCGCGACGTCGATCGCCAGGTGGGTGCCCTTGTGTGGGTGGATCCGGCCGAGGAAGAGCAGGTACTCGCCCGGCTCGGTCACGAAGGTGAACTGCGCCAGGTCGATGCCGTGAAGGATCGTGGCCGCGTACCCGAGGTCCGGATGCCGGTCGGAGTCGCTGATCGCGACGTAGTGGCAGGTCTCGTCGTACGCGCGGTAGACGGGCAGGATCCGTTCAGAGGAGAAACCGTGGATGGTCGTGACCACGGGAGTCGAGATGAGCCGGCTGTAGGTCAGCGGGAGGAAGTCGAACTGATTGGAGATCAGATCGAATTCCCCGGCCCGCTCGAAGGCCGCAGCGATGTGCAGCCCCTCGTACACCTTCGCGTCGATCGAGGAGTCCTCCTCGTAACCGGCCGGCGCTTCGGCGTGCAGCCGGCCGGCCGTCAACGAATCGGCGGTCGCGAAGAGGGTGACGTCGTGGCCGAGTGTGATCAGCCCCTCCGCGAGGGTGGACGCAACCAGTTCCCACGGCCCGTAGCTGCGGGGTGGCGTGCGATGCGCGATCGAGGACAGCACCCCGATCCGCAGGACCTGGTTCACCCGTGACGCAGACGGTGCTCCGCGGCGCGCCGAGGGCCGTCCTGCTCGACGAGCCTGCGGTCGGTGGCAATGGCGAGGTCCGCGACGTGCTCGCGGCGTTGGGGCTGCCGGTCGTTCTCGTGGGCGGCCATTCCCCCACCCTAGTCGTGCCGGCGGCGCCGGCCGTCGGCATCTTCGGCGCCCCGCACCCGCGGGTGGCGGGCTGTCACGCCTGGTACGTCGGCCCCGGACCGACTCCGTCGTGGATGCGACGGGCCGGCGATCAGGGTCCCGTGACGACCCTTCAGATCCTTCGCCTCTTGGGCACCGCCCTGGTGCAGGAGCGGGCCGCCGTGGCCTTCCGCGCCGCGGGTGGCGGACGCCCGGCGCCGGCCGAGATCGCGTTCGATCTGGATGTGCTGCGCGGGCTCGACCGGGCCGTCGCCCCGCCCGACATCGTCGGCCGCGCTCCGGCGACACCAGCCCTGCCGCGCGATCCGTTGCTGCGCCGATCCTTCGCGGCGCTCGAGGCGTGCTGCGCGCCCAACGGCGCCATCGCCGCGGCGCCCCGGGCCGGCCCCGGCCGGCCGGACTACTGGTTCTTCTGGCAGCGGGACGCCGCGGCCGTAGCGGTGGCGTTGCGCGCGCTCGCGTGCTTCGGCCCGGCCGATGTGCGGGACGAAGCGTGGGCCCGGTGTGAGGGGTACCTCGACTTCATCACCGGGCTCGGACGCGGCGGCGACGTGGCGGCAAGCAGGCACACCATGGCCGGTGTCCCGGTCGGTGGCTACGGCGACCCGCAGCACGACGGGCCGGCCGGCACGGTGCTGGCCGTCCTCACCCTCGACCCGGGCGCCCTCGAGATCGCCCGGCCGTTCCTGGAGCACCTGCTGCCGGCGGGCCCGCGCATCGGCTTCGACCTCTGGGAACTCACCCAAGGCCGCAGCTTCCACGCCGAGAACCTGCGCCGGCGGGCGCTCGCGCTAGCCGCCCGGGTGGCCGCCGGGGTCGATGACGCACTCGCGCAGCGCTGCGCGGCTGCCGAAGAGCGCAGTGCCGACCAACGCGCGGACTTCGATGATTCCGCCGGGGGTTGGCGACACGTCCTGGACCCGGAACCGCCCTGGTTCGCCGCGACCTCCCGGCTGGACGCCAGCGTGCTGGGCAGCGCGCTGCTCGCCTTCGAGCCGGGCTCCGGGCCGGACGATCCGCGCCTGGCCGAGACCGTCCGACGCCTGGAGTCCTGCTACGCCGACCGGTGGCCGGTCAACGTGCGGTGGCGGCGGGCCGGGAACCTCGGCGCGGGCATCGGCCGGTTCCCCGAGGACTGCAACGACGGTCTAGGCAGCACGGGCGGCAACCCGTGGCCGGTCGCGACGCTGTGGATGGCGCAGTACTTCCTGCACCGGGGTGAACGAGAGCAGGCGGCGGGCTACCTCGGCTTCGTGCTGGCTCACGTCCACCCGGACGCCATCAGCGAGCAGATCGACGCCACCACCGGGACGCCGCGGGGAGCTCGCGGACTGGGATGGGCGCACGCCGAACTCATCACCACGGTCCTGGCCGGGTATCCATCCGCTCCCAGCGACTGAGCGCCTTCCGCGTTTCTTGACTCTTTCAAGAAAAGCGACAAGACTCGCCGCGTGGCGCCGATCTTGGATTACACCCAGATGTTGCGCGATGCCACCCTGCGGGTCACGCGTCCGCGCATCGCCGTCCTGAGCGCGGTGCACGCCCATCCGCACGCGGACACCGACTCGATCATCCGCGCGGTGCGCGGCGAGCTCCCCGAGGTCTCACACCAGGCGGTCTACGACTCGCTGCACACGCTGACCGATGCCGGCCTGGTCCGGCGGATCCAGCCCGCCGGCTCGGTGGCCCGCTACGAGTCCCGGGTCAACGACAACCACCATCACGTGGTGTGCCGCTCGTGCAACGCGATCGCCGACGTCGACTGCGCCGTCGGCGCGACCCCGTGCCTGACCGCCTCCGACGACCACGGCTTCACCCTCGACGAGGCCGAGGTCATCTATTGGGGCCTGTGCCCCACCTGCGCCGCCTGACGTCAAATCCCCGAACGACACCGCTGCAACCGCCCTGAAGAAGAAGACAAGGAAGAAGGACCCTCGTGTCTGAGTCCGAAAACCCGGCAATTGCCTCCCCGACCCCGAAGGTCGCCAACCCGCGGACCAACACGGACTGGTGGCCCGACCAGATCGATGTATCGGTCCTGCACACCAACTCCCCGGCGGCGAGTCCGCTGAGTGCCGACTTCGACTACCCCACCGCCGTCGGGAGCCTGAACTTCCAGGGCGTCAAGCAGGACGTCATCGACGTCATGCGGACCTCGCAGCCCTGGTGGCCGGCTGACTACGGGCACTACGGCCCGCTGTTCATCCGCCTGACCTGGCACGCGGCCGGCACCTACCGTATCGAGGACGGCCGCGGTGGTGGCGGCGCGGGCCAGCAGCGCTTCGCCCCCCTGAACTCCTGGCCGGACAACGGCAACCTCGACAAGGCCCGGCGCCTGCTGTGGCCGGTCAAGGCGAAGCACGGCAACGCGCTGTCCTGGGCCGACCTGCTGGTCCTGGCCGGAAACGTCGCGATGGAGGACATGGGCTTCGAGACTTTCGGCTTCGCCTTCGGCCGCCCGGACGTCTTCGAGCCGGACCAGGTCAACTGGGGCACCGAGGACACGTGGGTGGGCGACGAGCGCTACACCGGCGCGGACGCCCCGCTCGATCTCGAGGGTCACCCGTTCGGCGCCGTCACCATGGGACTTATCTACGTCAACCCGGAAGGGCCCCAGGGCCAGCCGAATCCGCTCGCCTCCGCCCACGACATCAAGCTGACCTTCAGCCGGATGGCCATGAACAGCGAGGAGACGGTCGCGCTCGTGGCCGGCGGCCACACCTTCGGCAAGGCGCACGGCAACGGTGACGGCGCCCTGGTCGGCCCGGAGCCCGAGGGCTGCCCGATCGACCACCAGGGTCTGGGCTGGAAGAACGCCAACGGCACCGGCGTGGGCTTCCACACCGTCACCTCCGGCATCGAGGGCGCGTGGACCCCGACGCCGACCCAGTGGGACAACAGCTACTTCGAGACGCTGTACGGCTACGAGTGGGAGCTCACCAAAAGCCCGGCCGGCGCCCACCAGTGGAAGCCGGTCGGCACCACGGGCGACGGCACCGTGCCGGACGCGCACGACCCGAGCATCACCCACGCGCCGATGATGACCACCGCGGACATGGCGCTGCGGATGGACCCGGAGTTCGACGCGATCTCGCGCCGGTTCAAGGACAACCCCGCCGAGTTCGCCGACGCCTATGCCCGTGCCTGGTACAAGCTGCTGCACCGCGACATGGGCCCGGTCTCGCGCATGCGTGGCCCCTGGGTCGCCCCGCCGCAGCTGTGGCAGGACCCGGTTCCCGCCCAGGACGGCGCGGTCATCTCCGCCGCGGACGTCGCGGCGCTCAAGGCCAGGGTCCTCGACGCGGGCCTGTCGGTCTCGCAACTGGTTTCCACCGCGTGGGCCTCGGCCTCGAGCTTCCGGCGCACCGACAAGCGCGGCGGGGCCAACGGCGCCCGGATCCGCCTGGAGCCCCAGCGCAGCTGGGAGTCCAACGACCCGACCGAGCTCGCCAAGGTGCTGCAGTCGCTGGAGCAGATCCAGGCCGACTTCAACGCCGCCGGCGGCGCGAAGGTTTCGCTCGCGGACCTGATCGTGATCGGTGGCAGTGCTGCGGTGGAGCAGGCGGCCAAGGACGCCGGCGTTACGATCACCGTCGCGGTGACCCCGGGCCGCACCGACGCCGCGCAGGAGGACACGGACGTCGAGTCCTTCGCGGTCCTCGAGCCGATCGCGGACGGATTCCGGAACTACTCGCGCCCCGGCGACAAGGCCCCGGCCGAGCGTCGTCTGCTCGACAAGGCGTTCATGCTCAGCCTCTCCGCGCCGGAGATGACCGTGCTCCTCGGTGGTCTGCGAGTGCTCGGTGCGAACCACCAGGGCTCCGCGCTCGGGGTTCTCACCGACCAGGTCGGGGCGCTGAGCAACGACTTCTTCGTGAACCTGCTCGACCTGAACACGAAGTGGTCCGCGGGTGCGGCCGAGGGCACATTCAACGGCACCGGCGCCGACGGCTCGGTCAAGTGGACCGCGACCGCCGCCGACCTGGTCTTCGGCTCGAACTCGATCCTGCGCGCCGTGGCCGAGATCTACGGCCAGAACGACGGCAAGGAGAAGTTCGTGCAGGACTTCGCTGCGGCCTGGACCAAGGTCATGGACCTGGACCGGTACGACGTCCACAGCTGATCGCATGTGCATGACTGACTAGTCGTCAGAAACACGAGGGCCCCTGGGATCACCCAGGGGCCCCCGGTCGCTCCGGCCGGGAATTGGAAAGTACTAGCCGCGGGTCGGTCATCGGCGCTCATGTGCGGGTGCCTTCCATGCGGCGGTCGTGCCCCTAATACGCCGGCGAGGGCCGATCCAGTTGCATCGAGTCCATGGTCGCCTAGACCGCGCTGTGGTGTGGCCGATCTGGGTCGCCCGGGCATGCGGGCGTCCGGGGGACTGAGCGGGTAGCGTCGCCGACATGACGGACCCCTACTCCTCCTCCGGCGGGACCACCGGCCGCGGGCCCGAGTCCTGGTTCCGCGGCGAGGTCTTCTTCGACTCCCTCGTGGCCGGCGACAACACCCCCGGCTCGATCGCGATGCTCAAGGTCCGGTTCACCCCGGGTGCGCGCACGCACTGGCACGCCCATCCGGCCGGTCAGGCGATCCATGTGCTCGACGGGATCGGGCGGGTCCAGGACCGCGGCGGCCCGGTGCGCGAGATCCGCTCCGGTGACTCGGTCGACGCCAAGGCCGGGATCTGGCACTGGCACGGCGCCGGGCCCGAGACCTTCATGAGCCACATCGCGGTTCAGATCGGCGACCACAACGGCGTCTACACCGAGTGGGGCGACCCGGTCACCGACGAGGAGTACAACATCCCACCGGCCTGACCTTCCGTCAGATCAGCCCAGATCAGCCTGGTCAGTCCCAGTCATCGTCAGTTCCCCAGGCCCAGGTCGGGCAGCGCGAGCACGCGGCGGATCGCCACGTCCAGTGAGCCGCTGTTGTCCTTGAGCTTGTCGTCGGAGATTGCGAAGCTGACCGCGTCGGTGATGTCGGGGGTCATCGTCGCGATGTAGCTGTGGTTGACGGTGTTGCAACCGGTGAGTGACGGGACCGTCGGCACCAGGTTCCACACCCCGGAGATGCGCAGGTTGCGGTCCTGCACCCACTGTCCGTTCTTGTTCATCCGGCAGGCCGCGTCGGCCTGGTGGAAGTCCTGCGTTCCGTACTTGTAGGTCCCCGAGGCGTTGACCGTGTAGAGCAGACCGCCGCCGAGGTTCTTGCCGCCGTACTTCTGGCCCTCGTTGGCCTTGACGGTGACCCGCCACGGGTTGGTCAGACTGTCGTACAGCGGCAGCGGCGGGCCCATCTGCTGGGCCACGTTGCCGGTCCAGAACGAGGTCTTCTTGTACGCCCCGGCCCAGCCGAAGGAGAAGTGGATGTGGTCCTGGTGGCAGGACGTGACCCCCGAACAGGAGTACGGGCCCCACTCCCCGGAGTAGGAGCGCCACATCTGCTTGTTCCAGATGATGTACATGATCCCGAGCCGGCGGGCCATCGCGAAGTCGTTGCCGAACTCGTCCCGGGCGAGCAGCCAGCCCAGGACCGCCTCGGCCTTCTTGCGCTCGCCCTTCTTCGACACCCGCACACCCCAGTCCCAGGCACGGCCGTCGGCGTGCTCGCTGGTGTGGGTGCTCGAACAGGCGCGCACGTCGCTGGCCGAGTGGGTGCTCTTGTACTGCTTGAGGACGAGCGAGCGGAAGGCGCGGACGCCCGGCTGCATCGTCTTCTTGCACAGGAACTGCGGCTGGTAACCGGCGGGCGCCTCGATCGCCGGGCCGCTGGCGTTGCCGCGCGGCATCCGGGCGTCGGCGACCTGAGCCGAAGCTCCGAGCGCGGTGCTCAGGGTGAGGGCGAGGGCGGTCAGTCGGAGTGCGGTGCGGGCGGGCATGCGGAATCCTTCCGCCGCGCGTGCGGATCTGATGCGCGGTCAGCGAACAGGTGGGCTGATCGACCTCGCCCGATCAACCTCGTGGGTCAGTGATTCGGGGCGCTTAGGCGGCGCTGTTGCCGTCTCCCGAGTCATCTGCGGAATCGTCGTGATGGAAGTCCGGGCTCTCGGCCTTGACGCGCTTGGCGGTCCAGACCCCGTCGTGGCGAAGACCTTTGGCGCGGACCCGGTCGCCGACCTGGAGGTCGGCGAGGGTGGCGGCTGCTTCGTTCCGGCGGACGCGGGCGCCGTCGGCGACGATCACGGTGAGCTCGGTGCCTCGCACCGCCTTGAACTTGCCGCCGTGCACGCGGAAGGTCACGGTGCCGGCCTCGACGTCGACGGCGGTCAGGCGGCCACCGAGGTTGAACTTGGCCCGGGCCGCCTTGCCCTTCTGCTTGTGCTCGCCACGGTCGGCGCGGTCGTCCTTGGCGCCGTCGTCGCTCCCGTGCGGGGCGACCCGCACCACCGAAGCGGTGGTGGCCGAAGCGGTGGTGGTGACGACGGGCGAGATGGGCAGGGCGACGGCGAGTGCGAGCATCGCGGCTCTGGACCAGGTACGACCATCCATCGGGCGACCTCCGACGTTGCTGGCGGGTGAGGACTCGAAGCAGATGTCGACGTGGTTCGCGGCCGACTTGAGCGGACCGGAGAGGTCGATCAAGGTCCGGGTCGGGCATACCGGAGCGAAGCCGGAGCTACCGGTTCCAGGCCCTGGTCACATTCAGCCGGCAGTGACCCATCAGTCGAAGTCGAGGTCGAGCGCGCCCTCGTCCTCCCTCACGTTCAGCGTGCGGCGCTCGCGCAGCCCGCGCACCGTGACGTGGTGCTGGATCGGGGTGACCGCGAGGACGGCGTCGACCATCCGCGCGAGGAACTGCGGCGCCGCGACATCCGCCGGCACCGCCTCGTGCACGATCCGGACCCGGTCGGTGAAGGGCTCGTCCCAGTCGACGAGGAGCAGCCCGGTCGCGGTGTAGCCGTTGCCTGACCCGGCTCCGATCGGCAGGTCGCGCAGTTTGCGCATCATGTCCACGGTGCGCTCGAACGCCTCGGGCTCGGTGCGCAGCACGGTGGCCCGTTGCACGAAGCAGAAGCCCACCGCAGCGAGCGGATAGCGAGCACGCAGGTTGCCGGCATCGCCGTACGCCTCCTCGAAACGGTTCGGCAGGTTCTTGCCGAACGCGGAGACCTGGCTCTTGGTGCTGATCAGCAGCTCCGGCCCGCGGTCCCACCGGGAGATCAGGACGTCGACCTGCTTCTCATACGCGCGGCCGAGCACCCGGGCCGAGGTCGGGGCGATCGAGGGCATCTTCAAGATCCGCTCGCGCAGTTCGTCGGCGAGTTTGGCCGGCAACCGCTCCAGCAGTTCGGCCACCTCGCGTGGCAGGATGCGGGGCTGGCCGGCCCGCGGCCACACCTCGTCGGCGCCGAAGCCGGCGCGGCGTAGCTCGGCCGCCAGCCAGGCGTCGACGGCGAGGGCGAACCGGCCGGTGGAAGGAGCGGACCCATCGCGGACCGGGACGGTGAGCAGTTGCTCCAGGAGCTCGTAGTCCGGTGCGTAGACGGCCGGCTTGTCCCGGTCGTGCTGCCAAGGGTCGGTGCGGCGCCGGGCAGCGAGCAGCGGTTCGAGGGCGCTGAAGCCGTCGCTCATGACGCGCCCCGACCGCGAGCGGCCCGCCGGTCCGCCAATATCTGACGGGCCATCACCAGATGGTCGAGGTCGGTCGCGCTCACGCCGACGGCCTCGCCGAGCAGCGCGGCGTCGACGAGGGCGGTGGCCTCGTGTAGTCGGCCGGCAGCCAGCAGGGCGCCGACCTGGGGACGCAACGCCCGCAGCGCAGGCCCGGCC
>NZ_JACDFE010000004.1 GCF_013815995.1 Sporichthya sp.
GGCATCCTGCGCGGCCGCTCCGACCTGTTGGTGAGAACGGACCTGTGCTTGATCCGCCTACCTCCGTCAGCCGACTGGAATATTCTCCTCGGGCAGTTCAGTGAGCCGATCGCGCTCGCGCGCGGCCAGTGCAGAGAACACGGTCAAGGGGCCAACGCGGCCGGCGAACATCAGCGCGATGAGGATCAACTGTGCGCTGGCGGGCAGTGCGGCAGTGATCCCGGTGGTGAGACCGACGGTGGCGAAGGCCGAGGTCGCCTCGAACAGCACGCGCTCCAGGTCGTAGGGGCTCACTGCGAGGATCGCCATCGTCCCGGTCAACACCAGGCCTATGCCGAGCAGTGCCACCGACAGCGCTTGGCGCTGAGTCGATGCAGGGACGCGGCGTAGACCGACCTCGACCGCCGGGTTGCCTCGAACCTCCGCCCAGATCATCACCCCGAGCAAGGCGAAGGTGGTGACTTTGATCCCACCCGCCGTACCGGCACTGCCCCCGCCGATGAACATCAGGATGTCGGTGACCAGCCACGTCTCCGAGGTCATGGCGGACACGTCGAGAGTGTTGAATCCGGCCGTACGGGGCATCACGCCGGTGAAGGAGCCCGCGAGCAGTTTCTGCGGTACTCCCAGGGGGCCAAGCGTGTCCGGGTTCGACCATTCCGCGGTGGTGCACGCCACCGCGCCGACCACAAGCAGCGCGGCCGTGGTCCAGAGCGTGACCCGGGTGAGGATCGACCACGATCTTGGTCGGCGCCAGCGCCGGGCGAGTTCGAACACGACGGGGAAGCCCAGGCCGCCGGCGATGACGGCAGCGGACAGCACGGAGCACACCCACACGTCGCCGGAGTAGCGGACCATGTTGTCGGGGTAGAGGCCGAAGCCCGCGTTGTTGAAGGCGGACACGGCGTGAAAGACGCCGTGGTAGGCCGCCGTTGATGCTGGAAGGCCCCCAGCGGTCGCGAAGCGGATGGAAAGCAGGACCGCGGCGATCGACTCGAATGCGAGGCTGAACAGCACGACGTTCCGCATGGTTGTGCGTACGTCCGGCGCCCGCGCGGCTCGCGTCTCGGCCTGTGCGACCAGCCGTGACCGCAGGCCCACCCGCCCCACCACGATCAGCGCGACCAGGGTCGCCAACGTCATGATCCCCAGACCGCCGATCTGGATGAGGGCGAGGATGACGAGTTCCCCGAAGGTCGACCAGTGCCCGCCGGTGTCGACCGTGGTCAGCCCGGTCACACATACCGCTGATGTGGCGGTGAACAGGGCGTCGAGCACGCTTGCCCGGCCCGGCTCTTCGGTGGCCACCGGCAAGGACAGCAACAGGGTTCCGGCCACGTCGGCTGCCGCGAACGCGCCGGCGATCGCCCGTGCCGGGTGGTTGCGGAACCACTCACTCAGGGTTCCATCCTTGGGGCTTCGCCGTGTGGACCCGGACCTCACGTACTCGCCCGCCGAAACACCCCACCGGGGCGGGCGCCTAATCCAGGACGTCATGAGCGGCTGTGCCGGTGGTCGAGTCCCGCTCCGCCGCTGGCAGGTCGCCGCCAGGCGTGCGTCGCGCCTCCAGCGACTCGGCCGACCCGAGTTGCCAGGGCACGCTGGTAACCATGACCCCGGGTTGGAAGAGCAGGCGGGCCTTGAGCCGCAGCGCAGTGTGGTTGTGCAGCACCTGCTCCCACCACCGGCCGACGACGTACTCGGGGATGAACACGCAGACCACATCGCGCGGCGAGGTGCGCCGAATGCCGCGAACGTGGTCCAGGATCGGGCCGATCACGTCCCGATACGGCGAATCGAGGACGGTGAGAGGTACGGGCACATCTCGGTCAGCCCACTCCCGAAGCAGGTGCTGGGTTGACTCGGGAGAGGTTTGAACGGTGAGCGCGATGAGGGTGTCCGGGCGGGTGGCGCGGGCGAAAGCCAGCGCCCGCAACGCGGGCGTGTGCAGGCGGGAGACCAGCACCACGCCGTGGATCCGGCTGGGTAGCGTGACGCCGGCCGGAGGCGGGGTGAGCTCGACGACTATCGAGTCGTAGTGAGCCCGGATCCCCTTCATCAACAGGAACAGGATCGGCATGGCGATCACCACGAGATAGGCGCCGTGAGTGAACTTGGTGATGAGCACGATGACGAGGACCGACCCCGTGAAGAACAGTCCGACCGAGTTGATCACCCGGGCGCGCTTCATCTTGGTCCGTGCGTTCGGCTCAGTTTCAGTGCGCAGCAGCCGGGTCCAGTGCCGGACCATGCCGGTCTGGCCGAGGGTGAAGGAGACGAAGACCCCGATGATGTAAAGCTGGATCAGCTTGGTGACTTCGGCGTCGAACGCGTACACGAGCGCTCCCGCGGCCACCGCGAGCAGAACGATGCCGTTGCTGTAGGCGAGGCGGTCGCCGCGCTGACGGAGCTGGCGGGGCAGGAACCCGTCTTGCGCCAGCACTGAGCCGAGCAGGGGGAAGCCGTTGTAGGCAGTGTTCGCGGCAAAGAACAGAACCAACGCGGTGACCGCGGTCAAATACACGAAGGCGAACGAGCCGTCGCCGAACACCGCGGAGGCGACCTGGGCGATGATGGGGTCCTGGTGGTAGTCCGGCCCAGCCGGCATCCCGTTGATCAGAATGTCGGTCTCCGGGTGCTCGGCCACCTTCAAGTCGCTGAGTACGCCGAGCGCCACCAGGCCGGCGAACATCGTCACCGCCATGGTGCCCATCACCAGCAGCGTGGTAGCGGCGTTCTTGCTCTTCGGCTCGCGGAACGCGGGCACGCCATTGGCAATCGCCTCGATACCGGTCAGTGCCGCGCAACCGGAAGCGAAGGCACGCATCATCAGGAACACCAGGGCGAACCCGGCCAGGCCGACCTCCTCAGCCACAACCTCGTAGTCCGCGGTCGGGGCTCGCAGTTCGTCGTCGAGCACAATCGCCTTGAAGAGGCCCCACCCGATCAGCACGAACAAGCCCAAGACGAATCCGTAGGTCGGGATCGCGAACGCCGTCCCGGCCTCCTTGACTCCGCGCAGATTCACCAACGTCAACAACACGATGATTCCCAGGGCCACCCCCACCTTGTGCTCACCGACGAAGCCGATCGCGGAGCCCAGGTTGTCCACGCCGGCCGCGACCGAGACCGCGACGGTGAGCACGTAGTCGACCAGCAGCGCGCTCGCCACCGTGAGCCCACCGGTCTGGCCCAGGTTCTTCATCGCGATCTCGTAGTCGCCGCCACCGCTGGGGTAGGCGTGCACGTTCTGTCGGTAGGAGGCGACCACGGTGGCCATCAGGACCGCGACAGCCACGGCGAACCACATCGTGTACTGGAAGTACACGATCCCGGAGATCGACAGGACCAGGAAGATCTCCTGCGGTGCGTACGCCACCGAACTGAGCGGGTCCGAGGCGAAAATCGGGAGCGCGATGCGCTTGCGAAGCAGGGTCTCGCCAAGCCTGTCCGATCGCATCGGCCGGCCCAACAAGAGCCGCTTTGGCAGCTGGAGGACTCTCACCGCCCCAGTCAATACGTCCGACCGCCGCGGAATGCGCCCCCTAACGCCGCTCTAGCAACTGAGCTCGCGATCTTGACGCGTCCTTAACACCTGCGGCGCTCACTCTCTTCGCGGCGTGAGATCTCTCGCCGCCCGCGTGGACGTCGGGAACGCGTCCTGATCTTCGGGCGCGGCGTAGCGATCCCGTCAAGAAGTGCCGGACACTGCCTGAACCCGCGCTTTCGTAGCTGGTGTCGCCCTCCCGGGCGAACCAGACGGAAGCGAGCGGAGCGATGCGAGACCTGATGTTTCTCGGCCTGACGGTCGGGGTGTTCGTCCTCCTCGACGTGGTGGTGCGGGGGTGGAGCGGTTCTGATGACCTCCACCGGCGCCGGCGTCGTGTTCCTCGGCTCGCTCGTGCTCGCCCATGCGCTCTGCTTCCGACCGCTCGGGGACTACATGTACCGCGTCTACACCTCGACGCGGCACCTGCGCGTCGAGCGCGGGATCTACCGCGCGATCGGCGTCGACCCACAGGCCGAACAGCGGTGGAGCGCCTACGCGTTCACAGCTCGCGGGGCGCGATCAGCTGGTGGGCACCCCGAGTTCGGTGAGCAGCGTCCGCACCCGCGCTGTGATCTGGTCGACGATGCGCCGCACGGTGTCCAGGTCCTGGCCCTTGGGGTCGTCCAGGGACCAGTCCTCGTAGCGCTTGCCGGGGAAGATCGGGCAAGTCTCGCCGCAGCCCATGGTGACGACGACGTCGGCCTCGGCGACGCCGTCCGGGGTCAGCAGCTTGGGGTGCTCGCCGTCGGTGCCGAGGCCGCGCTCGTGCAGGACCTGCACGACGACCGGGTTGAGCGCATCGCCGGGCTCGCTGCCAGCTGACCGGGCGTCAACACGGCCACCGCTGTGATGCTCCGTCAGAACTTTGGCGGCGAGGCTGCGCCCGCCGTTGTGGACGCAGGCGAACAGGACGATCGGGCGGACGTCACTCATCGGGGAACCTCCGTGGGATCGCCGGCCGCAGCGACGTCCGCGGCGACGGCCTTGGCGTTGGGATACAGGGCCAGCACCGCGCCCAGAGCGAGCGCGCCGCCGAGCAGTTGGGCGAGGACGAACGCGGGGACACTGGTCGGGTCGATGCCGGCGAAGGTGTCGCTCAGGGTTCGCCCGATCGTGATCGCGGGGTTGGCAAAGCTGGTGCTGGAGGTGAACCAGTACGCCGCGGTGATGTAGCCGCCGACGGCGTAGGCGACCGAGCTGCCCCGCCCACTGCGAACGACGCCGAAGATGACCACAACCAGGCCGAAGGTCGCGATGACCTCGCCGAGGAGAAGGTCCGCACCCGTGCGCTCGTGTTCGCTGACCGTCACGGCCGAGAGGTCGTACATCAGATTGGCCAGCACGACGCCGGCGCAGCACCCGGCGGTCTGGGCTGTGGCCAGCGCGACGGCGGTGCGGTTGTCGATCGCGCCGAGGACGCGCTCGACCAGGGTGACCACCGGATTGAACGCCGCCGAGACCGGGCCTAGTGCCAGGATCAGCGCGACCAGGGCGGCACCGGTGATCACGGCGTTGATCAGAAGCTGCAGGGCCACGTCATCGGTGAGGCGCACGGCCGAGATGCCGGAGCCGACCACGGTCGCGGCGAGCAGCGCGCTGCCGATCAGTTCGGCGAGCAGTTTGCGGGCAAGGGGGTTCGGCATCTCAGCAGCAGGTCGGGTCGATGACCCGGCACAGAGCGCCGAGGTTCTCCAGCACCGGCCGGTAGTAGGTGTTGGTGCCCTTCTTGCGTCCTTCGATCAGCCCGGCGTCACGGAGTTGCTTGAGGTGGTGGCTGATCGTGGCCTCGGACAGCCCGACCGCGGGCGCGAGGTCGCAGGTGCACACCCCGGGTTCGCGCTCGGCGAGGAGGAGGCTCATCAGCTGGACGCGCACCGGGTCCGCGAGGGCTTTGAGGCGCAGGGCGATCTCCAGGGCGGACTGCGCGTCCACGACGCCGGCGGCGATCGGGGAGCAGCGGACCGCTGAGGTCGTGTCGAGTACGGGCAGGGGCTTCGGCATGGCTGTCACGCTCCGTGCTTCTTCGACGTATGTCAAGCAAACTCTTGACGAACGTCGAATCTTGCCGCCCGGTTTACCTCCTTCGATGAATGTCGAAGAAGCTGAGCCGTGGAGGAACCGACGTGAGCGCCGAGATCAGTGGATCCCAGGTCCGAACCGCCGGTCAGGACGGGCGGCCCGGGCTGGCGATCGGCAGCCCGAGAAGGTCGGCGGCATCGAGAAGGCGGTGGTCGTAGCTGACGAACGCTTCCAGCCCGGCCCCGAAGATCGAGCTGGCGGTCGCCAGGTGGATTGCGTCGAGAGTGCGCAGCAGCGGGTCGGGCATGGCGGCGGCTGCCGCCCGGACTACCTCGTCGATCTCGTATCGGTCCAGGCGGGCCAGCACCGCCGGCACTGCCTGGAGAAGCGTCGGTTCGACCCGCATGATGGCGCGGGGCAGCTCCACCTCGACCAGCATCGAGGCGACCCGTGCGGCCCCGCCGCGCTCGTCGAGCCAGTCCGCCAGTGCCTCAGACTCCGCCTCGCGACGGACCAGTTTCACCAGCGCAGCGGTGTCCAGATAGAGCACTCAGTACCGCTCGTCGTCCCGCAGCTGCCGCAGCAGCTCCCCGGCCTCGTCGGTGTCGCGGACAGGCCCGACCGGACGTGGCGCCGGCCCGCCGATGGTGGCCGGGTGCAGCCGCCCGGAGGCGATCAGCTCGGCCAGCGGGTGCGGCTGGGCCGGGACCAGGCGGGCGATGACGACCCCGCGCTCGGTCACGTTGATCGACTCACCGCGCTTGACCCGCGCCAGCACACCCGCGGTGTTCTGATTCAGCTCGCGCACCGGAACTTCAGTCACCGTACCAATGTACTACGTCTCGTTACTACATCGCCGGGTACGGCGTCTCTACCAGCCATTACGGCGTTCGGCCTGGTCCGCGGGCGGTCCGCGCAGTAGGCGCACCCGGCACTACGCTCGCCCGAAGACCGGCGGCGACACGACCGTGGCAGACCGGCTCGGCCAGGCCCGGCAAGAATCATCGGCACCGATCTGGCACGTATCTGGCAGGAGCAGCCAATGCGGACCGTCAGTGGTGAGACAGGAGGTGGTCGCAAGCGTCCTACCAGCGCAAATGCATGCTTGGGGCGGTAGCTCAGCTGGTTAGAGCAGGGGACTCATAATCCTCCGGTTCGTGGGTTCGAGTCCCACCCGCCCCACTGGGTGGCTACAGGTTGCTGTGGTTGCCTGCGTTCGCAGTGTTCGGCCTGCTGAGCAAGGGATTCGTGCAAATTGCGGTGCCTGTGGCGTCCTAGAGATGCCATAGGCGGTGGTGACCAGGGGATTCTGGGGCGAGCGTCGCGTGGAGCTATCCGTGGAGCGGAATTTTCGGGGGCACCGGCCGAGGAACTCGGTCTCGACGACCGCTCGGGTGTGGGCCCGACCGCTCGCCCAGATGATCAGATGAAACGTTGACATTAGAGCATTAGTGTATACGATAAATCTGATCGTTTCTAGAAGGAGTCCCGGTGTCCCGCCCCCCTGCCGATCTCTCGGCCGCGCTGTCGGACCTGCCTGGCACATTCACTCTCGCTGAGGCGGCCGAGGCCGGTTTGAGCCGGCACGGCCTGTACCGGTTGCTCGATGAGGGGGAGCTGATGGCGCTGCGTAGGGGCCTCTACCGGCGCACTGATGCGGCTCCGGTCGACCTGGATCTGATCACGGCGGCCAGGGCGGCGCCGCGCGCAACGCTCTGTCTGGCCACGGCGTTGGCCCATCACGGCCTCAGTGATGCGATCCCGGCCGCGCCGGACATCGCGCTACCGCGGGGGACGCGGGCGCCGGCCGGTGCACATGCGCAATGGCACTTCTTCGCACCTGAGACGTTCGACCTCGGCCGCGGCACCTTGGTGTTGGAAGTGGGCACGGCGATCGGTCTGTATTCGCCGCAGCGCTGCATCATCGACGCGTTCCGTACCCGCAGAACTGAGGGCCATGAGCTCGCGATCGACGCGTTGAAGGAGTGGCTGCGCCAGCGCGGCTCCCAACCCTCGGAGTTGATGGCGTTCGCGGCGCATTGGCCGCGGGTCCTCGCGCCGTTGCGGTCGGCGTTGGCGATCCTGCTGTGAGCGGATGGCTGGGCCAGAACCGCGTCCCAGCGCTGGGATTATTCTGACCTAGCGTCAGTCGTGGAGGTGACACCGCATCAGAGCAGCTCACGGCTGCGGTGTACGGCCTCCATGCAGGCGTCGAAGCTCGGCCGGTTTGCGGTGGGCCAGACGAGTTGGGCGAGGACTCGTTGGTCGTACTCGGCTCGCGCGGCGGCGAGGTGAGGGCTGTCGGTGAACGCCGGGCTGGCCGCGAATCCTCCGGTTGGCCTGGGCCTGGCGGGCATGTCCGCGGCGTGGGAGTAGGTGCAGACATCGCGGGCCAGGATCGCGATCCCGTGCTCGCCGATGTCGGCGACAATCTCCGGGCGCGCCAGGAGTTGGTGCACGTCGTAGTAGTGCCGTGCACCGCGGATCGCGGCCTTGGGGTCCGGCGAGGTGTGCGCGGTGTGCAGCAACACGAGCTTCTCGACCAGGGTCCGGCACGGGGCCAGGACGCGTACGTGGACCGGCTCCGCTTCGGGCGTTCCCTCGATCTGGTTGGCGGCGTGTTGAGCGAGCAAGGACGCGACGGCCGTTGGTGTCGAGGGCAGTCCGCCACCGCGAGAGCCGAGTTCGAGGAACACCCCGGAGGACAGGCCACCCAGGGTGGTGTCGGGTCGCGGACGGTAGTGGAATCGAGCGCCGCGCTTGGCGCCTTTTGAGGTCGCCTCCGGAACGGGCTTCGCATCCAGGGTGGTGGCGCGGACCGCGCCGTCGATGAGTCCCTTGAGGATGCGGTCGCGCGCGCCGGCGCTGTGATCGGTGGACAGGATGACGAGGATGTCTACGTCCTCGGAGAACCGCTGGATCAACGAGAACGCCTTGGACAGGCTTGTGCCGCCCTTGAACACCACCTCCACGCCCGCCGCCTGGGCGGCCCGGGTCACCCCGCGCAGAACCTCGGTTACCCAGAAATCCTTCTCGACGTGCTCGGCGGGAATTCCGATCTGGTCCGCCACCGAGGCGGACAACGCGGCCACAGCGTCGGGATCGGTGACGAGGGCAACTGGCATCAGGCGGCGACCGTCGCCCAACGCTCGCGGGCCTGCACCCGTGGCTCGTTGGTGGCCTGGGTGTCGAGCACGTGGGCTCGGACGGTGCCGTCGGCGATGAGGTCACGGATGCGCTCGGCGACCTGGGGCCAGGTGGCTTCGGCCGAGTCTGGGTCGCGCAGTATCTCCATCACGGCGACCTCCGCGGGGGTGAGGCGGTGCTCGCGCCGGGAGTAGGGGCGGGAACGGAAACGCACGCCCGGCATCGGCTCAGGAACTTTGCCGGGTACGGCGACCTCGACAGTGGCGGGGACCTGGGTGGTCAGGCCGAGAAGGTGGGCGGCGGCGACACCGGACGGGCCGGCTCCCGGACCGCAGACGGCCACGGCGACCTCGAGAACCGAGGGGCGGGTCATGCCGAAGCGGGTCTTCTTGCCCCGCCAGTACAGGCCGCGGCGCACCCGGATCAGTTCACCCGCGGCCGCGAGGCGGCTCAGCGCGGACTCGACGGCCCGGTCGCCGCCGGCGAAGTCCCGGCGACGGAAGAACGTCTCAGTTCGGGCGTGCTGGACCCGCGCCCGGGCAGCGCCGGCAGCAGACTCAGATCCGAGCGTCTTCATGCCAGGAAACACTACCGGAAAGCTGGCAGAAACGGGAGGGTTCTTGCGCCCGAGCAACCTCGTCGATGGGGGCACGGAGACGCCGCCAGTCCCGGATGCTCGAGGGCCAGGCGTCGTAATCGCGTGGAGCTATTCGTGGAGCGAAATGGAGTCAACCGCAGAGGTTGTAGGCGTGCGGAGCAAGACGGATTGAAGCCGTAGATGCAGGTAGAGGCCCTGGAGGCCCCGATCCGGGGGTCTCATAATCCTTCGGTCGCGAGTTCGAGCCTCGCCCGCCCCACTGGTCGCCTATGGGGTGCTGGAATTGCCTGCGTTTGCAGTGTTGAGCCCTTCTGAGCAAGGGATTCGCGCAAATCGCGATGCCGTGGCGTCCTGGAGATGCCGGAGGTGGTGGTGACCAGGGGATTTCTGGGGCGGCGTCGCGTGGAGCTATCCGTGGAGCGGAATTTTCGGGGCACAGGCCGAGAAGCTCGGTCTCGACGACGGCTCGGGTGTGCGCGCGGGTCGCCTGCCCAGGTTATCAGATGAAACGTTGACATTAGAGCTCTAGTGTATACGATAGATCTGATCGTTTCTGGAAGGAGTCCCCGGTGTCCCGGCCACCTGCAGATCTTTCGGCCGCGCTGTCGGACCTGCCTGGCACATTCACTCTCGCGCAGGCGGCCGAGGCCGGTTTGAGCCGGCACGGCCTGTACCGGTTGCTCGATGAGGGGGAGTTGATGGCGTTGCGTAGGGGCCTCTACCGACGCACTGATGCGGCTCCGGTCGACCTGGATCTGATCACGGCGGCCAGGGCGGCGCCGCGCGCAACGCTCTGTCTGGCCACGGCGTTGGCCCATCACGGCCTCAGTGATGC
This sequence comes from Sporichthya sp., assembly GCF_013815995.1. Lineage (GTDB taxonomy): Bacteria > Actinomycetota > Actinomycetes > Sporichthyales > Sporichthyaceae > Sporichthya. The sequence continues at coordinate 10,150 of NZ_JACDFE010000004.1, forward strand.
GATCCCGGCCGCGCCGGACATCGCGCTACCGCGGGGGACGCGGGCGCCGGCCGGTGCACATGCGCAATGGCACTTCTTCGCACCTGAGACGTTCGACCTCGGCCGCGGCACCTTGGTGTTGGAAGTGGGCACGGCGATCGGTTTGTACTCGCCGCAGCGCTGCATCATCGACGCGTTCCGTACCCGCAGAACTGAGGGCCATGAGCTCGCGATCGACGCGTTGAAGGAGTGGCTGCGCCAGCGCGGCTCCCAGCCCTCGGAGTTGATGGCGTTTGCGGCGTATTGGCCGCGGGTCCTCGCGCCGTTGCGGTCGGCGTTGGCGATCCTGCTGTGAGTGGCCCGTCGCGGGCGACGGTGGCGGGTCGTGCGTACCGGGACCTGCAAGCCCTGTCTGCGCGTGAGAATCGATCGACGCAGGAGCTGCTCGCGTTGTACGCGCTGGAGGGGTTTCTGGACCGGCTCAGCGTCTCGAATCGGGCCGGCGACATGGTCCTCAAGGGCGGGGTGTTGCTGGCCGCATACGGCACCCGTCGGCCCACCCGGGATGTGGACCTTCACACTGCCGCGAGCTCCAACGACACCGCCACCGTGCTCAGGATGGTGCGCGAGATCGCGGGGCTGGGCCGGGAGGATGGCCTGGCCTACGACACGGCCGGAGCGAGTGCCCGCACGATCCGTGACGAGGACGAGTACTCGGGGGTCCGCGTCAAGCTCACCTGCGTGCTCGCGAGCGCTGTGATTCCGTTTGACGTCGATGTCAACGTCGGCGACGCGGTCTGGCCCGTACCCGGTCCGGTGGAGGTCCCGCGGCTGTTGGGCGGGTCGATCACCGTGCTCGGCTATTCCCTACCGATGGTGTTCGCGGAGAAGATCGTCACCGCGGTACAGCGAGGCGATACGAGCACACGCTGGCGTGACTTCGCAGACATCTACCTTCTGAGTGGTCGTCACAACATTGACGGGACTGAACTCGACCGCTCGCTGCGCACGGTCGCCGAGCACCGAGGAGCACGCATGGCGCCCCTCGGCGTTCTCCTGGCGAGCTACCGCGCTATCGGGCAAACCAAGTGGGTCGCCTGGGTGCGTAAACAACGCCTCACCGACCGGTTGCCCGAGAACTTCGCCGACGTGCTCGACGCCGTGATCGCATTCGCGGATCCGGCCATAAGCGGTCACGCGACAGGGCAGGTCTGGGACCCCGCTCGCCGGTCCTGGCAGCGATGAGACCCAGCCCCGGCGTGGAGCAATTCGTGGAGCGAAATGGAGCCAACTGCAGAGGCTGTAGGCGTCTGGAGCAAGACGGGCTGATGCCATAGATGCAGGTAGTAGCCCTGGAGGCCTCGATCCGGGGGTCTCAGAATCCTTCGGTCGCGAGTTCGAGCCTCGCCCGCCCCACTGGTCGCCTATGGGGTGCTGGAATTGCCTGCGTTTGCAGTGTTGAGCCCTTCTGAGCAAGGGATTGCGCAAATCGCGATGCCGTGGCGTCCTGGAGATGCCAGAGGTGGTGGTGACCAGGGGATTCTGGGGCGGGCGTCGCGTGGAGCTATCCGTGGAGCGGGAAGGGGCGTCGTCGGCTGGGCGGCGTGGTGCGGTGCGTGCCGAAGGCGTTGCACTATTGCGGTTGAGTCTTACTCTGGGGTCATGTCGGAGGTTCTTGAGGTCCGCCCGGGCCAGCTCGCTTTGAGCGAGTTGGCGGCGTTCGAACGATTCCTGGAGCCGGTTCGGCGGGTCGGGCAGACGCCGCGGTTGGTAGGGCCCGACGGGGATGCAATGGAGCTACCACGCGGCATCCACGACCTGTTGGTCTCGATCATCGACCAGCTCAAGGCCGGCAACGGGATCACGGTTATCCCGATGCACGCCGAGCTGACGACGGTAGAGGCGGCGGCGCTGTTGAACGTGAGCCGCCCGTTCCTGATCAAGCAACTGGGGGCCGGGGAGTTGGCGTTCCACATGGTCGGTACGCATCGCCGGCTCCGGCTCGCTGACGTCCTGGCCTACCGGGACCGCACCGATGCGAGAGCCGAAGCGGCCTTGGCTGCGCTGTCGGAGCAGGGCGAGGATCTCGGTCTCTACGACCGGTAGAGGCCGCAGATGACGGGCTACGTCGTCGTGCTCGATGGGAATGTCTTGTACGGCATCGAGGTCACCGACTCCTTCGCATCCATGGCCACCCACCGGCTGTTCCGTCCGCACTGGTCACCGCAGATCTTCGACGAGGTCGAACGCAACCTGTCCTTGCGGCCGGACCTGGACCCGGCCGCGATCCGCCGACGTCTCGACCTGCTCAACCAGGCCCTGCCCGGCGCGTTGAGTACGTTGCCGGACTCGCTCATTGAGGCGATGTCGTTGTCGCACCGACGCCCCACCGAATCCGCGTCCGCGCCGACTTGCGATGCCGGATGGATCAGTACCCGCGCTCACCCGCCGGCAGATTGCGTATTGCAGTGGATGGCCCGGGGTGAAACCAACGCTCGGATCCCGCGCCGCCTGTCGATTACCGAGGGCACGGTGAAAAGCCATGTGCAGAGCATCTTGCGCAAGCTCGGGGCAGCGAATCGAGCCGAGGCGGCGGCGTTTTGGTCACAGATCGAACGGGGGACGGGCCAGCGCTGAGAGCGCCATTCTTGGGAGGTTTTTGACAGCAGGAATTCCCGGCACGTACGTCCTCAGTCGCTGAATGCCAGTCCCTAAGAGACCTTGAGGAACCCCGTGATCATCCCGGTCAGGTCCTCGGCGATGCGTGTGAGGGACTCCATCGACTGCACGATGTTGCTCAAGACCATGCGGATGATGGTTTCCACCGCCGACAGCAGGTGTTCGTGGTCCAGGCCGGGCTGGTGAAGCTCGGCGATTTCGGTCATGCGGGGCCGCGTGTGGGTCACGATACTGCCCGAACCGCTGGTGAGTAGCTCGAGGAACTGGTTACCGGCGCCGGCGCCGAGCATCGTGCGCAGCGCGGGGTCCTCTGACCCACGCCGCAGTAGGTAGTGGATACCCGCCCGCCACTGCTCGACCGGCTCGTCCTTGCTGAGGAATGACATCTCGAAGCCGTCGAGGAAGCTGTTCGACAGGTGCTCGATCATCGCGGCCGCGAGTCCCTCGCGTCCGTCGAAGCTGTTGTACATCGTCTGGCGGCTCACCCCGACTCGCTTGGCCACCGACTGCATCTGCAATCCGCGCCAGCCGTGCTCGACGAGCTCAGCGATCGCCCCGTCCAGCAACTCTTCGCGCTTCTGGCGCGCTATCCGCTGGGCCTGGGTTCCTTGCACCACGGTCACAGGCGCATTCTCCCACGTCCCAACCATTGGACACAGAGCGAGCGCAGTTGCCATAGATGGACAATAAAAGGTTTGACGCCCACGTGCTAGACAACAGAGGGTCGTATGTACATACTTCGTGTGACCGGCAGCACACGCCGACGATCGGGACCAGCCCGTTCGTCGCGGCGAACGACCGAGATCCACGGGTCACCCGGAGTTCGCTCGCAACCCATACAACGCGGTAAGGGAGCGATGATGACCAGTACGCCCACCGGGTCGCTGATCTTCACCAGCGGCAACCCAGAGCGCCCATACGACGAGGTGGACTTGTCCTCGCGGGCGTTCTGGGACAAGAGCGATTTTGAGCGGGACAAGAGCTACGCGGTGTTGCGGGACAGTCCCTCGATCACCTGGCATCGCCCGTTCGAGGACCAGCTACTGCCCGAGCCCGAGGACTTCGGATTCTGGGCGATGACCCGCCACGAGGATGTGGTCGCGGTGACGAAGAATCACCAGGACTTCCTGTCGGGCCCGGGTACGACGATGGAGAACCTGCCGCAGATCTTTCTCGACGGTGCCCAGTCGATCATCGCGATCGACCCGCCCCGTCATGCGACGTTGCGTCGGTTGATCTCGGGTGTGTTCACCCCGAAGCAGATGCGGCGGCTCAACACACAGATTCAGACCAACGCCAAGCTGGCGGTGGAGAACCTGGTGGCGAAGGCGGCCGCGAACGGTGGTCATGCCGATTTCGTCGCCGAATGCGCAGCGCTGATGCCGATGAACAACATCAACGACATGATGGACGTGCCGCAGGCTGAGCGTGAGGAAGCCGCTCACCACACGATGGTCGCGATGTCGTGGAACGACCCGGAGATCGCCGGGGCCACCAAGGCGGAGATGGCCGGAGCGCTCATCAGAGCCGTCGAATACTGCCACGGCCTGGCCATCCGGCTGGCCACCGAGCGACGGAAGAATCCCGGTCCCGATTTGGTCTCAGCGCTAGCGGCAGCCGAGGTGGACGGCCAGCAGCTCACCGACTTCGAGATCGGTTCGTTCTTCATGTTGTTGACCATCGCGGGCAACGACACAACCCGTCAGTCGACCAGTCACGGCCTGGCGGCCTTGACGGAGTTCCCCGAGCAGCGGAAGTGGCTTCTCGAGGATCTCCCCGGGCGCGTTCCCGGTGCGGTCGAGGAGATCCTGCGCTGGGCCAGCCCCATCATGACGTTCCGCCGGACCGCCAGCCGCGATGTGGAGTGGCGGGGCCGCCAGATCACCAAGGGCGACAAGGTGGTGATGTTCTACTCCTCGGCCAATCGGGACGCTCGCCGGTTCGACCGTCCATGGGAGCTCGACCTGTCCCGCTCACCGAACCCGCACCTGAGTTTCGGTGGCGGCGGGATCCACCACTGCCTGGGTAACCAGCTCGCCCGGACCCAGCTCCAGGCGATCTTCACGGAGTTGTTGACCCGGTGCCCCGACATTCGGTCCGGAACGCCGGTGATGACGGAGAGCAACTTCTTCAACATCGTCAAGCGCCTGCCATGCACGGTCTGAGCGGGACCCCTTCCTCTGCACGGCCGCTGCGGGGGATCTGATGCTGCGTAAGGTGTTGGTGGCCAACCGCGGCGAGATCGCGGTTCGGGTGATCCGGGCCTGCCGCGACTTGGGCATCATCTCGGTCGCGGCGTACTCCGAGGCCGACGCCGGCTCGCTGCACGTCGAGCTGGCCGATGAGTCGGTGCTGCTGGGGCCCGCACCGGCCAAGGACAGCTACCTCGACATCTCCCGGATCGTCGACGCGGCCATCGGAGCCAACTGCGACGCAGTGCACCCGGGCTACGGATTCCTCTCCGAGAACCCGGAGCTGGCGCAGGCCTGCGCGCAGGTCGGCATCACGTTCATCGGGCCGTCGCCGGAGGTGATCGCGACCGTGGGCGACAAGGTCTCGGCCCGGGTGGCCGCACAGAAGGCCCAGGTGCCGGTGGCGCCCGGAAGCGACCGGCTGCAGAACGCCGAGGAGGCACTGCAGTACGCCACCGACGTCGGCTTCCCGGTGCTGCTCAAAGCAGCCGCCGGCGGCGGCGGCCGAGGGATCCGCCGGGTTGACGCTCCCGACCAACTGCCCGCCGCGTTCGAGGCGGCGGCACGGGAGGCACAGGCCGCGTTCGGCGACGGCGGCCTGTTCGTGGAGAAGGCCATCTCCCCGGCCAGGCACATCGAGATCCAGATCCTGGCGGACGGGGTAAACATCGTACACCTCGGTGAGCGGGAATGCTCGCTGCAGCGCCGACGCCAGAAACTGGTCGAGGAGACCCCCGCGCCGGGCCTGCCCCAACAGCTGCGTGACGAACTCGGCGCCGCGGCCACGCGACTTGCCGCCGAGGTCGGATACCTTGGAGCCGGGACCGTGGAGTTCCTCGTCGACCCCGACACCTGGAACTACTACTTCATCGAGGTAAACGCCCGCATCCAGGTCGAGCACGGGATCACCGAACTGGTCACCGGCGTGGACCTGGTCACCGCGCAGCTACGGATCGCGGCAGGCCTCCCGCTCGGATTCACCCAAACGCGATCGTGGCAAGCGGGTCGGCGATGGAGTTCCGGATCAACGCCGAGAACCCAAAGAAGAAGTTCTTCCCATCCCCGGGAACGCTCTCTCTGCTGCGGCTACCCACAGGCCCAGGCGTGCGGGTGGACACCGGGTTCGAATCCGGGCGTGAAATACCGCCGTACTACGACTCGCTGCTGGCCAAAGTGATGGTCTGGGCACCGGACCGGTCGCAGGCGCTCGCCCGGGCGCGACGCGCCCTGGCGGAACTCACCGTCCAAGGGGTGGCCTCCACCGTGGAGCTGCACCGCCGCATCGTCGGCTGGGACAAGTTCCGCGACGGCGTCTTCCACACCGAATCGCTCGAAGAGCTCCTGGCCGGAGATTGGGAGTACGCCTGATGACCGACGCACCTTGCCGGATCGGAGCGGGTTCAGGGTTCTGGGGCGACATGATCGACCCGGCAGTCGAGCTCGCCAACGAAGGACGCATCGACTACCTGTGCTTCGACCTGCTGGCCGAACTGACGATGTCGATCCTGCAACGCCGCAAGATCCGTAACCCCGGCGCGGGATACATCACCGACCTGGCGCCGATGATCCGGCAGGTTCTCCCCGCCGCGACGCGCAACGGCGTGAAGATCATCACGAACGGCGGCGGCGCGAACCCACCGGCCGGTGCGCACGCCATCGCCGAGGTAGCGCTCGAACTTGGACATCCCGAGCTGCGGATCGGGGTAATCGAAGGCGACGACCTGACCGACCGCATCCAAGGGATCCGCCGCGACGGCTGGCGGTTCGCGAACCTCGAAACCGGCGAGCAGGACATCGACCGCATCGCCGACCGAGTAGTCGCAGCCCATGCCTACACCGGCTCGGACGGCATCATCGCGGCCCTCGGCGACGCCGCGGACGTCGTGCTCGGCGGGCGCTTGGCGGATTCGGCGCTGTACTGCGGACCGCTCATGCACCACTTCGGCTGGACCTTCACCGCCCACGACTGGGAACGCATCGGCGCCGCCCTCACGATCGGTCACGTGCTCGAATGCGCCGGACTCTGTTCCGGCGGAATGTCGTCCCAGTGGCGCCACGCGAAGGACGTTTGGCGGCTCGGATTCCCGCTCGCGGAGGTCGCCGCCGACGGCACCGCCACCATCGAGAAGGTGAAGGGGTCCGGCGGGCTCATCAACCGGTGGACGGTGAAGGAACACCTCCTCTACGAGGTCCACGACCCACACTCCTATCTACTCCCGGACGCGATCGTCGACCTCGGCGGCGTGCGGGTCACCGAGGTCGGCCCGGACCAGGTGCGTCTGATCGGCATGACCGGCCGCGAGCGACCGGACACACTCAAGGTCCAGATCGGCTACCAGGACGGATTCATCGCCGAGAGCCGCGCCCTTATCTCCTGGCCCGACGCGCTGGAGAAGGCCGACTGGTGCGAGGAACTCGTACGCAGGCGGTTGGAGTACATCGGGGTCACCCCACTCGAGCAGCGCTACGACCGCGTCGGTGTCAACGCGCTCGCGGGTTCAGCGGCGCCCGATCCCGGCTACGAGCCCAACGAGGTCGACTTCCGGATGGTCGTCAAGACGCGCACCAAGGCCGAAGCGGAAGTCGCCCGACGTGCGCTGCTGCTGCCCGCGACCGCCGGACCGGTCGGCACAGCGTTCGGCGCGCCCTCGCCGGTGCGCGAGGTGATCGCACTGTGGCCCACCCTCGTCCCGCGCAGCCTGATCGACGAGGCCGTCACCGTCAGCAGCGCCAGGGAGTTGCAGCATGCGCGTACATGACCTGTCCTACGTCCGATCCGGGGACAAGGGCGATATCGCTAATGTCGTTGTGCTTGCCCGCGATGCCGACGCCTACTCGCGTCTCGCGCAGGAGTTGCTACCCGAGGCGATCGCCGCGCACATGGGTGAGCTGGTTCAGGGGCCGATCACGGTGTATCCCATGCCGAACCTGGAGGCCTTCCAGATCGTCATGTACGGCGCGCTGGGCGGCGGCGCAACCCGAACTCTTCGTTTCGACGCCACCGGTAAGTCGATGTGCACGATCCTGTCCCGGATGCCGCTGCGCGAGGGCGAGGCACTCCAGTGAGCGACGCGGCTGTCCTCTACGAACGTCAGAACGGTGTGGCCTGGCTGACCATCAATCGTCCCGAATCCCACAACGCCCTGAGCAAGGGGGTGCGCGACGGTTTGCGTGAGGGTTTCGCCCGTTGCGCGGCGGACGACGCAGCTCATGTCCTTGTCCTGACCGGCGCGGGCGACCGGGCGTTCTGCTCCGGAGGAGACCTCAAGGAGATGGCGGAGCTGGGGATCTCGGTCCCACCGCCAGGCTTCATGCCTCATCTGCAGCGCGACGTAAAGCTCGACAAGCCGGTGATCGCCGCCGTCAACGGAATCGCCTACGGCGGAGGCTTTCTGCTCGCCCAGATGTGTGATCTGTGCTTGGCTGCCGACCACGCCCGCTTGGGCATCACCGAGGCCCGCTGGGGCCGCGGCGCACCCTGGGCCGCGCCGCTGCCCTGGATGATTCCACCACGGGCCGCGCTCGAGCTGCTTCTCACAGCCGAACCGATCGGCGCGACGCGCGCCTTCGAGATCGGGTTGGTCAATCGGGTGGTCCCAGCCGCGGAGCTGAGAGCCGCAGCCCAATCACTCGGCGAGCAGATCGCGGCCAACGCTCCACTTTCGGTGCGGGCCGGCAAGGCAATGGTCTACGCATCCGCCGAACACGGCTGGCGGGATGGTCTGGACATGGCCGACGCACTCTACGAACCGGTGTACCTCAGCCAGGACGCACAAGAAGGACCCCGCGCGTTCACCGAGCGCCGAGCACCGTCCTGGGTCGGCCGATAGCCCGGCGCTGACGGCCGAGCCCGCCCGCTCCGGACTCTCAGCCCCGGATCGCCGCACACGAAAGGAATGCCCATGTCCAACGACGCCATGTCCAGGGACACCGCATCCACGTCCGCGCCCACACACGCGTTGGAAACCGAACTCTTCGACCGCTCCGAGCGGGCCCGGGCCGGTGGTGGTCCGAAGTATCAGCTGGCCAGCGCTGCGCAGGGCAAGCTGCCGGTGCGGACGAGGCTGGAACTGCTCCTCGATCCCGGCTCGTTCATCGAGGACGGGTTACTCGCCCGCACGCTCGACGACAACCTCGCCGCCGACGCGGTCGTCACCGGGATCGGACGCATCGATGGCCGCTCGGTATGCGTGATCGCGAACGACCCGACCGTCAAAGCCGGGGCCTGGGGCCGCCAGACGATCCGGAAATACACGCGCATCCAGGAGCAGGCGCTGCGCGCCCGTTGCCCATTGCTGTTCCTCGTGGACTCCGCCGGTGCACGCCTGGATGAGCAGTTCGACCTGTTCGTCGACCGCCAGCACGCCGGGCGCATCTTCTGGAACCAGTGCAGGACCTCTGGCCACATACCGCAGATCTGCATCCTGTTCGGCCCCTCGCCGGCCGGCGCCGCCTACATCCCCGCGTTCTGCGACGCGACGATCATGGTCGATGGCAACGCGAGCGCCTTCCTCGGCTCACCACGGATGGTGGCCATGGCCACCGGCGAGCAGGTCACCGCCGAGGAGATGGGCGGCGCCCGGATGCACTGCCGGGTCAGTGGCCTGGGCGACTACCTGGCAAAGGACGACGAGGAGGCGCTGGCGATCGCGCGCCGCTACCTGTCCTACCTGCCCCAGCACTGGGAGGACAGTCCACCGCCGGCGCCGCCGCTGCCCCCGGTCCAAGGCCGTTCCATCACCGAGATCGTTCCCCCGCTGGAGCGAATCCCGTTCGACATGTACGAGCTGATGAGGGCTCTGTTCGACGAGGGCAGCATCTTCCCGCACCGCGACCGGTTCGCGAAGGAACTGATCACGGCCTTCGCGCGGCTCGACGGGCGGGCGGTGGGCGTCGTAGCGAGCCAGCCCAAACAGAAGGGCGGGATCCTCACCAGCGACAGCGCTGACAAGGGCGCGCAGTTCGTACAGCTGTGCAACGCCTACGGCCTGCCGCTGCTGTTCCTAGCGGACACCCCTGGGTTCATGGTCGGCCAACAGGTCGAGCGTGCCGGAATCATCCGCCACGGCGCGAAGTACCTGTCCGCGATCGCGGCGTGCACCGTTCCACGCATCTGTGTAGTGGTGCGAAAGGCTTACGGCGCCGCCTATCTGGCGATGTCCGGGGCCACCTTCGACCCGGACGCGATCATCTCGCTGTCCACGGGTCGGATGGCGATCATGGGTGCGGACCCGGCGGTCAACGCCATTTACGCCAACAAGATCGAAGCAATCGAGGACCTCGAGGAACGGGCGGCGTTCGTCGAGTGCAAGCGCGCGGAATACGGGGTCGACCTCGACATCTTCCGCGTCGCCTCGGCGTTCTACGTCGACGCCGTGACCCCCGCCGAACAGCTGCGGGACGAGTTGATCGGACGCTTCGCTCACTACTCGGGCAAAGCCCGCCCCCTTGCACAGCGCCACCATGCCGTGATTCGCGGCTGAGACACCCGCTCATCCCGACCCCCGCCGGTGACCCGCTGGGCGCCCGAAATGATTAGAGGAAACGATGACACACGCCACCCCGGCGACGCTGGGACTCTCGGCGTTCGCCCCCGACATCGCAGGCACGCTACGGATCGCGCGCGCCGCGGACGAAGCCGGCCTCGACACGACCTGGACGAGCGAGCTGTTCAACCGCTCGGCGACGATCGCCTTGGCCGCGATGGCCGGGGTGACTCGGCGTTGCAAACTCGGCTCGGCGATCACCTACGGGGTCGGACGCAGCCCGCTGACGATGAACGCGGAAGCTCGTGACCTGGACGAGCTCTCGGGCGGTCGGTTCGTTCTCGGGCTGGGCAACGGCACCCGCCGGATGATCTCCGAATGGCACGGGCTCGACCCCGACGCCCCGGCCGTCCGGATGGAAGAGCTTGTGGGCCTGCTGCGGAAACTGTGGAACGTCCACCAGGCACCGATCGACCACGAGGGCCGCTTCTACCGGTTGAAGTTCCGGCCCATCGAGAACACCCCGCCGCCGTTGAGTGCCCGCCTGCCGATCTACACAGCCGGAGTTAACCCCCGGATGATCGAGAGTGCCGGGCGGGTGGCCGACGGACTCATCGCGCACCCCATCTGCTCGCCGAAATACCTCGAGGAGGTCGTGCGCCCGGCTGTCGCCCGGGGCGCGGATCACGCCGGCCGGGCCGCGGAGGATGTGGCGGTCACGAGCATGATCATCTCGGTGATCCACGATGACGAGGAACGGGCGCGTGACGAGGCGGCAAACCAGATCGGGTTCTACTCCTCGGTCAAGTCCTACCACGGGGTGCTCTCCGCCGGAGGCTTCGGCAAGGAGGCCGCGCAGATCCGCGAGGCCTTCGCCGCCCGAGATCTGCAAGCGATGCGCCGGGCCGTCACCGATCCCATGATCGACGAGTTGGCGGTGGCAGGGACCGCCGAGCAAGTGATGACCGGCCTCAAACGGTACGACGGCGTGCTCGACCACACGATCATCTACGCGCCGACGCACAACATCGCGGCCGAACGGGTCGAGGAGAACCTGCTTTCGCTAATCGCGATGGTCGCGCAGTCGCAGGCGGTGGTCTGAGATGAGCGCCGGCGACCACCCGCTGGCTCGCGGCGAACTGGTGACGTTCTCCTGCACTGCCGGGCTGGGCCGGGTGACCCTGAACCGGCCCGAGGCCCTCAACGCCTGGTCGCTCGCCTTCGGGCGCGCGCTCACCCGGGTGCTGGTCGAAGAGGCCTCCGCGCCCGAGGTTCGTGCGGTGATCATCATCGGTGCCGGGCGCGCGTTCTCCTCCGGGATCGACCTGAGGATCGGGTTCTCCACCGGGGCCGACGGCACCCACGACCTGCGAGAGGAACTCGACGTCCACCACGGGGCCATCAATGCCACGTGTGCCTTGCGAAAGCCCGTAATCGCCGCGGTCCGAGGGCCCGCATTCGGGATCGGCTTCTCCCTCGCGCTGGCCTGCGACATGATCATCGCCTCCGAGTCGGCGGTGTTCGGCCCGTCCTGGGCCCGGTTCGGCCTCGTGCCGGACGGCGGGTCGACGCTCACCCTGGCCACCGCTATCGGCCATCGCCGCGCGTTCGAGCTGGCCGCACTGTGCAAGCAACTCAGTGGGAGCCAGGCCGCGGAACTCGGCCTTGCCAACCGCGTGGTTCCTGACGACGCGCTGGACGCCGAAGCCGAGGCTGTGGCGATGCGTCTCGCAGCCGGCCCGACGATGGCCTATGCCGCCCTGAAGGACGGATTGCGGGCGGCGGTTCACGGTGGCTTCGCCGGACAACTCGACGTGGAGGAACGTCTGCAGACGGAGCTCGCCCGCACGACCGACTTCCTCGAAGGCGTCAGCGCATTCCGCGAATCCCGGCCCGCTGTGTACACCGGCGCATGAGCAGGCCAGGGGTGAATGAGACCTCGTCCATCGTTGCGCTCCCCCTCGTGGAAAGCGACGAAGAGCGCGCGATCCGTGACGCTGTCCGCACGTGCGCACTGCGTTACGGCCACGATCGGTTCATCGACGCAGCGCGCCGAGGCGAGTCCCCGACCGAACTCTGGGACAGTCTCGCCGCGGGCGGGTACCTGGGGGTCAACATCCCCGAGGCATACGGCGGAGGCGGTCTGGGCCTGCGCGAGCTCTGCATGGTCAGCGAGGAACTTGCGGCGGCGGGCTGCCCGCTACTGCTGCTGCTTGTCTCACCAGCTATCGCCGGCACCATCTTGACGCGCCACGGCTCGCCGATTCAACGCGAACGATGGCTGCCAGGAATTGGCGCGGGAACGTCGAAGATCGTGTTCGCGATCACCGAAGCTGACGCCGGCTCCAATACCCACCGGATCGCCACGACGGCCCGTCGCGACGGCGAGGATTGGGTACTGAACGGGGCCAAGACATTCATCTCCGGAGTCAACGAGGCTGACGCCGTCCTCGTCGTCGCACGCAGTGGCGCTTCCGCGCCAGGGGCACCAGGGCAGCTCTCCCTGTTTCTCGTCGACGCCGGCGCCCCAGGCCTGCAACGCACAGTGATCCCGACAGCTCTGGACGCGCCCGAGCTGCAATTCACCCTCTTTTTCGACAATGTGCGCGTTCCGGGCGACCGGCTCGTGGGCGCTGAAGGCGACGGGCTGCGTATCGGCTTCGACGGCCTGAACCCGGAGCGGCTGATCGCGGCCTCGATCTGCACCGGAACGGGTCGTTACGCCTTGGAACGCGCGTGCACCTACGCCCGGGAGCGACAGGTGTGGTCAGCCCCGATCGGCAGCCATCAGGGAATCGCCCACCCCCTGGCCGAGGCGAAAATGGCCCTCGAGCTCGCACGCCACACGATGCAGCGCGCAGCGGCGTTGCACGACGCAGGCCTCCCCGCCGGGGAGGCCTGCAACATGGCGAAATTCGCCGCCGCCGAAGCAGGCATGAAATGCGTGGACCAGGCGATTCAGACCCACGGCGGCAACGGCATAGCACTCGAATACGGACTGACCAGCCTCTGGTGGACCGTGCGGCTCATGGCTATCGCGCCCGTCTCACGCGAAATGATCCTCAACTACGTCGCCGAGCACAGCCTCGGGCTGCCGCGCTCCTACTAAGACTGCGCCTGCCCGCCCGGGCACAGCCCGCCGCCCACCCGGCAATCCGAGGGGACACACCTACCGTGCACGGACAACTCAGCAACCTCGTTCTAGAGCAGGTATCGGACGTGTCGCTGATTCGGCTCGCCCGAAAACCGGTGAACGCACTCGACATCGAGCTGTTGACGGCACTCATCGACATGGTCGACAGGGAACTCAACCGAAAGTGTCGGGCCCTGGTGATCACCGGCGAAGGTCCGTGCTTCTGCGCGGGCATCGACACGAAGCTGGCCGCCGGCTACGACGGCTTCCAACAACGCGCGATGGTTACAGCCCTGAACCAGTTCCTGTACCAGCTCTACACCGCCGCGGTACCGACGGTGGCCGCGATCAACGGACACAGCCTCGCTGGTGGACTGGTGATTCCGCTGGCATGCGACCAGCGCGTCGCCGCCACCGGCGACTACTCCCTCGGCCTGACCGAAGTTCGGGCAGGCGTGCCCTACCCCGCGATTGCACTGCATATCGTGCAGGCCGAGCTTGACCCGGCAACCGCCCGCACCTTGTGTTTGACCGGGCGCACCCTGAGTCCTCAAGGGGCCCTCGACAACCGGATCGTTGACGAACTGTGCGATCCGGAAGGACTGGTCCAGCGGGCGGTCGAACTCGCCGATGGTCTGGCCGAACTACCGGCCTACGGACGGGTCAAGGAGCAGCTGCGAGGCCGGGCAGGGCAACTCATGCGCACCGTTCTGGACCAGAACACCGACCCGATGCTGGACGGCTGGCTGAACTGATACGGAGCGGTGGACGGCGTTTCGGAGAACCGAACACAAATGGAGGAAGCGTGGCCACGATCGATGCGACGGTGACCGGGTCGCTCTGGAAGCTCCTCGTCGCCCCAGGAGACACGGTCGCCGAAGGCGACACCGTGGCCATCCTGGAGGCCATGAAGATGGAGATGCCCGTCGAGGCGGAATACGCCGGAACGGTGTCACGCGTCCTGAAGAACGAGGGCGATCCGGTGCGAGAAGGCGAACCTCTTGTCGAGCTGGAATGAGCGAGCGCGTTCGCCTCGCAGACCGGACGGTATGCGCAAGCCGATGATTGATACGGGAGCGGTCGGTATGGACGAGTCGGATTTCCACGACGTGCTGGCCTCGGTGCGGCAGTTCGTCCGTGAGCGTGTGATGCCGATCGAGAACGAGATCGAGGACAAGGACGAGATCCCGGACTCGATCCGCGAGGCGTGCAAGGCGATGGGCCTCTACGGGTTCGCCCTGCCCGAGGAGTACGGCGGGCTCGGGCTGCCGTTGACGCAGCAGGTACGGATGTCCATCGAGCTCAGCTACACCACGCCGTCCCTGCGCTCGATGTTCGGCACGAACAACGGCATTGCGGGGCACGTGCTGATCGAGGGAGGCACGCAGGCGCAGAAGGACGAGTGGCTACCGAAGATCGCCAGCGGTGAGGTCACCGCCTCGTTCTGCCTCACCGAGGACGACGCGGGCTCCGACCCCTCCGGGCTGACCACGACTGCTCGCCGCGAGGGCGACCAGTGGGTGATCAATGGCGTCAAGCGCTACATCACCAACGCGCCGATCGCGGACGCGTTCATGGTGTTCGCACGTACCAACCCCGAAGGCAAGGCTCAGCGGGGGATCTCGACGTTCCTGGTCAAGAAGGGCAGCCCCGGGCTGAACGTGGGGCCCAAGGATCGGAAGATGGGCCAGGCTGGCGCTTGGACCGCCGACGTCTATCTTGACGACGTCCGGGTCGAGGCTGACGCGCTGATCGGCGGCGAGGACGGACTAGGCAAAGGCTTCATCACCGCGATGCGCTGCCTGGCACACGGCCGTGTGCACGTCGCCGCGATATGCGTCGGGATGGCTGAGCGCCTGGTCGACGAGTCGGTCGAATTCGCCCGCAACCGCAAACAGGGCGGCACCCCGATCGGGACATTCCAGCTGGTCCAGGGCATGGTCGCGGACTCTGTGACGGACCATCGGGCCGCGAGGGCGCTAGTACTCGAGGCAGCCGCACACTACGACGCGGGCACCGACACCACGGTCGGCCCGTCCGCGGCGAAGTACTTCGCCAGCGAGATGGTGAGTCGGGTGGCCGACCGTGCGGTGCAAATCCACGGCGGTGCCGGCTACATGCGCGGGGTCGCGGTGGAGCGCTTCTACCGGGACTCCCGGGTCTTCCGGATCTACGAGGGCACCAGCCAGATCCAGCAGCTGATCATCGCTCGCGGCGTACTCGGAAAGCTCTGAACGCGAGACCCCGCCACGTACAGCCCCCGCAAAGCAAGAGGGCACCAACCAGCTCCTGGTCACCTAATGCGTGGAGCCATTTAGGCCGTGGAGCGAAATGCTGTGAACAGGACTTGAGGCAGGCGGCGATCGGCTCCAACCGGAGACGGCCGACCCAGCTCATGAGGGTGGTGAAGCGCTTCTTTGCCCGAACCGAACGTGAGGCAGGTGCCTTGCGCCGAGGCGCAGCCGAACCGCTCGTCGATGGGGCCTGCAACTGAATCACGGGGCAGATAAGGTCGTCGGTCTCGGTCAGCGGGTCGACGCCAGACCCAGTTACGCGATGCGGATCGCGTGGAGCTATTCGTGGAGCGAAATGGAGTCAACTGCAGAGGCTGTAGGCGTCTGGAGCAAGACGGGCTGATGCCATAGCTGCAGGTAGAAGCCCTAGAGGCCCCGATGTGGGGGTCTCATAATCCTGGGCCGTCGGTTCGAGTCCGACCCGCCCCACCGACCCTAGCCGCGGGGGTTGGGTCCAGCGCGCACCGCGCGCCTTGGACGGCGCTGCCGTGCATACTCACGAGCAACGCGGGTTCTGCCCACTCGCACGGGTCGCTCGGATGGGCAGGCAGCGGCACGCACAGGCCCACCAGCTGGTGGTTGAGATCCGCCGCGTAGCCACGGAAGGCGACCAGGTTCGCCCTATCCGCTGCGCGCAGCCATTCGCTACATGAACCTGCCCATGTGCCAGCTCCCGCCGCCACTGACATGCAACCGTCCAGCCAGAACGTCCTGTGGTCGGGGGACCCCGTGAACGCGTTCGCGGTGGTCGAGGACGAGGTCCGCGAGCTGGTCCGCCGCCGCGGCCTGGACCCAGTTGCCGACCCCGGCCGCCGTCCGCCGCCTGGTCGACGAGGTGATCGCGGAGTACGACGACCGCAGCCTGACCGGCGCCTGCCGAAGCTGGTCGACCTGCGCCTCGCGGCCCACCAGGTGTTCGACGCGGTGGCCGGTTCGGTCCGCTGCAGAAGTACCTCGACGACCCCACGGTCGAGGAGATCTGGATCAACGAGCGTCTGACTTACGGGTAGCGTGCTTTGGCTAGCGACGCTACGACGTGGTCGTGCCCGGGCGGAGCGGCGCCTACGGACGATCGCTACTCGCGCCCCTGGCATCGTTGCAGCGCTTGTGGGCCAGCCGGACGACACCCCGGCCGCGGTCGCCTTGCACGGCGGGCGAAACCTGGTCCGCGGCCGGGTTGGTTCGGGTCGTTCGCCTTGGCCTGGCTGGGCACCTTGTCGCCGCAGGGCCAGCACCGCACGTCGGCGCTGTCCCCCAACTCGCTTAGGTCCGCCATGTTCGGCAGCCCAGGCGCTGCGCATCGGGGGGCTGCTCGCTCCGTCACCGCACCGTGAACGGCGCCGATCGTGAGCCGATCACGAAGCCGATCGCCACGCCGAGGACGCCGAGCGTGAGGTGTATCAGGTTGTCGAGGACGGTGTCGTAGCCGTGCGGAACGAGACCGAACAGGCGGGGGGCGACGAAGCCGAGCAGGCCGACAGCGAGGTAGGCCACCCCGACCACGCCGACGACGCCGCGGACCACGCGCTCGTCGCGGACCAGCAGCCCGGCGGCCAGCAGCGTCCCGCCGCTGAGCAGGTGGATGGCGTCCTCGGCCCGGTCGATGTTGAGGACATCGAAAAGCGACTCGTTGCCGAGCAGGAGTCCCCCGATGCCGATCAGCACGACCGTCGCGCCGGTGAGGGCGGCGTAGGCGCGAGCCAAAGTACGGTCACCCTGCGCGCCGGTCACGCCGACACCGGGTCGAGCAAGCGGTCGAAGACCGCACCGACCGCTTGTGCCTGGACGTACTTCTCGACCAGGTCGACGTTCCAGTCCCTGACGCTCCAGTCCCGCGCCCGGTAGAGCCCCAGCGCGGTGTTGAGCAGCACGTCGCCGGAGTAGACGACCGCGAACCCGACGTTCACGGCTCGCTGCCCGCGCAGTCCGCGGCGGGCCGCGACGCCGTACGCGGACCCCCAGAGAGTGCCCAGGGCCAGGTGAGTGGTCTCGTTCAAGCGCTGTCGTCCCCGGGCCGTTTTCGGCGCGACAGGCAGGACCCTCTCCGCGAAGTCGGCGGGCGCGTAGCTGTCCACGCGATGGGTAACGGGCATCTCGACGAGTCGCTGGAAGGCGGTCATGACCACCGTCCCGGCGATCCCGGCGACGACGCCTCGGCCAAGGAAGGAACCGGCGGAGGTTGTGGCTTGGACATGTCAAAGCTCCTCACTGAGCGCCGGACGCAGCCGATGAGGTCCACTGGCGTCCCTGCGGCTAGGCGGGTGCTCGCCGCTGGCGGTGTCTTTCCCCGACCCCCACGCGACGAATCATCGTCATCGCTCCGGCCGGGTCGGAGAGCGTCGGATGGCGTGCGGGGCTGAACGTGCACGTACAAGGGGCGCCGGCGATGTGCTCCGCGGCGCTGGGTCGGTCCGTGGCTGTGGTCATCGTTATCTCCTCTGGCAGGTCGGATTCGGGCTACCCCTTACAGCGGGGGATTCGACCAGTTAGGGATGCGAGTGACCAGTGCTTATGCAGGTCAGCACAGGGGACAAGCCAAGAGTTCTCATAATCCCTGGGCCGTCGGTTCGAGTCCGACCCGCCCCACTCGTCGCCTGCGATCACCAGATCGCGAGGCCCGGCAGGAGCTGGGACGCGGAGTCGATGACGGCTCGGGCGTCCTGGACGGCGGCCTCGGCCTCGGCGGTGGTGGCGGCATCGCTGGGCATCGACGGGTACTCCAGTTCGTTACGTCGGCGGCGCAGGGTGGAGAACGCACGGAAGCCGGTGCCGAACTGTGCCCGCAGTGAGAGGTCCAGCGCGTAGTGCCCTCCCTTGCTGGTCGGACGCAGACCTTGGTGGGTCAGGAGCGCGGTCCCGGCATGGCGGGCGGCGTCGTAGGCGAGGACGTAGGCGCTGTCGGGGTCGGAGTCGACCAGGGCTGCTGCGCTGTCCGCTACCCGCCGTGCCTTGTCGAGCAGGGCAGTGCCGTCGGCCTGACCACCCGTCACCTGTTGCAGCCGGCCGGTCTTGACCAGCTCGGCGATCTCGGTCTCGCCGCGGGCCCACCGGGTCATTCGGTGCTCGCGTGCACGGTCACGGCCGGGGCTGCCCGGATCTGCTGTACGAGCGGATCGGTGCCGTCGCCCCATTGCTCGGGGGAGCGCAGCACCGGGTTCACCTGCAGGCCCAGGCGCACCTGGGCGCGGTCGGCTGCGTCGTAGACCTCCGCCCGATCCGGGTGTCCGATGACCAGGACGTCGATGTCGGCCGGGGGCGGGCCTTCAGCGCCGTCGTACCGGGCGGCCCACGACCCGAAGATCAGGACCGTCTGCGCGCCGGTGAGGCCGGCAAACTCGTCCTCGATCACCGTGTGGGGGCCGAAGGTCTGTTCCAGCAGGCGGGTGAGCGCGGCGGCCGAGGGGTGCTCAGGGTTGGCCCGAAGCAACCGGCTGCGTCCGACCGAGCGCGCTTGCAAAACGGTGGCGGCGACGAGGCGCTGGACCTCCCGGTGCAGTGTGGTCAGGGGGACGTCGAGGCGTTTGGCGAGCTCGGTCGTCGTGTACTCCTGGTCAGGGTGCAGCAAGAGCCAGGTCAGCAGGTCGGCCTGATGTCGGGATCGGAAAATCGGCATCAGCGGCGGGGCCTCACTACGCATAGAAGGAGCATATATTCCGGCTATGCGTAACGTCAACGATGCTCCCCGATCCGGCCGTGGAGTCATTCGTGGAGCGAAATGGAGTCAACCTGGGAGCCCGGCGACCCCGACGGCACGAATACAGCAGAGCGCGGAACTCTCCCGGCGCATTGGCATCCGCGTCCTGCTGGTCCCGACGGCTCGTCGTCGATGAGCACCTCGACCCGATTCTCTGCATGGGTGTCTCGGCCGCCTACGGGGGTGCGGGCTGGCCGATGTTCAACGTGCTCAGCGCCGAACCGGACAAGTGGGTGGTCTACCTGGCGTCGTTCACCTCGATCGGGCTCTCGTTCCTGATCGTGTGGATGTGCACCATCGCCACCGGGCACCGGGACTTCCGGATCGCCGAGAAGGCCGCGGCCAAGGAGCAGACGATGGTCGACGGTCAGCGCAATAGCCTCACGCCGGCTGGAGTGTGACGGACCAGTGGATGTGCATCGTGTGATGCGCGCGTAATAATCGAGGTCTACTCTACGTAGACGGAGTATCATGTAGGTGGACCCCCGGAAGGAACCGACCGTGTCGGCAAACCGATTGGCCGCGCTGTGCGAGGCGGCCGGCACGAAGTTCCTCCTCGCCCTGTTCGTCGATCTCAACGGCAAGCCCTGCGCCAAACTCGTCCCGGTCGAGGCCGTTGATGAATTCGCGACCGATGGGGTCGGGTTCGCCGGGTACGCCGTCGGTGCGATGGGACAGGAGCCCAAGGACCCTGACCTGATCGCGATACCTGACCTGGACTCCTTCACGCCGGTGCCATTCGTCAAGGAAGGACTGGCGATCGTGCACTGCGACCCCCACGTGTTGGGTAAGCCGTGGCCGTTCGCGCCGCGCAACATCCTGAAGGCCCTCGTCCAGCAGGCAGCGGACGCCGGATTCGAGGCGTGGGTTGGCGCCGAGGTGGAGTATTTTCTGCTCAAACGCAACGCAACCGGAGAACTCGTGCCGGCCGACGACGACGACACCGCCGCCCAACCCTGCTACGACGCCCGTGCCGTGACCCGGATGTACGACCACCTTGCCGCCATCTCCGTGGCCATGAATCAGCTGGGGTGGGGCAACTACGCCAACGATCACGAGGACGGCAGCGGTCAGTTCGAGCAGAACTTCAAGTTTGCTGAGGCGCTGACCACCGCCGACCGTGTGATCACCCTGCGCTACCTGCTCAGCGTTTTGGCTGCCGAGCGCGGCATGATCGCGACCTTCATGCCCAAGCCGTATGCGAACAAGACCGGCTCCGGCCTGCACCTCCATCTGTCGCTGACGAGTGGCGGTGCTCCGGTCTTCCCGGTCGATGATGCAGCGGAGGACCCGACGGGGCTCGGCCTGAGCGATACGGCTTGCGCCTTCGTGGCCGGGATCCTCGAGCACGCCAGCGCCCTCCAAGCGGTGATCGCGCCGACGGTGAACAGCTACAAGCGCACCAGTGCGACGACGACCGCGTCGGGCGCCAGTTGGGCGCCGCGGTCGCCGACCTGGGGTGGCAACGACCGCACCCACTACATCCGGATCCCGGACAAGCAGCGTCTGGAACTCCGCGGTGGTGACGGCTCGGCCAACCCTTATCTCGCTATCGCCGGAGCGCTCGCCGCCGGCTTGGACGGAGTGAAGCGGAGTGCCGATCCGGGTGCTCTCGGGAGCGGGCCGGGCGGCTCTCTACCGCTGACCCTGCTGCACGCCGTTGAGGCGCTCGAGGCCGACCCGGTCGTCACCGCGATGCTCGACGCCGTCCTGGGGGAGTGGCCCGACGCCGGGCTCCCGAGCGTTGCCACCTACTTTGCACAGCTCAAGCGCGAGGAATTCTTCGCCTGGCACGCGCACGTGTCCTCGTGGGAGCACGACCGCTACCTGACTGCCTTCTGACCCCGCCTGGCGAGGCTCCCGCGTTGCGGGCGTCTCTCGCCCACTGAGAGGACCACCATGTGTGGAATTGTGGGGTTGCACCTGCGCAACCCCGGGCTTCACCCGCATCTGGGTGACCTGCTGACCGGGATGCTCTGCGAGATGGAGAACCGCGGCGCGGACTCCGCCGGGATCGCTGTCTACGGCGACCCGACCTGGACGCCGGCAGGACGGGGCGCCCTTTCGCTCATCGAGGTCGGTGCGACAACCGGCGAGGTGGCGACCGCGCTGGGTGCCGAGGTCGGTGCCGAGGTCACCGTCACCGAGGTCGACACGATGTATCTGATTACCGGTCAGGTCGACTCCGAGACGCTGCTCGCGGCGGCCAAGAAGGTCTACCCGCGCGAGTTGGTCGGCGGTTTCGGCGCCGACCTTACGGTTCTCAAGGGCGTGGGCAGCCCGACCTCGCTCACCGAGCGCTGGGGACTGCGTAACGCCCAGGGCTGGCAAGGCGTCGGCCACACCCGGATGGCCACCGAGTCAGCGGTCACATCGGCCGGCGCGCACCCCTACGCCGTTGGACCGGGCCAGTGCCTGGTGCACAACGGCTCCTTCTCCAATCACGCGACGATTCGCCGTCAGCTGCGGGCGGCCGGTGTCGAGTTCGACAGCGAGAACGACACGGAGGTCGGCGCGCGCTTCGTCGCCAAGCAGCTGGCCGACGGCAAGGACGTCGAGCGGGCGCTGAAGGAGTTGTGCGCGACCTTCGACGGTTTCTACACGCTGCTGGTCTCCAATCGCGACTCCTTCGCCGTGGTCCGTGATGCGATCGCCTGCAAGCCTGCAGTGATCGCCGAGACCGACGACTGGGTCGCAATGGCCTCGGAGTTCCGTGCCCTCGCCCACCTCCCGGGGATCGAGCGTGCCCGGATCTGGGAGCCCGAGCCCGAGGTCATCTACGCCTGGACCCGTGAGGAGGTCGCTGCGTGAGCACCGATGTGAGCACCGATGTGAGCGCCGACGTCGCCGACGTGACAGCCGATGTCGCCGATGTGACGGCCGACGTCGCCGAGGTGACCGCTGAGGCCACGCGCTACTGCCTGAGCCAGACGCCGCTGCGCGAGGTCAACCAGGCGCTGCATGCCGCCGGCCTCGAGGGGGAGTTCATCATCGACCAGCCTTTCGGCGCGCATGCTGTGGCGGTCGGAGTGAACGCTCCCGTCAAGATCACTGTCAACGGCCACGTCGGCTACTACGCCGCCGGCATGAACCAGCAGGCCGAGATCATCATCGTCGGCAACGCCGGCACCGGCGTCGCTGAGAACATGATGAGCGGAACGGTCGTGGTCAAGGGCAACGCCTCGCAGTCGGCCGGGGCCACCGCGCACGGTGGGCTGCTGGTGATCGAGGGCGACGCCGCAGCCCGTTGCGGCATTTCGATGAAGGGCGTCGACATCGTCGTCGGCGGAAACATCGGCCACAACAGTGCCTTCATGGCCCAGGCCGGACGCTTGGTGGTCCGCGGCGGGGCCGGCGACGGTCTCGGCGACTCGATCTACGAGGCCCGCCTCTACATCCGCGGGGCCGCCGCCTCCCTCGGTGCCGACTGCGTCGCCAAGGAGATGCGGCCCGAGCACCACGAGGAACTCGCCGGGCTGCTCAAGTCCGCCGGATTCGAGGACGACGATCCGGCCTCGTACACCCGCTACGGCTCGGCCCGGCAGCTCTACCACTTCCACGTCGACAACACGTCGGCGTACTGATCGGGAGCACACGACCATGGCTTACACCGACGACGATCGCGCCCGGCTCGGCCTGCGTGAGTCCGCGACCTTCGACCGGGCCACGATCGCGGCGATCCAGCGTGCCGCCCAGACCGGCATCTACGACATCCGCGGGTGGGGCGCCAAGCGAGCGCTGCCGCACTTCGACGACCTGTTGTTCCTCGGAGCGTCGATGTCCCGGTATCCCTTGGAGGGCTATCGCGAGAAGTGCGGGACCGACGTGGTCCTCGGCACCCGCAACGCCAAGTACCCCCTGCACCTGCAGACCCCGGTGACGATCGCGGGTATGTCCTTCGGCGCACTCAGCGGCCGGGCGAAGGAGGCGCTCGGACGCGGCGCGTCCGAGGTCGGTACGTCGACGACGACTGGTGACGGCGGCATGACGCCGGAGGAGCGTGGTCAGTCCAAGCACCTCGTTTACCAGTACCTCCCGAGCCGTTACGGCATGAACCCCGACGACCTGCGCAAGGCCGACGCGATCGAGATCGTGCTCGGCCAGGGAGCGAAGCCGGGCGGTGGCGGCATGCTGCTCGGTCAGAAGATCTCCGAGCGGGTCGCCGGCATGCGAACTCTTCCCCAAGGCATCGACCAGCGCTCGGCGTCGCGCCACCCCGACTGGACCGGCCCGGACGATCTCGCCATCAAGATCGTCGAACTCCGGGAGATCACCGACTGGGAGAAGCCGATCTACGTCAAGGTCGGAGCCACCCGCACCTACTACGACGTCAAGCTCGCCTGCCATGCCGGCGCCGACGTCGTCGTGGTTGACGGAATGCAGGGCGGCACCGCCGCCACGCAGGACGTCTTCATCGAGCACGTCGGCATCCCGACCCTGGCCGCGATTCCGCAGGCCGTGCAGGCGCTGCAGGAGCTCGGGCTGCACCGGGAGGTTCAGTTGATCGTCTCCGGCGGCATCCGCAACGGTGCCGACGTCGCCAAGGCGATGGCCCTGGGTGCGGACGCGGTGGCGATCGGGACGGCAGCGCTCATCGCTCTCGGCGACAACGACCCCAAATGGTCAGCGGAGTATGAGGCGCTCGGCAGCGCAGCCGGCTTCTACGACGACTTCCAGGATGGCAAGGACCCCGCCGGCATCTCGACCCAGGACCCGGAGCTCGCGGCCCGGTTCGACCCGATCGTGGGCGGGCGCCGGCTCGCGAACTTCCTGCGGGTGCTCACGATGGAGGCCCAGACCGTCGCGCGCGCCTGCGGCAAGGCACACCTAACGCACCTCGAGCCCGAGGACCTCGTCGCGGTGTCCATCGAGGCCGCCGCCATGGCTCGGGTGCCGCTCGCCGGCACCTCGTGGATCCCCGGCTGGAACAACGGAGGCACCTTCTGATGGCCAGTAGGGCAGTCGTCATCGGCGGCGGGCTGATCGGCCTGTCGATCGCCCGCGCCCTCACCGAACGCGGTCTGTCGGAGGTGCTCGTCCTTGAGCGCCAGGTCCTCGCCGGTGGCGGGACGGGCAAGTCCAGCGGCATCGTCCGCTCGCACTACGGCGTCCCGTCCATCGCCGCCATGGCCTGGCGCAGCCTTCCCGTGTTCGAGGAACTCGGTGAGGAGGTGGGCTTCCGCCAGGTCGGCTACACCGTCATCGTCGGCGAGGAGAACGTCGAGCCGCTCAAGGCCAACACCGCGATGCACCAGAGCCTGGGGATCGACGTCGACCTCATCGACAACGATCAGCTCGAGGCGCTCTGGCCGATGATGGAGATCGGCGACGTCGCCTCGGCGTCGTACGAGCCCCGCGGCGGGTTCGCCGACGCGACCCAGCTCGCCCTCCACTACGGCCAGGTGGCCCGCGCCAAGGGCGCGAGGATCCGCCAGAGCACGCCCGTCGCGCGGATCCTCACCAAGGGGGAGAAGGTCACCGGCGTTGAGCTCGCAAGCGGCGAGGTCGTCGAGGCGGACCTCGTCATCGTGGCGGCCGGCTGGTGGTCGGCCAAGCTCCTCGCGGACCTCGGCATCGACTTTCCGATCGAGGCGTACCGCTCGGAGCTGATCATCGTCGACGCGGGCGTGCCGCTGGCGAACGTGCCGGTGGTGTCCGACCTGGTGAGCCTGCAGTACTGCCGGCTCGAGGGCGCCGGTCAGTTCCTGGTCGGCAACAGCGACCACGCCGATTTCGAGAAGAAGTACGCCGACGCCGACACCTACTCGAACGTCGTCAGCGAGGCGAGCATCATGAGGTACGCCGAGAAGCTGATGCATCGCTTCCCCGGTTTTCCGGACCCGTCGGTCACCCACAACTACGCCGGGGTCTACGACGTCCTGCCCGACTGGAATCCCGTCATCGCCCCGGCCGGTCAGGTCGAGGGCCTTCTCGTGTGTGCCGGTTTCGCCGGTCACGGCTTCAAGATCGCCCCCGCCGTGGGCGACCTCGTCGCGGACCTGGTCTTCGAGGGGGAGAGCACCGACCCGGACATCCCGGCCTCGGACTTCCGCTTGGAACGGTTCGCCGAGGGCAAGTTCCTCTCCAGCCTGCACCCCTACGTGGGCGCCGGCGAGATGCGCTGACGATTCGATGATCCTCGATGCCTTGCGGGTGGCGCCGGTTCGGTGGCGCAACGGTGCCGGCGCCACTCGAGAGCTGGCCATCGCGACAGATTCCGACGGCGAGACGCTGTGGCGGATCAGTCTCGCCGACATCGACAAGGCTGCGCCGTTCTCGGAGTTCCCTGGCCTGGATCGCCTCTTCACGGCGCTCGGTGAGCTCCGCCTGACCATCGACGGATCAGTCGTCCATCTCGAGTCCGGCGGGCAGGTCCGGTTCCCCGGAGAGGCGCTGGTATCGGTCGCCCTCGACCAGCCGACCCGGGCCCTGAACGTGATGACCCGTCGGGGTGCCTGGCACGCCGAGGTCGTCCATCGCCCGGCCGGTCAACGCATGAGTCAGGGCGCGCATGCGACCGTAGTCCTGGGCGAGCTGGATGCCGACGTCCTGCTGACCTCGCTGACGGCGGTTGCCGATGTCTGACACCGTGACCTCACTGCTCGCGGAGATCGCGGACGTCGGAACCGATCCGCAACGCGGCGGCTACTCCCGGCCCGTCTGGTCCACCGCGGAGCTCGAGCTTCGGGAATGGTTCGTCGCGAAGGCGGGCGACCGCGGCCTCGATGTCGAGACCGATCGGAACGGGATCATCTGGGCCTGGCACGTCTCGGGCCGCGACCGTTCCGGCGCGGTGGTGACGGGCAGTCACCTCGACTCGGTGCCGGGTGGGGGTGCATTCGACGGTCCCCTCGGTGTCGCCTCAGCGCTGGTCGCCTTCGACCATCTGACGTCCAGGGGGGTGGCGCCCGACCGCCCCAGGGCCATCGCCGTCTTTCCCGAGGAGGAGGGGTCCCGGTTCGGCCTCGCCTGCCTCGGGTCGCAACTGATGACGGGGGCCGTCACCCCTGACCGGGCGCGTGCCCTGAAGGACGGCGACGGCACGACGTTCGCCGAGGTGTGCGCGAAGGCAGGCCTCGACCCGGCGCACCTGGGTGCCGATCCGGCGGCCCTGGCCCGCATCGACACCTTCGTCGAGCTCCACGTCGAGCAGGGCCGCGGCCTCGTCGACCTCGACCGGCCGGTGGCGGTCGCGTCCTCGATCCTCGGCCACGGACGGTGGCGGATCACGGTCCACGGAGAAGGCAACCACGCGGGCGCCACGCTCATGGCTGACCGCCGAGACCCGCTGGTCGCCGCAGCGAAGCTCGTCGTCGGGATCCAGTCGCTCGCGCGGGAGACGGCTGATGCCCGGGCCACCGTCGGGCGGCTGATCCCGACCCCCGGCGGCACGAACGTCATCGCGTCCCGGGTCGACGTCTGGCTCGACGTTCGTCATCCCGAGGACACGGTCGTGCACGCGCTCGTCGAACGGATCCGGCGATCCGCCGGTCGGCTGGCGGCGGAAGAGGGATGTACCGCCACGGTCGTCGAGGAGTCCTACAGCCCCACCGTCGACTTCGACCCGCAGCTTCGCGAGGACCTCGCAATGGTTCTCGGGAACGCGCCGGTCCTCGGCACCGGGGCCGGCCACGATGCCGGCGTCCTGAAGGAGCACGTGCGCACCGCAATGCTCTTCGTCCGCAACCCCACCGGGATCTCCCACTCGCCCAATGAGTACATCGAGGACGCCGATGCCGAGGCGGGAGCCCTCGCGCTCGCCGCCGGCCTCGAACTCCTCCTGACCAGGTGAGCGGGCGTCATGGATAAGGTATGTGCGTGCCCGAAGACGAGAGCCTGCTGCGCGATCGCGCGGGCATCGCTCGGAGTCGCGCGACCGACGAGTCGCTCGACTCGGTCGCGCTCGAGGTTGCCATTGCTCGCAATGTCCGTGACCTGCGCACTCACCGCGGCCTTTCGGTCGCGGACATGGCTGTCGAGGTCGGCATCTCGAAGGCGATGCTGTCCAAGATCGAGAACGCTCAGACCGCGTGCAGCCTGAGTACTCTCGCCGCTCTCGCACGGGGCCTCGATGTTCCGGTGACCTCGTTGTTCCGTGGTGCGGACACCGAACGCCAAGTGTCCTATGTCAAGGCCGGCCGCGGGACCCGGATCGTGCGCAATGGGTCCCAGGCCGGCCACGACTACGAGCTGCTCGGCACACTCCGCGGAGAGCACAAGCGCCTTGAGTGCCTCATGGTGACGTTGACGGCCAAGAGCGACACCTATCCGCTGTTTCAGCACCCGGGCACGGAGTTCATCTACATGCTCGAAGGCAAGATGGACTATGAGCATGGTCGCTCGACGTACCGGCTTGGACCAGGCGACTCCCTTCAGTTCGACGGCGAAGGCACGCACGGTCCGGCAATCCTGGTACAGGTTCCGATCCGCTTCCTGTCTGTGATCGCGTTTCCAGACATATCCGTCTGACGCGGCTGAGCGCGCCCCACTCTGATTGGGGGCTCGCTTGCCACCAGATGTCCGCCGTCATGCGGATTCGGACATTCCGCCGGAAACGGGGACAAGCCATCAGAAACACGACCGTAACACGCGAGCAATTCCGACGAGGGTTTCATCTCCGTAGACTGTGTCCACCTAGAGTTAACAGGTAGTGCTACAGCACGCGCTGCCGTTCCGGTGATCCGGTCCGGCAGTCCCCGAATACGAGGAGATGCATCATTCATGGTGAAGGCCACGACCGGGACCATTCCCGGCATGCGCGTCCCGGGCTGGTCCCGATGAAGACGAGAATCCAGCGTCTCGCGGTCTGGGGCGCAGCCGCAGCGCTCCTGACCGCGGGCGCGGCGCTGCCGTTGACCGGCGCCTCCGCCGAGGACACCCGCACGGAAGCCCAGCTGGCCGCCGCCGCCACGGCCGCCCGCGAAAAGATCTTCGGCGCCGACTGGGCCAACCCGGACAACGTCCAGGTCAAGTGGGTCGCCATCACGACCTACATCGCCAACTTCGGCGGCCGCATCGTGCTGCTCGACTCCACGATCATGGACAACCTGCAGGGGTCGAACCAGACGCCCTACATCAGCCTCGACGAGGTCATCGACGCAAAGCCTGAGGCAATCCTCCAGAACCACACGCACCTCGACCAGATGCGTCACGCCTCGCGGATCGCGGCGATCACCGGGGCACAGCTGGTCACCACGGCCGGCGGCTGCCTTTTCGCCAAGCGGGATGCCATCCAGCGTGGCTTCAAAGAGTCCGCGGTCAACTGCAACTACGTCCGCGACTCTTCCGGGCGCGTGTTCACCGGTCTGGACACCTACGCTCTCCCGATTAGCGGCGAACCCTTGGTCACGCCGTTCGGCACGGTCGGCAAACCGGAGAGCCCGATCCCGGGTCTCGACATCACGGTCGTGAACATCAAGCACAGCCAGATCCGGCCGTACCCGGACGACTTGACCTACCCCTACGTCGGCGCGGACCCCTCGCCCCTGGTCGACGACACGCCGTCGCCCGAGCAGTTGGCCGACTTCGGGCTCACACAGGACTTCGACAACGGCAACCTGCTCTTCATGGTGGGCTACAAGGGCTTCAACGTCGTCCACCACGGATCCTCCGGCTCACTCAACCCGATCGAGCCGGGCCAAGCCGAGATTCGCGAGGGGCTGCGGGCTCTCTCGCTGAAGGAACGCCCGGACGTCGAGCTGGGCGGGATCCAGGAGCTGACCTACACCAACGGCTTCGTCGAGGCTCGTCGGTACGCGGAGGAGATCGGGGCCAAGCTGTACATCCCGCTCCACCACGGCAACTGGCTGCCGCCGATCACGGCCGAGGCCCGCTCCTACTACGACGGCTGGCTGGCCGAGATGCAGAGGACGACGGCGAGCGTCTTCCCGAAGCTGTGTTTCGTGGTCGAGGAGAACATGGCCACCGCGTTCACCTTCAACGTCAAGAAGTGGGCGGGCGACAAGACCGGACCGTTCGAAGCGATCGGCGGGCCGGGCTGCTACACCGGCTCAGGCTGAGGTCAGGGTCGCCGGAGGCGGGGCTCGTCCCGCCTCCGGCGACTTCCGTTTCACCCGCATCGAACCAGCTCTTGTCCCCAGTGAGGAATCCATGCGCAGGCGCCCCCCGTGCAGCGGTGCCCGGCGGTCGGCCGTCGTCGCGTCCGTGCTCTTGGCCGCGGCGGTCGCGGCGCCGACCGCAGCCCTTGCCCACGCGGACCCGAGCGTTGTGACGGTCATCACCGATCTTCGACCGGCGTTGCCACCGGGGGCCACCCTCGCCATCGGCAACGACGGCGACGCCCGGACCCTGCTCTTCTTGACCAATTCGACGCCGACGCCACTGACGGTGCTCACCCCGGACGGTGCGCCATTCCTGCAGGTCTCGGCGGACGGCGTGTACGCCGATCTGACCTCGCCGTTCCTGCGTGCTCCGGCTACGCTGGCAAGCAAACTGACGGACCGTCACTGGGACAAGCTCTCGGAGCAGGGACGGTGGGCCTGGGCCGACCCTCGGATTGACGCTCCGCTTCCGCCCGATGTCGACCTCCCCGGCGGATCGGCGGCCGGCGTCGTGAGCCGCAAGGTCCAGATCCTGTCCACGTGGAAAATCGGCCTGCGGTACGGGGACCAGTCGGTGGTGGCTACCGGCGCGAACGAGCGCCGCCCGTTCCTCGGAACCGTTGTTACGGCTGTCGCACAAAGCCCGGCCGCCGTGACTGCCCGCGTCCTGCAGGCGCCGAATCCGAACTTGCGCCTGGAGGTCGAACCCGGCACCAAGTTGGACGTGATCGGGGCTGACGGCACAGTGGCGCTCCGCATGCGCCCCGCCGGCTCCAGCATGCGCGCGGACAGCGCCGAGTACCGTCTGAGTCGCGTGGCCCTGCGACTGCCCAGCCCGCCCGCCAACCGCGCTTGGGTACCGGTCGGCACCGCGACTGCGGTGACCTTTACCGACGCCCGCTTGCGGGCGCCCACGCTCGACGCCGACACCCTGGCAAGCACCGATCCCGTGCCGCTGTCGGGCTGGGAACTGCCGGTCACTGTCAACGGCCGGGCGGCCGAGCTATCGGGCACGCACACCTGGACGCCGACCCTGCAGAAGGTGGCTGCAAGCCGGTCGTGGCCGTTCGGTCCGGCGGCGAGCGGCGGGATGGCGCTGTTCGGCATCGGGGCATTCGTGCTCGCGGCCGGTGTCGTCCTCAACCGCCGACCCGACCGTTCCCTAGGTCTCGGCAATGAAGCCGGGGCCGAGGGACCGCAGGTGGGGTCGGCTGCGTCGGCGCTCTGCGACGTCCGCCGCTAGATGCGCCTGATTCGACTCTGCGCCCTGCTGCTGGTGGGCGCCCTCACGGCGTCGGGGTGCACGGGCGCCTCAGGCACGACCGAGGCCGGCGGCGGCCCGGCCCTCAAGACGGACCACGGCGTCACCGATTCCACCATCACCCTCGGAATTCTCACGGACAACTCGGGGCCCCTCGCCGACCTCGGTTCGGCGGTAACGCGGGGCCAGCAGATCTGGCTCGACGCCGTCAATGCCGCCGGCGGCATCTGTGCGCGGCAGCTCAGATTCGAGACGCGGGACAGCGGCGGCCGGTCCGAGGTCGCGGAGACCCAGTTCGCGGAGATGGAGCCGAACGTCGTCGGGCTCATCCAGGTGCTCGGGGACCCCGTCCTCGCCGCGCTCTACCAGGACCTGATCGACCGGAAGGTAATGGCTGCCTCCGGCTCCTTCTCCTCCGAGCTGCTCCGCAATCCCTATCTGCTTGTCGCCGGGGCAACCTACGACCTCGAGATGATCAACGGGCTGGCGTACCTCATGGGTCGGGGCGAGCTGAGAAGGGCCGACACCCTCGGCCACATCTATCTCGGCGGCACCTACGGAGACGACGGCCTAGCAGGCTCGACCTATTTCGCCAAGCGGCACGGGCTCAAGGTGAAGTCGGTTGCGGTGACGGCGGCCGATGCTGACCTGACCGCCACGGTCGCGGGGCTCGAGCGCGCGGGGGTTCGCGCCATCGCGCTGACGACCAGCCCGATCCAGACCGCGTCGGTCGCGTCCGCAGTCCAGGCGCTCGGCCTGGACGTACCGCTGATCGGCAACAGCCCGAGCTTCACACCCAGCTTGATGTGGACCCCCGCCGCCGGGGCGCTCGCCGCTCGCCTGCACGTGGTCGGGAGCACCATTCCGTTCTCCGCCTCGGCGCCGAAGGCGAAGGAGATCGCCATGATGTATGGGTCCAGGTACAACGATCCGCCCAGCAACGGTGTCCAATTCGGCTTCGCGCTCGGCGAGATCTGGAACCGGATTCTCGTCCGGGCCTGCGCCGCGGGCGACCTGACGCGCGAAGGCGTCCGGGCCGCCGTCCGAGGGAACGGGCCGGTAACCGCCGACAGGCTGGTGCCCGGCCTCGACTTCGCCGACCCTCAGTCACCGGCTACACGGCAGGTCTACGTCGCCGTCCCGGATCGAGGTCAGCTTGGCGGGTTGCGTCAGGTCAGGCCGCTGTTCGCAGCTCCGGACACGAAGACCTACCTGACTGCACGTCAGAACTGAGACGGTGCCCCTCCCGGCCGCGGCGAACGCGGACCTCGTCCTGGCGCACGGGGTGGCCTCCCGAGAGGACCTCCCGCTGCCCTTCGGCTATGCGCTGGCGGGGGCGCTCGTTGCGCTCGCCGTCTCGTTCGCCGTCGCGGCCTTCCTGTGGCGTACCCCGCGCTTTACCGGACCGGGCGCGGGCCGGGTCCTTCCCGGCCCGCTGGGGTCACTGCTCGATTCGTCACGGTTGCGATGGTCTCTCCGCGCGGTGGGGCTCCTTCTGGCCGCCTTCGTCGCCTTCGCGGCCCTGGCCGGGCCGGACGTAGCCCTCAACCCGACCGCGGGAATGGTCTATGTCGTGTTCTGGGTCGGGCTCGTCCCGGCCTCGCTCCTGTTCGGGCCGGTGTGGCGGGTCCTCAATCCGCTACGCACCCTGCACGGGTGGCTCGCGCGGGCCGCCCGGGTCGATCCCTCTCGACCACCGCTCCCCCTCCCACCCTGGCTGGGGTACTGGCCGGCGGCGGCCGGACTGTTCGCCTTCGTTTGGCTGGAGCTCTGCGCCCCGAACCGCGACTCGACCCACACCTTGACCACGTTCTTCGTGCTGTACTCCGCTTTCAACCTGCTCGGCGGGCTGTTCTTCGGCCGCCAGTGGTTCGACCGTTGCGACGGGTTCGAGGTGTTGTCCTCGTTGCTGGGTCGGCTCTCTGTCCTCGCTCGGCGCGCCGACGGCGCGCTCGTCCTGCGTAGTCCGCTGCAGAACCTGGACTCCGTCGACGTGGCGCCGGGACTGGTTGCGGTTCTCGGCATCCTGCTCGGCTCCACCGGCTTCGACTCGATCTCGGGAACGCAGTGGTGGATCGACCTCGTGTACGACTCCGGCATCTCCCCCTCGCTCCTCAACACCGTGGGCCTGTCTGTCGCGATCGGCGTGATCGCCGGAGCTTTCTGGGTGGCGAGCTGGCTGGCCGGGACGCTGGCGCCCGACGGGCCACCCGGGTTCGCCGGGTTGTTCGGGCACAGCCTGGTCCCGATCGCGGCCGGGTACCTGGTGGCGCACTACTTCTCGCTGCTGGTCTTCGCCGGCCAGCAGGCGGTGATCAGCGCCTCCGACCCCTTGGTCGATGGATCGAATCTGTTCGGGACCGCGGCCTGGCAGGTGAACTACGGAGTGCTCAGTGCCCGGGGGGTCGCCTCGGTCCAGGTGGGCATGGTCGTGCTCGGGCACATCCTCGGCGTCCTGGCCGCACACGACCGGTCGATGCGCGTGCTTCCGAAGCGAGACGCGGTCATCGGACAGCTGCCCATGATGGTGCTGATGATCGGGTACACCCTGGGCGGGCTCTCTCTACTCCAGACGAAGTGACGGGGGCTCAGTGCTGCTGAGCGGCGCCAACACGGGCACGTCGGACACGCGAACTTAACGGTGCCGCGCCTAACTAGTCGGTCTCCTGTAGATAAACTATGTCTACTCTCGTGCAACGATGCGCGGCCGCTCCTTGGCACCAAGCATGACCCGACCCGACCCGACCCGACACGTGAACGCGAGGGCCTTCGCGAAATGGAGTCAACCGCGGAAGTTGTACCCGCCGACCACCCGCGTATGGGTTCGGCTGGCGCAGTCCGAGTGCGTTACCGGATTCCTCCGGTGAACAGGACCGTCAGCCCCCGGGCCAACTCCTTTTCGCGTTGAGGGTCGACCGCCCCGTTGCCGTCGAGGGCGATGACGCACTGGGCGCCGAGGATGGCCCGGCGGGCGACCTGCAGGTCGACGGTGTCCGGGTCGATTCCTGACCCCTTGCCGAGGGCCTTCTCGAGCTGGGCGAGCGGCGCACGCAGAACATCGTTGAAGACCTGACGGCCCTCGACCGGCTCGGAGAGCAGCGTGAGACCGCCGATCTGTCCGTACACCGCGAAGAAGCGGAGCGAGAGCTCGTTGAAGGCCTGGACGAACGCGACGCCGGTCGTGATGGCGCTGAGAACCTTGACCCGATCGGCAAACTCCGCGACGCCCTCCGCAAAGGGCACGACCACGGAGTCGCGGTAGAGCTGCTCCTTGGAGTCGACGATGCGGTACATGAAGGCCTCGGTGATGCCGGCTCGCTCCGCGATGTCCTTCGTGCGGGCCCGCCGCTGGCCCACTTCGACGAACACCTCGCGAGCGGCTACATGGACAAGCTCCCGACGTTCCTCGCGCGGAACTCGCGGCCGCGTCGCCAGTTCGAGAGATGGGGCGAGTTCGAGGGTGAATGGCTCGATGGGGATGGCGCTGCCTGCGGCCATCTCGGCGGAACGGCGCTTGCGGTCGGGCGTGATCCCATTGGCGAACAATGTCGCCAGCTCGTGACCCAGGCGGCGGGAATCCCAGACTCCGCCCACGATGGCGTTCTCCACCGCGAGTCCGAAGTAGACCCCGATCAAGGCCTTGGTCAGCACATCGAGGTCGAACGTGCTGGTGTCCCGGCCGGAGATGTCCGCGATGATCTCCCCGCTCACCTCGCGGACCCGGGGCAGGAGCACCCGGTTGTAGAGGTCGGCGCCGTCCTGGCTGTCCGAGTAGAGCGTGGCCACGATCAACGGGGCCAGCTCAGCCATCTGCGAGAGGAACAGTTGGTGGAAGTGTTCGAGGATCTGGGCCCGCGGGATGTCCGAGCGCTGCGCGAGTTCGTGGATCTCCGCGGTGATGCCGTCGACGAACTCATCGAGGGGATCCAGGACGGCCGCCTGATAGAGATCTTCCTTGGAGTGGAAGTGGCGGTACAGGAACGGCTCGGCGATGTTGGCGCGCTGGGCGACCACGCGCATCAGGGCCGCAGAATGACCGAACTCGATGAAGACTTCGCGGGCGACGGAGATGATCTGGGCCCGTCGATCCTCCGCGCTCAGCCGGCGGCGCTTGGGTGCCACTTCCGCCGAAGTCATGCGTCGATGTTAGCGGAGCGCTGACTCAACTTCATGTCTCCGCACGGTAGATCTGGAACACAGCAGAGCGTCGTAGATAAGTCGGTACTATACCTACATGGATCAGCCAGAACGGCGTCGGGCGATCGTCACCGGGGCGAGCGAGGGCATCGGGGCGGCCGTCGTTCGGCACCTGGCCAGCAGCGGGATCGACGTCGCCGTGAGCGCGCGCCGTGAGGGGCCGTTGCGAGAACTCGCCGAGAGCCTTTCCGATGCGCCCGGGACGGTGCTGCCCATCGTGGCCGACATGAGTTCGGCCGCCGAGACCGCACGCTTCCTTGAGGTCGCTGCCGTCGAGCTCGGCCCGGTCGACATCCTGGTGAACAACGTCGGACATGCGCCCTCGCGCAACTTCCTGCACACCTCGGACCAGGAGTGGGAGACCTCGTTCCACGTCAACTTCTTCTCCGCGGTGCGCTGCACGAGGGCCTGCCTGCCGGCGATGCGGTCCCAGCGGTGGGGGCGGGTCGTGATGATCGGCAGCGGGGCGTCGCGCTATCCCGTCGCCGAGCTGGTCGATTACAGCGCAGCCAAGGCGGCGCTGGTCTCCCTCGCCACGTCGCTGGCGCGTAAGTACGCGGCCGACAACGTCCTGATCAACACCGTGCTGCCGGGCTTCGTGTCCACACCAATGACGGCCCGGGCCGCCCAGGAGATCGGGGAGGCCTCCGGAATCGGCCCGGCCGAGGTGGTGGGCCGGACCTCGGCGACGATCCCGATCCGCCGCTACGCGGCGGCCGACGAGGTGGCCAATGTCGTGGGCTTCCTCTGCTCGGACGCGGCCTCGTACCTTGCCGGTGCGGTCATCGACGTCGACGGCGGCCTCGGCGGGCACATCCTCTGACGGTGCGGCGGCGTCTCAGCGGATGCCGGGGGGCGTCTTCTCTGCGTACTCCGCGACGGCCTGACGAGCCCAGGCCAGGTCGTCATTGGCGAACCGCTCGCGGGCCTGTGCCGCGTCGATGTTGTAGATCCCGCACGCGTTCAGGCCGAGGATCTTCGCCTTGTCCTCGGCCGTGAGCTGGGTGTAACCGAACTCCTCGCACATGGCTTCGGGGATCTGGAAGGACCGGAAGGCGTCGATGAGGGGCTGGGCCGAGCCGTACCAGACGCTGTCGGTGCCCCAGACGACGTTGTCGATCCCGAACTGCTTGATGAGCTTGCCCAGCGTGTGAGCCGCGTCCTCCGGCCGGCGCACGACGGAGTACCAGGTCGCCCCCAGCTCGGCGTAGACGTTGGAATCGTGCCCGATCCCGTTCTCGCGAGCCGTGGTGATCAGGCGGTTGATCCCGATGTCGGCGGTCGCCTCGGTGAAAGGGCCTTCACCGGGGGAGCCGTGGAGGGGGAACTCGTAGCCGGAGTGGTAGACGACGAAGTCGATCTCGGGGAAGGCCTTGGCGGCGGGCCCGACGTCACGGGGCGAGCCGTTGGGCGCGAGTTGCGAGAGGCCCTTGTGCGTACAGACGAGCGGCACTCCGAGGTCGCGCGCCCGCTCCAGGAAGGGGAGACCGGTGCGTTCGTCGTCGAGGAACCAGGGGTCCACCCAGCCGGTTTCGACCATGGCTCCCATCGTGTAGACCTTCCACCCCACCGGGTCGTAGAGGTCGCGCATCTCTTCCATGGCGGCGCGCTCGGTGTCGGTCGAGGCGTGGATCACGGCATGGTTCAGCAGCCGGCCGGAGCCGGCGAGGTTGTCCACCAAAGTCCGCGTGGCGTGCATCTCGTCGTTGAAGAGCGGGCACAGGTCGGTGGTGCCCGGGGACGACGTCAACACCGCGACCGCGTTCTCGGTCCGGAGGAAGACGTTGGTCAGGTAGTAGGAGAGATCCCAGGCATGGTCTTCCTCGAGGTCCTTCCACCAGTCCGGCATCACCGCGCGCATCAGGTCGCGCAGCCAGTGGGTGGGGAACAACTTTTCGGAGTGCGGCGCCATCCAGTGCGTCTGCACATCGACGACGAGTTCGTCGCCGTCGAGAGCGGCCGCGGCGAGTTCCTCGCTCGCGGTGGCAGATTCCGGCACGACGTAGAACTCCCGGCCATACTCCGCGTTGAGGGCGCGCAGGCCGATTGCCGTCGACTGCCGGGTGTTGGCCAGCGCTCGGACCGGCACTCCGCGGTCCAGCGCGACCCCCCCCAGGGCGTCCTGCACGCGACGCACGACTCGCAGATCCGCGGCGCCGTAGGCGCGTGGGGAGTACTCCTCGGTGGAGAGCTGGCGTAGGAACATGGGGCGGTCGAGCTGAAGGACGCCCTTGTGCATCGGGGCCCGGGGCTTGATTCCGGCGACGGTGCTCACGGCGATCCGACCTCTCTCTCGCAAGTCCAGCACGTAGTTCAGTCAGTGCTACCTAATCAGAGGGCCCGGGCGTGGGCAAGCGTGTGGGCCCCTTGACATTGGTATAGCGCTGGCTAAACTTAGCTCGCCGGTGAGCGACGGGCCCAGGAGGCACCATGCGCAGCGAATCCCAGATCGCCACTCTCCACATCGAGGAGTCCCCGCGGTTCACGAGTTCCCCGTTCGAGCCGTCGCTCCCGCCGATCACCAGCCTGAACGACGTCGATCTGACGGACCCGGAGCTACTCCGCTGCGGAGATCCGCACGCCACGTGGCGCGTGCTACGTGACCAGGCGCCGGTCTTCTGGCACGAAAAGGGTGCCCGGGGGACGCGGGGGCAGGGGTTCTGGGCGGTGACCACCCATGCCGAGTGCAGCGAGGTGCACCGGCTCACCTCGGTGTTCTCCAATACGCAGACGGAGTTCATGGACCTGCTTCCGGAAGACATTCCGAACAACCTGAGCAGCATGGACCCGCCCGAGCACGCGAAGTACCGGGGGATCCTGCGAGCCTTCTTCACCGGCAAGGCGATCAATGCCCGCGCCGAACATGTTCGGGCGCTGATCACGGCGATCCTCGATGAGGCCGAGCAGGTGAAGGAGTTCAACTTCCACGACCAGATCGCGCAACGGGTACCGCTGCTCGCCACCGCTGCCCTGCTCGACATCTCGCCTGAGGACACGATGTCGCTCGCGATGCAGCTCGGTGCGTTGGATTACGGGGGCCAGGACCCGCTGGCTGCCTACACCCGCGCGGTGATGGACTTCTTCGACGATCTCACCCGGGACTGGAAGCGGGGCGAGCACGATTCGATCGTCGGGGCGGTCGTGGACGCCGACATCGATGGTGCGCCCATCGACCGTGCGGATGCTCTTGCCTATCTGTGGGTGCTCTTCACCGGTGCCCTCGACACCACCGCCCACGCGGCCACCATCGGTCTGCTCTCGCTCTTTCATCATCCCGATCAGCTCGAGCTTCTTCGCCGCGACCCCAGCCTCGCGACGGGGGCCGTCACCGAGATGTTGCGGTGGACGGCCACGTCCAATGTCGTCAAGCACGTGGCGCTCACCGACCACGAACTGGCGGGCGTTCCGATCAAGGCCGGCGACTTCATCGCGACCTATCCGCCCTCGGCCAACCGGGACGAGCGGGTCTTCGCCGACCCGTTCCGCTTCGATCTCACCCGCCGGGCAGACGCTCCGCTGTTCACCTTTGGTGGCGGTCCGCATCTGTGCCTGGGGCACCTCTTCGCTCGCATGGAACTCGGCCTGCTGTTCGAGGAGTTGTTCACTCGTTTCCCCGACCTCGAACAGGCCGGCCCGGCCGTACGAGGCGAGGCCTTCACGATGACGCTTTCCCCGCTGAACGAACTGCCAGTGCGCCTGCGCTGACCGGGAAGTCAGAGTGGTATAGTGCTGACTAGTCTTACTGGCCGAACAGAGGATGCCTCGATGGAGCGCCCAGCGAGCGGAGAAACGGTCAACGACACCCTGCGGCAAGCCGTTGCATCGACCCCGGACGCCGTCTTTCTCGACTTCGAGGGCCTGCAGCTGACCTACCGGGACGTGTGGACCCAGCGCACGGACCTCGCGCGTGGGCTGCACGCCCTCGGCGTGCGTCGCGGGGACCGGGTCGTGACGGTGCTGGACACCGGGCCGGATGCCATCGCAGGGTGGTTCGCGGTGCACGCGCTCGGGGCGGTCCACGTCCCGATCAACACCGCCTACAAGGGCGAGTTCCTGCGCCATCAGATCGCGGACTCGGGCGCTCGCGTGGCCATCGCCGAGGCGGACTACGCCGAGCGGATCCTGGGTCTGTGGGACGGCACACCGGAGCTGACGACCCTGCTGCACCGCGGCGACGTCGAGGCCGTGTCCTCGCCCGCGCGAACGGTCAGCCCGCTCGACGCCCACCGGCTGACCGACGGTGAGTTGCCGGAGCCGGAGCTCGTCGGCCGGGACCTGGCCTCACTGATCTACACCTCGGGAACGACCGGGCCGTCCAAAGGCTGCATGATCAGCCACAACTACCTGTGCGATCTCGCCCGCCGCTTCCTGGGCATCAGCGGCCGGTCCGCGCACGAAGTCAACTGGACCCCGCTGCCCCTGTTCCACATCTTCGCCATCACTGCGGTGCTCTCCAGTGCGCAGATCGGCGGGACGACGAGCATGGCGCCGCGCTTCTCCGCGTCGGCGTTCTGGTCGGAGGTCGAGCGGTCCGGTGCGACGATCGTCAACCTGCTGGGCTCCATGGCGTCGATCATCGCCAACGCCCCGGACTCCCCGGAGATGCTGCGCTGCCGCGGGCAGCTGCGCTCCGTGCTCGCCGTACCGTTCCCGCAGGAACTCAAGGACGTCTGGCGTCAGCGCTTCGGTGTGAAGTGGCCAGGCTTCTCCACGTACGGGCAGACCGAATCCGGCAGCATGGTGACCTGTCCGATCGACGAGAATGTCCCCCCAGGTTCCTCGGGGCGGCGCAACGACACCCTCGATGTGCGGATCTTCGATGAGAACGATCACGAGCTGCCCGCGGGGGTCCCCGGCGAGATCGTCGTGCGCCCCTTGAAGCCGTCGGTGATGTTCGACGGCTATTGGAACCGCCCAGCCGAGACCCTCGCCGTCTCCGGCAACTACTGGCACCACACCGGGGACATCGGGAAGTTCGACGAGGCGGGCTACTTCTACTTCGTCGACCGGCAGAAGGACTACCTCCGCCGTCGGGGCGAGAACATTTCGAGCTTCGAGGTCGAGATGTCGTTGGTCCAGCATCCCGCCGTCGCTGAGGCAGCGGTGTTCGCGATCCCGTCCGAGCTGACGGAGGACGACGTCAAGACCTGCATCGTGCTGATGCCCGGCCAGACCGTCGACCCGGCCGAGCTGTGTGTGTGGGCGAGTGAACGCATCCCGTTCTTCGCTCTGCCGCGGTACATCGAGATCGTGGACGAGCTGCCCAAGAACCCCGTCGGGCGAGTACTGAAGTTCGAGTTGCGCGACCGCGGCGTCACCCCGGAAACGTGGGACCGAGAGACCTCGGACGTCGTCGTCACGCGTCGCTGACCCCTGAGAGGAATCGGACAATGCCTGACCTCGGGTACGCCGCCTTCGACGCGGACAACCACTACTACGAAGCGCACGACGCCTTTACCCGACACCTCGATCCGCGGCTGGGGCCGCGGACGATCGAGTGGGTCGAGGTGGCCGGCGGCCGGCGCTATCACGCTGTCGGCGGCCAGATCGCGCGCGTCGTGAGCAACCCGACGTTCGACCCGGTGGCCAAACCCGGCTCGCTCGCCGAGTACTTCCGCGGCAACCCCCGGGGCAAGAAGCCCGAGGAGCTGCTGGCCGATCGGCACCCCATCCAGCCCGAGTACCTCGACCGGGACGCGCGCCTGAAGACGATGGACGCCCAGGGCCTGGAAGCCGTGTGGCTCTTCCCCACGCTGGCCGTGCTCTACGAGGAGTTGCTCCGCCACGATCCGATGGCGGTCGCGGCCACCTTCACCGCCTTCAACCGGTGGGCGGACGAGGACTGGGGCTGCAACTACAAGGACCGGATCTTCACCGCGCCCTACCTCTCCCTCGCGGATCTCGACACGGCGATCGGTGAGCTCGAGTGGGCGCTGGGCCGGGGAGCTCGGGTCGTCTGCATGCGCCCGGCTGCTCCCACCACGGCCGTGGGTCAGATCTCGCCGGGCGACCCGAGCTTCGATCCGTTCTGGGCTCGGCTGAACGAGGCCGGCATTCCGCTGGTCTTCCACGCGAGCGACTCGGGTTACTCCACCAACGGGTACGCCAATCAGCGCTTCAGTGGCAACGCTTCGTTCGGCGATGGCCGGCCCACCGTCAAGATGTTCGCCCTGGAGCGGGCGGTGGGCGACAT
Organism: Sporichthya sp.; assembly: GCF_013815995.1. Classification (GTDB taxonomy): domain Bacteria; phylum Actinomycetota; class Actinomycetes; order Sporichthyales; family Sporichthyaceae; genus Sporichthya. Next base: position 51,319 of record NZ_JACDFE010000004.1, read on the forward strand.
GCTCGCCACTCTCATCTTCGACAAAGTCTTCGACCGCTTCCCCAACCTGCGGATCGCGTCAGTCGAGAACGGGGCTCAGTTCGTCCCTGACCTGCTGCGCAAGATGCACTCCACCGCGACCAAGATGCCGGGCTACTTCAGCGAGGACCCGGTCGAGACGTTCAAGCGCCACGTCTGGATCAACCCGTTCTGGGAGGACGACGTGACGGCGATCGCCGAGATCATGGGCCCCGACCATGTGATCTTCGGTTCGGACTGGCCGCACATGGAGGGCTTGGCCGAGCCGCTGGACTACGCCGAAGAGCTGACGAGCTTCGACGCCGAGACCCGCCGCAAGATCATGCGCGGTAATGCCGAGGCGTTGAACACCCCTCGCCTCAAGCCGTGACGCCGGAGGAGATCGGTTCGCTCGCCGACGCGCTGATGACGGCGCTGGCGGGGGCCGATCCCGCGGCGCTGGGCGCCCTCTACGCATCTGAGGTTGCGGTGTGGCACAACTATGACCGCGTCGAGCAGACCGGCGAACAGAGCGTGCGGACCCTGGCGTGGATGAGTTCGCGGGTCCGCGGGCTGACCTACTCCGAGGTCCACCGCGACCTGCTCCCGGACGGGTACGTGCAGCGCCACCTCATGACGGCAACCGAGCCGGCCTTTACCGCCCCGTGCATGTTGCGGGTCTGGTGTGCCGACGGCCGCATCACCCGGATCGAGGAATACCTGGACAGCGCCGACGTCCAGGCGGTCCGCGAGATGGCGGCCGCTCACCTCCGAAATCGCGTCGCAACCTGATGGACCATCAGTCGAACCGACAGGACAGCCATGCCCATCGATCTTGACCTTGCCCTGAGCTCGACCTACGGTCCGACCCCCGACAGCTGGGACGCGGATCGCGTCCTGCTGTACCACCTGGGGCTGGGCGCGGGGGCCTCGCTGGAGGAGGCCGAGCTCGCCTACGTGAACGAGCGCAACCTCAAGGTTCTGCCGACCTTCAGCGTCATCCCCGCTTTCGAGGCCGCGCTGCCCGCCATCCGAGGGCCGGGCCTGGACTACAACGTCGCACGCATGCTGCACGGGGAGCAGGAGCTCCAGGTGTTCGCCCCGCTGCCGCCGGTCGCGGAGATTGTCACCACGCCCACCGTCGAGAGTGTCTGGGACAAGGGGAAGGCGGCTGTGATCGTCGTGCGCGCCGACACGAACCTGGCCGACGGCACGCCCCTGTGCAGCAACCGCTTCAAGCTCTTTGCCCGTGGGGAGGGCGGGTTCGGTGGGGACCCGGGCCCGAAGGCGGAGGTGCCGGTGCCCGAGGGGGAGCCGACGCGGATCTTCGAGATTCCGACCCTGCCGCAGCAGGCCGCCATCTACCGGCTCTCCGGCGACCGTAACCCGCTGCACATCGATCCTGGATTTGCCCGGCGGGGCGGGTTCGACCGTCCCATTCTGCATGGACTGTGCAGCTGGGGAATGGTGTGCAAGGGCGTGGTCGACGAGCTGCTCGCCGGTGATGTCACCGCGGTGGCCGGGTGGAGTGCGCGCTTCGCCGGCTCGGTCTATCCGGGCGAGACCCTGGTCGTGCGGGCGTGGCACCGGCAGAAGGACATCCTCGTGGAGGCCGGCGTCAAGGAGTCCGGTGCGGTGGCGCTGTCCAACGCTGTTCTCACCCTGACCTGAACGGACCGGGCGCCTGGCTAGTGGTCTGTCTGTGAATTAGCGCGGTATGATTGATCATGCCGATCAAGACAGCACCGGCGTTGCCGGTCAGTAGTGAGCAGCGCGCGGAGTTGGCCCGGATGGCGCGGTCCTCGACGCTGCCC
>NZ_JACDFE010000104.1 GCF_013815995.1 Sporichthya sp.
GGCCGGGGCCGCGCTCGGGGCCTGGCTGATCGCGCGCTACCCGCCGGCGGTCGCGGTCCGCACGGTGCGGCCACTGCTCGCGGCCGGCTGCCTGCCGTTGCTACTCACCGGCCTCGACCTCGGTATCTACCCGACGATGGCGCTCTGGTTCGTCGCGGGCGTCTGCCAGGCCTTCCTGCTGCCGGTGATGGTGGTGGTCACCCTGGTCACCCCGCCCGAGCGGCGCGGTGCGGTCGGTGGCCTGGCTGCGGCCGGGTTCAACGCCGCGGTCGCGCTGTCCTTCGTCCTGGCCGGCTGGGCCGCCGACGTCTTCACCCCGGCCGACGCCGTGTTCGCGGCCGGCACGTTGGGGCTGTTCGTCCTGCTTGTGGCCCACCTCACCTGGCCGTCCGAGCAGCTGGACGCCGTTCTGGGCGAGGCCAGGACCCCCACCTCCGCGGGACGACGTCCCTGGCGGGCGCCTGTCAGCCGGCAGGAGGGCTGACGGGCGCCCGTACGGGCTGACACTCCCGCGTGAAATCAGGTGCGGTCGAGGTAGGCGATGACGGCCAGGACGCGGCGGTTGTCGTCGTCGCTGGGCGGCAGGTTCAGCTTGGTGAAGATGTTCGCGGTGTGCTTGGCCACGGCCGCCCGGCGGCCTGGGTCCGCACGGGCCTGCTCCGAAAGTCGGGGAGCGCGCCGCGGGTCAGGAGTGGCCGCGGCGGTCGCTGGGTCGGAACCGTCCTGAAGCCGGTCACCACTCGGCCGAGGACGGCCGTCGCCCTCGGTGCCGGCACGCTGATCCTGTTCGGGCTCTCCACGGACTACCACGTCTTCGTGGTCTCACGGATCCGTGAGGCGGTCGAGGACGGGATGGACACCACCTCGGCGGTCCGGCACGGCATCACCCGCACCGCGGGCGTCGTCACCAGCGCGGCGGCGATCATGGTCGCGGTCTTCGCGACGCTGTCGATGATGGACTTCAAGCAGATGGGCGTCGGCCTGGCCGCCGCGGTCGCGATCGACGCGACCCTCATCCGCATCGTCCTGCTGCCGGCCGCGATGGTGCTGCTCGGCGACCGCAACTGGGGCCGCAGCACCCGCCGCCGGCTGGCAGTCCGGGCTGGGGCGGCCGAGCCGGTCGAGGTCATCGACCCGGTGTCTGGCCCGGCGGGGCAGCTCGATCCGGTCTGCGCACCCGCAGCGCACTGATCCACCGTCACAACGACGAGGCCCCCGCAGATCCTGCGGGGCCTCGTCCGTGCTTGGTGCGTCAGTCGGTGGTCGAGTCGTCCACGATCTCGCGGTCGCCGACGGCCTCGGTGAGCTTGATGTCGGTGTAGGCGAAGCGGGCGAGCGCCGGGCAGGCCTCGTTCTTGTGGGCGGGGTCGCTGCCGGAGAAGAGCGCGATCCGGATGACCTCCCTGGCGTAGACCACCTTCACGCTGTCGAGCACCGAGCACGGCTCGACGCCGGACATGAAGTAGACCCGCACGGTGTTCTTGTCGATCATCTCGGTGCGGTCCCAGGTGACCTGCTGGACGTTGTCCATGCCGGCCCGCGGGGTGAGGGCGACGGCCGGAGCGTCGCCGCGGATCTTGCCCGCGGGAGCGTCCGGAGCCGCGCCCGGGTCGGTCTTGCCCCCGGAGGACGTGGCGGTGGGGGAGCCGTCCTTGATCTCGCGGTCGCCGGCGTCCTCGGTCAGCTCGACCTCGACGGCTTTGAGCTTCGCAATGTCGATGCAGACCGCGTCCGGCTCCTTCGGGTCCGACCCGGAGAACAGGCTGACGGTGACCGCGTCCTTGCCGTACTTCACCTTCACCGAGTCGAGCACGTCGCAGGGCTCGACACCGCCGTAGAAGACGATCCGGACCGTGCGGTCGCCCAGCACCTCGGCGGAGTTCCAGCTCACCGGGCGCAGGTTCGTCATGCCGCTGCGCGGCTTGACCAGCTCGGGGGTGGGCTCCTCGGAGTTCGGGTCACCAGGGGCGGCGTCACCCAGCGGGGTGTCCGGGGTGTCGTTGCGCCCGGCGTCGTCGGACCCGGCCAGGCTCGTCCCGCCGGCCGCCCCCGGGTCAGCATTCGCCTCGGTCACCTTGTCGTCGTCCCCACCACAGCCCCCGAGCATCAGCAGCAGGCTCGCACCCGCCGCCGCCGCGACCATCCGCTTCATGTCGTCCCCTCCAGTTTGCGCGCGCGTCCATCCTGGCGCTTTCGCCTCTCTGGCACGAGGACGTCACCGGCCGGTGTTTCGTTCACCGGGCGGGAGGCACCGACGCCGATCCGTGATCTCCTCACCTCCTCCGGGCCGGCGAACGGTGCCGAACCGGGTCAAGCCGGACCGGACGTGCCGGTGACGGATTCGAGCATGGCGACCAGATCGGTCTCGGGACGTTCCTTCTCCAGTCCCAATTCCGACAGCATGCCGGTGCCGTTCTCCGCCTCGAGCAGCGCCAGCAGCAGCTGCTCTCACGGCCGCTGGCGGGAAGGGCGCGGTAATGGTGGCGGAGCGTGGTCTTGCGGCCCGGGTGCTCACTCGGGACTCTGCGGGTCCGGACCTCGACGTCCCGTTGGGGGCGTGTGGCGCCGGGATCTTGCTGATTCCGGAGGCCCCCGCAGCGTGACCGTCAGCGAACGATGGTGATCCGATCGCGGACCTGGAGGTACGACATCAGCAGGCGCAGCTTGGGCTTGCCGATCGAGACGCAGCCGGCGGTGGCGCCCTTGCCGCTGTTGACGTGCAGGAAGATCCCGGAACCGCGCATGGGGACCCGGCGGTCCGGGGCGCGGTTGAAGTTGATGACGACGGAGTGGGCGTACTGCTTGCCGTAGTCGATCAACCGCTCGGAGCCGTTGATGCCGTCGGTGGTGCGCTTGAAGCCGCCCTGGCTCTCGTTGCGGAGCGAGTTGTAGTGCTGGGAGTTGTTGTCCTGCACCCACCAGTCGCCCTCGACCACCTGGTGGTACGGCAGCCCGGTGCCGGGGTCCGGCTTGATCCCGAACGCCTCGGTCATCGTGTAGGTGCCGATCGGGGTGGCGTAGCTGCCCTGGCGGCGGGTCCGGCCGTCCGACAGACCGTTGGCGCCGACCCAGGCCGTGGTGGTGAAAATCTGGACGAAGCCGCACGGGCTGTCGTTGCGCACCCAGAGCGAGAGCTGCGCGCGCTTTCCGCCGGTGCCGTCGACGATCGTGCGGGTCCGCTCGGACCTGCGCACTTTCACGCTGACGCCGCTGAGCGTGACCCGGCAGGTCTCCCAGGCCGCGCCCGCGGTGGGCTGCGCCGGCGCCGCCGCGACCGGGTGCGCGGGCGACATCGGCGCGAGCAGGGCCAGCCCGATCGCCCCTGCCGTCAGCCGCCGCATGCCGGTGATTGTCGCACTTTCAGGCGGTGATGGTGATCCGGTCGCCGGAGCGCAGGTAGGACATCAACGTGCGCAGACCTGCCTTGGTGATCGAGACACAGCCCGCGGTCGCGCCTCTGCCGTTGACGTGCAGGAAGATCCCGGACCCGCGGCCGACGGTCCTGCGCTCCGGCGCCCGGTTGAAGTTGATGACCACCGAGTGTGCGTACTGCGTCGTGTAGTCGAGCAGGCGCTCGGAGCCGTTCGACCCGGTGGTGCTCGCCAGGAAGCCGCCGAGGCCGGAGTTGCGCAGCGTGTTGTAAAAGGCCGAGTTCTGGTCCTGGACCCAGTAGTCACCGGTCTTGACCCGGTGGTAGGACAGCGCAGTGGCCGGGCGCGGGCTGTTCCCGAAGGACTCGGTCATCGTGTAGGTGCCGGACGGCGTGGTGCCGCTGCCCTGACGGCGCGTCAGACCGTTGCTGATGCCGTTGTAGCCGACCCGGCCGTCGACCTTCAGGACGCGCTTAAAGGTGCACGCGCCGTCGGTGCGGACGAAGAAGCCGACAACCGCCCAGGACCCGCCGGTGCCGTTGACCACCGTGCGGGTGCGCTCGGCCTTGTCCACGGTGGTCTGCACGCCGTTGAGCGTGACCTTGCAGGTCTGCCACTGGGTACTGGAGACGGGTGTCGCGGCGCCGGCCCCGGCGACCAGTTCGCTGGAGACGAGGGCGCCGGCAGCGATCGTCGCCGCGGCCGTCGCCCCAGCGATCAGTCGCCGTTTCGCGGGCCGTCGCGCCGTTCCCTGCTCGGTCACCGCGCCTCCGGATCCTGAAGTTCCGTGGCCAGCACACAGAACTTAGGTGACCCAAACTTGGCTTTCAGGTAAACGCGAGACGGACTCCGGACGGCTGGGCGCCCGGCCGCGACCGGCGCGGTGCGCACCCGGCCCTCGTCCGGGACGTCGGTGTCGGCGACCCGGTGTCAACGGGTCGCGGGGGCGTCCTCAGGTGCGGGCACGGTCGCGGCCTTCGGCCAGGAAAGCCACCAGGGCGTCACCGGGCAGGTCGCGTAGCGGTCGGCCCGCGCCGAACGGCGCGTTCCAGAACTCACCGGTGCGGGCGGCCCGCGGACCCACGTAGGCGTACGGCTCGTCGACGTAGTGGTCGCCAGTGAGAAGTTCTGAGGCCGCGTCAGCGTCCACGCGCAAAGTCTCGTCCGGGCCGAGCTCGGCGTGGTCCTTGTGCAGCCCCGCCGGCGGGTCGGCGTGGGTTCCAAGCTCCTTGGCCAGCGCGGTGCTGCGCCCCGGCGAGCACGAGTTCGGCCACGGCGTGCGGCGAGCGGCGGGTGGTGGCGAGGTCGGTTTCGGGCACGCAGGCAACTCTGCAGGACTGGTGGGCGCTCCGAGCCTCGCGCCTGGGCCCGGCGGCGACAAGAGCCCCCACCGGGACGACGGAGCTACGTAAGACCTGATCAGGCGGTGGGGGAGAACACCAGCACCGGCAACCGCAGCCATGCGTGAACGCTGCCAGGACCGGTCGGTAACGTCACATCCATGGGTGAGCAGACGATCAGCAGGTTCGGGCACCTGGAGTTCGAGGCCTTTCCGGAGGACGTCCGCCAACGGCTGGCGCCGATCGTGGAGAAGTCCGGCTTCGTGCCGAATGTGTTCAAGGCGCTGGCCTCCCGGCCGCGGGAGTTGCGGGCGTTCCTCGACTACCACGACGCGCTGATGGACTCCGACGACGGCCTCAGCCGCGCCGAGCGGGAGCTGATCGTGGTTGCCACCTCGGCGGCCAACAACTGCACCTACTGCGTGGTGGCGCACGGCGCGATCCTGCGGATCCGGGCCAAAGACCCGCAGATCGCGGACCGGGTCGCGGCCAACCCCTACACGGTCGCGCTGAACCCGCGGGAGCGCGCGATCGTCCACCTGGCCCTGATCGTGGCCACCGCCTCCGACCAGCTCACCGACGATGACATCGAGGAGGCCCGGGCGGCCGGGCTGGCCGACGACGAGATCTGGGACATCGGAGCGATCACCGCGCTGTTCGCGATGTCCAACCGGCTGGCCCACCTGGGCGCGATCGACCCGAATCCGGAGTTCTTCACGCTCGGCCGTCTACCGCGCTGATTTACCCGCTCGGCGTTCCCCTGCGCACATTCCGGACCGCCCGGACGTAAGGTCGTCGCCGTGGATTCCTCGGTTCTGCGCGCTGCGGTGCGCGACGCCTTCAAGATCACCGGGCAGACGACCCCCGCCTGGGCGGACCCTCGGCCCAACGGCGAGGTGCCGTCCGAGGCCGAGTTCGAGGGCTGCGAGGATCCGGAGAAGTTCCGGATCATCGCGGCGCGCGCCGAGGCCTGGGTGACCGCGCTGACCCAGACCGGCCTGGCCGAGGCCGAGCGTCTCGAGGCCTCCGACGACCTGTGGAAGGAGGTCCCCGAGACCGGCCCCGCGATTCGCGTGGTGCGCCTGCGTCCCCAGCGCGAGAGCGCGATCCCGCTGATCTTCGGGTTCTGCTGGCTGCAGGGCGAGCCGGAGGCCCGGGTCGTGCTCGGCGCCGGCGAACCGGCCGCCGTCGTCGGCATCCTGCCGCTGTGCGAGTGCGACGCCTGCGACGTCGGGTCGAACCTGCTGCTCGAGGACTTCGACGACGCGGTGCTCAACGTCGTCACCGGCCAGCTCGTGCACGTCACCACGGAGCGCTTCGTCGCCCACACGTCTCTGCAGGGCCCGGTGGTCGCAGGTGAGCTCTCCGGGATGACGACCGCGTCCTTCGAGCAGATGTTCGCCGACGCTCGCGCCGGCAAGTCGCAGTACCCGGTGGTCTACGGCTCCCGTTGGTGGTGAGCGTTCAGTCCGTCAGAAACGCCCCGAACGCGGCCGCGAGCTCAGGCCGGGTGACCGCGCCCATGTGGGTGCCGGGGATCGGCACGAAGTAGCCCTCCGCGAGGGCGCCGGCCAGGCCCTCGCCGGAGCCGTTGTCGTCCTCGTCGCCCAGCACGATCGCGGTCGGCACCGGGATGGCCGCGAGGTCCTCCCGGCTGGTGTCGACCTGGGTGTCGAGCACGTGGATCAGGGCCTGCGGGTCGCCGCCGGTGGTGCGCAGGAACGCCTGCGACATGAACTCCGGCGTGCCCCGCTCGAAGGTGGCCTCGGCCGTCAGAACGTCCACGAAGTGCCGTCGGTTGCGCAGTGGCCCCAGGATGCCTTCCAGGCCCATACCGGCCAGGATCGCCCGCCGCGGCCGGGCCCCGCGCACCAGCATCCGCGTCACCGTCCGGGCGCCGAGGGAGTACCCGCCCAGGTCGTAATCCGTCAGCCCGAGGTGCTCGAGCAGCGCCTCGCCGTCCTCGGCCAGCACGTCCTTGGGGTAGGCCGAGGCGTCATGGGGCTTCGCGCTGTCCCCGTGCGCCCGCAGGTCCGGCATGACAACCCGGAACCCGCGATCGGCCAAGGCCGCCGCGGTCCCGTACCTGACCCAGTTGATCGTCGCGCTGGAGAAGAAGCCGTGGATCAGGACCAGCGCCCGGCCCTCGCCCACCTCCCGGTAGGCCAGTTCGACGCCGTCACGACCCTTGAAGTGCTGCACCGGGAGGTCCACGTGTCCATTGTCCCGCCCGGCTCAGCTCGCCGGGTGCACGCCCCAGAGCAGTGCGACGTGCGAGGCGTCGGTCCCGCAGCAGCCGCCGAGGGTGGTGACGGAGGGCAGCGCCGCGAGCAGCGCCGCGGTCGAGGACTGCAGCAAGGGGCGGTCGCCTTCGTCGAGGACCTCCATGGCGTCCAGCTCCTCATGGGTCATCGTCGAGGCGTTGGGCCGGAACACCCGGATCCGGTCCTGCCACGCCCCGCCGTCCAGGGCCGGCGGGACGTGGGTCGGGTGCGCGCAGTTGACGCCGTACCAGTCCGGCGCCGCGGCCGCGTCCACCATCGCGATCGCCTGACCCAGCGCAGTGCCGTCGGGGAGTCGGCCGTCGGTCTCGACGGTGAACGAGATCCCGACCGGCAGGCCCGCGTCACGCGCTGCCCGCACAACCCCGATCGCCTCGGCCGGTCCGGTCAGTGTCATGGCGTGCACGACGTCGACGCCGGCCGCGGCGAACGAGCCGATCTGCGCGGCGTGGTACTCCGCGGCCTCGTCGGCCTGCGTGCCGGCGGCGATGTAACCGTCGCCGCGCGGCCCGATCACGCCGCTGATCTGTGCAGCGTCGGCGATGCCGCGGACGAAGGCGACGGCTGCCCGGTTGGCCCGATCAAGTGCCGGGGCGTCGTAGCCGAGCTTGGCCGCCCAGTCCGGGTTGGCCCGCCAGGTAGGCGTCTCCAGCACCAGGCCGGCGCCGGCCGCCGCCGCGATCGCGGCGTACCCGGCGTAGTAGCGCTCCAGCAACTTCGCGCCGTCGGCATCCTCGACGAGCGGGAACGCCGCGAACTCCGGCAGGTCGACCCCGTGGTGGAAGAGCAGGTCCGTCTCCAGCCCGCCGTCGGTGACCCACTGCAGCATGTCCGTCTCCTTCGCCGTCCCAGAAGATTCTCTCTGGTTCCCGTGTCGGCCTATTCATACCGCCGATGCGAGCACAGCTCCGGCTGCATGAGTCTCAGGCTCGCCCGCAGCCTCGCGGTGCTGGGGAGCGCTGGACGCCGCTGATCCTGCGCGAAGCGAGTCGCGGCACGACCCGCTCCGCGGACTTCAAGGCCAACCTCGGGGTCGCGTCCGACGTCCTGGCCGACCGGTTGGCGACGCTGGTCGAGTACGGGGTGCTGAGCAAGGAGCCGTACCAGGAGGAGGGGTCCCGGACCCGCTTCGAGTACCTGCTCACCCCGGCCGGTGAGGAACTGCGCGTGGTGCTCGGCGCCCTGCAGCAGTGGGCCGCCTACCCCGTCTGAGTCGAGGCTGAGGCTGCAATTCGTTACGGGTGGTGCGATCCGGGGCCCGTAAACCGCCACTCCAGTTACGAATTGCAGCCTCAGCCTCGGTCTGCGCCGGAACGACGAAGGCGGGCCCCCACCTGGGGACCCGCCTTCGGGCTGACGGCCTAAATATCGAAGTACAGCTCGAACTCGTGGGGGTGCGGGCGCAGGCGGATCGGGTCCACCTCGTTGGCGCGCTTCCACTGGATCCAGGTCTCGATGAGGTCGTCGGTGAAGACGCCGCCCTCGGCGAGGTAGGCGTGGTCCCGCTCCAGGGCGTCCAGCACCCCGGGCAACGAGTCCGGGACCTGGGCGATCTCGGCCAGCTCGTCCGGCGGCAGCTCGTAGAGGTCCTTGTCGACGGGCAGCGGCGGCTCGATCTTGTTCTTGATGCCGTCGAGGCCGGCCATCAGCATCGCCGAGAACGCCAGGTACGGGTTGCTCGACGGGTCCGGGACGCGGAACTCGATGCGCTTGGCCTTCGGGTTCGAGCCGGTGACCGGGATACGCACGCAGGCGGAGCGGTTACGGGCCGAGTAGACCAGGTTGACCGGAGCCTCGAAGCCCGGCACCAGACGGTGGTAGGAGTTCATCGTCGGGTTGGTGAACGCCAGCAGCGACGGGGCGTGGTGCAGCAGGCCGCCGATGTACCAGCGCGCCATGTCGGACAGGCCGCCGTAGCCGAGCTCGTCGTAGAAGAGCGGCTCGCCGTTCTTCCACAGCGATTGGTGGCAGTGCATGCCCGAGCCGTTGTCACCGAAGAGCGGCTTCGGCATGAACGTGACGGTCTTGCCGTTGCGGGCCACGACGTTCTTCACGATGTACTTGAAGAGCATGACCTTGTCCGCGGACTTGGCCAGCGAGTCGAAGCGGTAGTTGATCTCCTGCTGGCCGGCGGTGCCGACCTCGTGGTGCGCACGCTCGACCTCGAGGCCGAGGGCGTCGAGCTCGAGGCAGATCTCGTCGCGCATGTCGGCGAAGTGGTCGACCGGCGGGACGGGGAAGTAGCCACCCTTGTACGGGGTCTTGTGCCCCTGGTTGCCACCCTCCTCGACGCGGCCGGTGTTCCAGGCGCCCTCGATGGAGTCGATGTAGTAGTAGCCGGCGTTCTGCCGCGTCTCGAAACGCACGTCGTCGAAGATGTAGAACTCGGCCTCGGGGGCGAAGAAGGCGGTGTCCGCGATGCCGGTCGCCTTGAGGTGCGCCTCGGCCTTCCGGGCGATCTGGCGCGGGTCACGGCTGTAGGGCTCGCCGGTGTACGGGTCGACGATGCTCATGTTGACGTTGAGCGTCTTGTTGTCGCGGAACGGGTCGATGTAGGCGGTGTCCAGGTCCGGGATCAGCTTCATGTCGGACTCGTGGATCGCCTGGAAGCCGCGGATCGAGGACCCGTCGAACATCTGGCCTTCGGTGAAGAAGTCCGCGTTCACCGACCGAGCCGGGACGTTGAAGTGCTGCATGACACCCGGGAGGTCACAGAAACGGACATCGACGAATTTCACGTCGTTGTCCTTGATGTACTTCATGACCTCATCGGCGTTGCTGAACATCCGTCCTCCTTGCCCGGCCGACCCGGCGGGGGCTCCGTCTAACCGTGGGTAGTGCTGGCTTTCGACCAGTTCCCGCGAATTTAAGGTCGGGCGGTGTCACGCCCGTATCCCGAATATTTCAGCGGTGTTACAGCAGGTTCTCGGCCCCTGGCCAGGGCCTTTCTTCAGGGCCCATCCAACCGGTGCCGGTGATCACGCGCCACCCCGGGGGCCCCGTCCGGGCGGCGCCGTTTACCGTGGGGCCCGTGGTGGACCGTCGCGCACTCGGTGGCTGGCTGTCCGGCCCCCGGTCGGTGGCCGAGGCGGCCGGAATCGACCTGGGCTATCCGGGCAAGCGCCTCGGCCTGCCCGAGGAGGGCCAGAACGCCGTCGGCGGGATGACCCGACGCCTGGTCGCGACCTTCATCGACTGGACGGTGGCGCAGCTGATCGTGCTCGGCGCGATGCCCGACTCCACCTCGGGGGACCGGGCCGGCCCCATCCTGGGCGTCTTCGTCCTGATCAACGTGACGCTGGTCAGCACGATCGGCGCCGGCGTCGGCGGCCGACTGCTCGGGCTGCGCGTCGCGCGCCTGGATGGCGGCAACCCGCTGCCGCTCTACGTGATGCTGCGGACCCTGCTGCTCGCCCTGGTGATCCCGGCCCTGTTCATCGACCGCGACTACCGCGGCGTGCACGACCGGGTGGCCCGCAGCATCGTCGTCAAACGCTGAACCGCAGCGGATGACATCCGTTGAGGGATGTCATCCGTTGGAGGGAAGCTCAGCGCATCTTCGGGTTCTGCCCCTTGGGCGTCCGCCCGCTCTTGGGCATCGGGCCCTTCGGGATCGGCACGTTGGCCATCAGGTCCCCGACCGCGCGCAGCCGGTCGTTGGTCTCCACCACGACGCCGCCGGTGATCCGCTTGGGCATCTTGCGCAGGAACTTGATCAGCTTCGGAAGCGGGATCTCGCCCTCGCCGCGCCCGACGACGATGTCGGTGACCGGCACGTCGGCGACGAAGCGGTTCATCCGCCGCTTCTCGGCCTCCAGCAGCGGCCCTACCCGGTTGGCCGGACCCTCGCCGATCAGAATGATCCCGGGGCGGCCGACCGCCCGGTGCACGATGTCCTGGCTCTTGTTGACGGCCACCGCGGGGGTGACGGTCCAGCCGCCGCGCTTCATCGTGTTCAGCGCCGCCGCGGCCGCGCCGGGCTGGCCCTCGATCTCGGAGTACGCGGCCTTCTGCACCCGCTGCCCGAAGACGACGAGCATGCCCAGCACGCCGAAGAAGACCGCGAGAATGCCGCCGATGATCGGGTGGCCGACCAGCAGCGCCAGGACGAGGAAGGCCGCGAACGTGACGACGAACCCGAGCAAGAGCCACAGCGGGAGCAGCTTGTCGACCTTGGCCGTCATCGAGTAGGCCTCGACGGTCTGCTTCAGGCGTCCGCCGCCGGGCGGCTTGGGTGCCTTCGGTGCCTTGTCCCTCTTCTTACCGAGTGCCATCGCGTTCAGGGGCCCTTCGCTCGTGTCAGCGCAGGATACGCAGGCTCTCAGGCGGTCTTCTCCCGTGCCTCGACCGCCTGCCGGTAGAGCCGCCCGGCCCGGTACGACGAGCGGACCAGCGGCCCGGACATCACCCCGGCGAAACCCAGGGCCAGGGCCTGCTCGCCGAGCGCGTCGAACTCCTCCGGGGTGACCCAGCGGGCGACGGGATGGTGCCGGGTGCTGGGTCGCAGGTACTGGGTGATGGTGAGCAGGTCGGTGCCGGCTGCGCGCAGGTCTGCCATCGTCTGGGCGACCTCGGCTGGCTCTTCACCGAGACCCAGGATCAGGTTGGACTTGGTGACCAGGCCCACCTCGCGCGCCGCGGTGATCACGGCCAGCGACCGGTCGTAGCGGAACCCGGGACGGATCCGGCGCATCAGCCGGGGCACCGTCTCCAGGTTGTGCGCGAACACCTCGGGGCGGGAGGCGAACACCTCGGCGAGCAGTTCGGGGACGGCGTTGAAGTCCGGTGCGAGCAGCTCCACGCCGCAGCCGGGACCCCCGTTTGCCTGGGTGGCCGCGTGGATGGCGCGAACCGTCTCGGCGTAGAGCCAGGCCCCGCCGTCCGGCAGGTCGTCGCGGGCCACGCCGGTGACGGTGGCGTAGCGCAGACCCATCGTCGCCACCGACTCCGCGACCCGGCGCGGCTCGTCGCGGTCGAGCTCGGCGGGCTTGCCGGTGTCGATCTGGCAGAAGTCGCAGCGGCGGGTGCACTGGTCACCGCCGATGAGGAAGGTGGCCTCGCGGTCCTCCCAGCATTCGAAGATGTTGGGGCAGCCGGCCTCCTGGCAGACCGTGTGCAGCCCCTCGTCCTTCACCAGCTTCGCCAGCGCGGTGTATTCCGGCCCGGTGCGCAGCGTGGTCTTGATCCACGACGGCTTGCGCTCGATCGCGGTTTCCGCGTTGCGGGCCTCCAGGCGCAGCAGCTTGCGGCCTCCCGGGGCGATCGTCATGCCGCACCGCCCATCGCCGTGGAGGGCAGCTGCAACGGCGCCTGCGTCACGGCGGACGCCCCGAACGCCTCGGCCAGTCGTCGCTCCACCAACGGCACGACCTCGGCCACCGTCACCGTCCGGCCGAGCTCGAGGGAGAGCGTGGTGACCGCGGCGTCGGAGATCCCGCAGGGCACGATCCGGGCGAACCAGTCCAGCTCGCAGTCGCAGTTGATCGCGAAGCCGTGCATCGTCACTCCCTTGGCGACGCGGATGCCGATCGCAGCCACCTTCCGCTCGGGGCTGCCGGGGACCCAGACACCGCTGCGGCCGGCGACCCGGGTGGCCTCCAGCCCGAGGTCGGCGAAGACCGCGATGATCGCGACCTCCAGCTTGCGCACGTAGTCCACGACGTAGACCCCGTCGGGCAGTTTCACGATCGGGTAGCCGGTGAGCTGGCCCGGGCCGTGCCAGGTGATCTTGCCGCCACGGTCGACCTCGACCACCGGGGTGCCGTCCCAGGGCCGATCCTTCGCCTCGGTGCGCTTACCGGCGGTGAACACCGGCTCGTGCTCCAGCAGGATCACGGTGTCGGAGATCGCGTCGGACGCGCGGGCGTGGTGCAGATCGCGCTGCAGGTCCCAGGCCGGTCCATACGGCACCGGCGTGCCGCCGAAGGCGTGGAGGAAGCGCAGCTCGGACACGGGTCCAGTCTAGGTCGGGGCTGGAAAGCCGGACGTCCGAGCGAGCGTGAGCTATAGCGCTCGTCGCTTCGGACGTCCCAGGTCAGAGCGCCGCGCGGATGGCGGACTCGATGGTCGGGTGCTCGAACGCGAACCCGGCCTTCTGCAGGACGTTCGGGAGAACCCGCTGGCTCCGCAAGGGTTCGGTGGAGAACTCACCGAGCACGATCTTGAGGCCGAACTTCGGCGCGGGGAGAAGCGTGGGTCGGTGCAGCACCTTGCCCATGGCCTTGGTCACCTCGGCGTTGGTGACCGGCTCGGGTCCGGTCATGTTCACCGGACCGGAAACGTCGGCCGTGAGCAGGAACTGCATCGCCCGGACGTGGTCGGAGATCGAGATGAAGCTCCAGTACTGCCGGCCGTTGCCGAGCTTGCCGCCCAGCCCGAGCTTGAAGATCGGGAACATCCGGCCCCACGCTCCGCCCTGGCGGGCGACCACCAGCCCGGTGCGCAGGTAGGCGACCCGTATGCCGGCGGCCTCGGCCGGGGCGGCGGCGGCCTCCCAGTCCACGGTGAGCTTGGCGAGGAAGTCGTTCCCCGGGCCGGCCGTCTCGTCGATCGGGGCATCCCCGGTCTCGCCGTAGTAGCCGATCGCCGAGCCGGCGAGAAAGACGCTGGGCTTGAGGTCGAGTGCGGCCAGCGCGGTGGCCAGGGTGTGGGTGGGCTTCACCCGGCTGTCGAGGAGGGTGCGCTTGTAGTCCTCGCTCCAACGCTTGTCGCCGACGCCTGCCCCGGACAGACACACGGCTGCCTGCACCCCGATGAGCAGGGCCGGGTCGAGCGGCTGATTCGGGTCCCACTGGACCTCGCCGTCATGCTTCGGCGCACGCCGCACCAACTGCAGGACCTCGTGCCCGTCGGCGCGGAGCGCGCCGACGAGTGCCGTGCCGATCAGGCCGGATGCCCCGGCCAGCGCGATCTTCACAGGCCGAGCTCGGCCTCGAAGGCACCTTCCTCGAGGCGCTCCTTGACTGTGACCAGGAACCGGGCGGCGTCCGCGCCATCGACCATGCGGTGGTCGTAGGTCAGCGCCAGCATCACCATCGCGCGGATCGCGATGGTCTCCCCGCCGTCCGCGTCATCGACCACGACGGGGCGCTTGACCACGGTGCCGGTGCCGAGGATGCCGACCTGCGGCTGGTTGATGATCGGGGTGTCGGTGAGCGCCCCGCGGCTGCCGGTGTTGGTCAGGGTGAAGGTCCCGCCGGACAGGTCGTCCGGCATGATCTTGTTGTCCCGCGTGCGGGTGGCCAGCGCGTTCATCGAGCGGGCGAGCCCGGCGAGGTTGAGCTCGTCGGCGTCGTGCACCACCGGCACGAGCAGGCCGCGGTCGGTGTCGACGGCCATGCCCAGGTGCACGTGCGGGTGGTAGGTGATCTCGCCCTTCTCGACGTCGATCGAGGCGTTGAGCTTCGGGTGCGCCTTGAGCGCCTCGATGGTCGCCTTGGCGAAGAACGGCAGGAAGTTCAGCTTCTGCCCCTCGCGCTGCTCGAAGCCGACCTTGGCCTGCTGGCGCAGCTTGGCGATCCGGGTGACGTCGGCCTCGACCCAGCAGGACAGCTGGGCGGAGACTTGCAGCGACTCGACCATCCGGGCCGCGATCACCTTGCGTAACCGGGACATCGGCTGGACGGTGCCGACCTGCGGTGCGGAAGCTGCCCGGGTGGGCGTCGCGACCGGGGCTGCCGACGGCGTGGGGGTCGCGCTGGCCGGGGCCGCGCTGGCTGCGGGGGCCGGGCCCGCAGACTTCGCCGCGTCCAGGACGTCCTGCTTACGGA
>NZ_JACDFE010000296.1 GCF_013815995.1 Sporichthya sp.
GCCGGCGCCCACCCGGGCCAGGTCGGCCGCGCCGACCATTCCGGCCGCCGGTCCCAGCTTCGCGGCGCGGATCTCGGCCACCGGCCGGTGCCCGGCCGCGGGGAGCCGACGGCGGAGCTTGGTCCCACCGAGGTCGATCCCGACCGCAAGTCCCACGCGCGCCCCTCCCATCGAGGTCGAACTTAACCTGATCCACCGTCAGGCCCTACTACGTCCGACGAAGTGTGGGTTATAGCGCTCAGTTGGTCGGACGCAAGGGGGTCAGGAACTGCTCAGGTGATCTTGATGGTCTCGAAGCCGGAGCCCTCGGGCTTGGCGGCGCGCTGGCCCTCGAGACCCTCCAGCGCGGTCCGGGCCAGGGCGAGCACGGCCTCCATCGCTTCCTCCAGGCGATGGCCCAGCTCGGGACTGCTCTGCCGGGCGAGGGAGATCAGCTGGCAGAGCGGGCACAGCTTGCACTCGGCGGCGCCGGTGGCGATGTGGGTGGTGAGGTAACCCAGGTCGATACCGCTGTTGGGCCGGGCGGCAGACCGCGCACCCAGCCACTGCCCGAGGGCGTCGACGAGCCGCGCCGCCTCCTCGGCGGCCGCACCGAACGGGTCGGTGGTGGCCCGGTCGGTCGTCGACCCGTCAGTCATGACACGAGCGGGCGGGCGAAGGTGATCTCGAGGCGGTCGTCGTGCAGCTGCGCCCCGGCGATCGTGCATCGCTGCAGCGCGCTCGGGAGCGCGAGCTGGCGGCGGTGGCCGGCGACGGTGAGCACCAGTTCGTCGCCCTTGCGGCGCAGGTCCATGTCCCGCTTGTCGGCCAGCGGCAGGGCGAGGGAGAGCACGTAGCGGCTTTCGGCCGGGCCGGAGGCGACGTTGCGGATCGTCATCGTCTCGGTCTGCGCGAGGAGGGCGCACGGATCGCCACCGGCCGAGGAGTAGGCCTCCGCGGCGAACGCACCGAGCTCCGCGACGCCGACCGGCTCCGCGGCCCGGTAGGGCGAACGCAGGACCGGCAGCGGGGCGAAGGACGCCTCGACCTCTGCCAGCATCGCGGTCTGCGCCGCAACCCAGCCGTCGCGCCAGGGGTCGGCGCCGCCGACCGGGAAGATCCGGTTCGCGATCACCGCGTCGGTCCGGTAGCCGTAGAGGCACAGCGAGGTCAGGGTGCGCCGCGCCTCGGCGACCACCACCGCCTCCGGGGTGAGCACCAGGCGCACGGAGGTGCCGGGGTCGGTGAGCACCTCACGCACCCCCGCCAGCTCGCCGTGCAGACGCTCGACGGCGGCGAAGACCCCGTCGGCGGGCATCGGCACCCCGGTCACCCGACCGAGCACGGGGCGCAGCGCACGCACCATCCGACGCTCGATCGGGAAGACCCGGTCCATGTACCAGTTCAGCGCCTCGGGCAGTGCGAGCAGGCGCAGCGTCTCCGCGGTCGGCGCACAGTCCACGACGACCAGGTCCCAGCGGCCCGAGCGGGCCTGGTCGCGCAACTCCAGAAGCGCGAGCACCTCCTCGGCGCCGGGCAGCACGGTGAGCTCTTCGGCCTCGATCGAGTCGACGCCGACGGAGTCCAGGACCGATAGCAGGTAGCGGCGGATCTCCACCCAGGTGTGCTCGAACTTGCGCTGCGCGTCCACCTGTTGGACGAACAGGTTGGGCTCGACCTCGGTCGGGTCGGCGGCCGGCGGGATCCCGAAGGCATCGGCCAGGGAGTGGGCGGCGTCGGTGGAGAGCACCAGGGTCTTGTGCCCACGGGCGGCGGCCAGCGTCGCGGTCCCGGCGGCGGCCGTCGTCTTGCCGACCCCACCCTTGCCCGTGAAGAGGAGGACCCGCACTAGCTCTCGACGCGCTTCTTCAGCTCACGCAGGGCGGTGTCGATGATGACCTTCTCGGCCTTGCGCTTGATCATCCCGAGCAGCGGGATCTTGACGTCCACGGACAGTGTGTACGTGACGTCGGTCCCGCCGTCCTCGGCCGGGGAGAGCGCGTAGGAGCCGTCCAGCGACTTGAGCATCTGACCCTCGACGAGGGTCCAGGTGAGCACCTGCGGAACCTGCGACCAGTCGTAGGTGAGCGTGTACTCGTCCTTGATCGCGCCCGCGTCGAGTTGGTAGTGCACCAACTCGCCCCGGCCGTCCGGGCGCCGGCCGAGGATCTCGGCCTTCTTCACCGCGCCCGTCCACTCCGGGTAGGCCTCGAAGTCGGCGATCACGGCCAGCACCGCGTCCGGCGAGGCGTTCACGGTGATGCTCGCCGTCGTCGAGTCGGCCATTGATGGTCCTCCACGCTGTGCTTATCAGGCTCCGCAGGTTATCGCGGACGTCAGACCCCGTTTCCCGGCCGGGTCGTGGGGACCGTCACGGTGAGCGTCACCACTCCAGAACGAGCGGTCGCTCCTGACCTCGAAAGTGCCCGACGTTGATGCATTCGGTGCGCCCGATCCGCAGCCGGGCCGCCAGCGGGGAGTGCACGTGACCGAACAGGGCCAGGTCCGGCTGGTGCTTCCGGATGGCGGCCAGGCTCTGCTCGCTGCCGCGCTCGAAGCGCCGAGCCACCACGTCGTAGGTGAGCTCGGCCACAGCCGGCGGGATGTGAGCGCAGAAAACCTCCACGCGCCGCCCGATCGCCGCCGCGGCGCTGAAGACCGCGTCCACCTTGGCCGCGTACTCCTCGTCGGAGATCTCGAACGGGGTCCGGTAGGCCGAGCGCAGCCCGCCGCCGACGAAGCCGAAGATCCGGCCCCCGATCTCGGCGATCTGGCCGTCGAGCACGGTGTGCGCCGACCCGAGGAACTCCGGCCACAGCGCGGGCAGGTCGACGTTGCCGTAGGTCAGGTAGGTCGGGTCCGGCATCGCGGCGAACAACTGGGCGTACTGCTGGCGGACCGCGGCCTCGATGTGCGTCCACGGGTCGCCCTCGACCCCGGCCCACAGCGAGTGCAGGTACGCCCGGGCGCCCTCCATCTGCCCGGCCGTGCGCAGCGCCACCCAGCGCGCAGCGTTCTCGGCCCCGAACAGGTCGCCGAAGATGCCGCCGGTGTGGTCGTCGTAATCGACGAAGAGCACCAGGTCGCCGAGGCAGACCAGGGCGTCGGCCCCGTCGCCGGCTGCTTTCAGAGCGTCCGCCGAACCGTGGACGTCGCTGACCACGTGCACCCGCATGGGCTCAGGGTAGGTGCCGCGCTGTGCCATGGATTGCCCCGGAGTGCCCCGAATTGCTGCGGCTGGTCCGGGACGGGGTGACACTGACTCCCATGACCGCCCTGGTGGAGGTGCGCGACCTGCAGGTCGCCTTCGGCCGGGTGCGGGCCGTCGACGGGGTCGACCTCACCGTCACCGCCGGCGCCGCGGTCGGCCTGCTGGGCCGCAACGGCGCCGGGAAGTCCACCACGCTGCGGGTGATGGCCGGCGCGCTCCCCGCGGCCGGCGGGCGGGTGAGCATCGGCGGGATCGACGTCGCCGACGACCCGTTCGCGGCCCGCGCGATGGTCGGCTACTGCCCGGACGTGGGTGGGCTGATCCCGCGGGCGACCCCGTGGGAGCACCTGGAGCTGGCGGCCCGGCTGCGACGGCTCCCCGACGGGTGGCAGGACCGGGCCCGGGACCTGCTGGAGCGCTTCGACCTCGGCGGCGAGGCCGACCGGGTCACGGCCGGCTTCTCCCACGGCATGAGTCGGCGGATGTCGGTGATTCTGGCCGCCTTCCACGGCCCCGCGGTGCTGCTGCTCGACGAGCCCTTCGACGGCGTCGACCCGCTCGGGGTGGACGCCACCCTGGATCTGGTCGCCGAGGCACAGGTCGCGGGCGCCGCAGTGGTGATCTCCTCCCATCTGCTACCCCTGGTGGTTCGCGCGACCGGCCAGGTGGTCGTGCTCCGGCAGGGCCGCGTGGTCGGGGCCGCGCCGAGTGCCGAGCTCGGTGGCGACGTCGGATCGGACCGGTACCGCGCGCTGCTCGCCGGCGCCCGAAGCTGACCCCGTGCTGACCCCGTGCTGACCCCGTGCTGACCCCGTGCTGACCCCATGCTGACGCTGCGTCAGTTGCGCGCCCTGTTCGGGCTGCGCCGGCGGATGGTGCGCTCGCGCTTGGCGCGGATCGGGCTGACTCTGGCGGTGTGCGCACTGCCCGCCGTCCTGGCGCTGGCGGTCTGGGCCGGAACGCAGCAGAACCATGCCCTGCACTCGGCCTGGGTGGTGCCGGCGCTGTTCGCCGGCGTGGCGGGGGTGGCCGTGCTCGCACCCCTCGCGGTCGGCGGCGGCTACCAGCTCTTCCCCGAGGACCAGCTGCTTGCGTTCCCGGTCCGCCCGTCGACGCTGGCCGTCGGCTCGCTGCTGCTCAGCCCGCTGAACCTGACCTGGCTCGCGCAGGTGCTCGGCGCCGCGACCGCGACCGGCTACCTGAC
>NZ_JACDFE010000297.1 GCF_013815995.1 Sporichthya sp.
ACGGCCGCCCTCGCGGTGCTGGGCTTCGTGCTGACGGCCGCCCTCCTGCCCGCCCGCGTCGCCCTGTACACCGCGCCCGCGTCGGCATCGTGGGAACCGTCCACCCTGCGCTGGACCGCCGCGCTCGCCACAGCGCTCATCGTGCTGGCGCTGACCACGCGGGATCCCGCCCGCGCCATGTGCCGATTTCCGCATCGGTGAACCGCAGCGCTCCCCAGATCCGACAAGAGGGTCGTAACCGGTTCATCGGCCCGAACAGAGGGAGCCTCAGATGTCAGCAACGCGCAAGCACGCGAAGGTGGGGTGGGCGCTCGTCGCCGCTGGGCTGCTGACGGGTGGTCTCGCGGCGTGCAGTTCCGATGACGCGGACGATGCGACGGTGGTGGGCCGCGCCAGCCTGATCGACGATACCGGTCGATCCGTGGGCACCGCGACCTTCACCCGCAACGGTGACGGTCCCATCGTCGGTCGGGTCGCACTCACGCTCCCGACCGACTCGCCGGAGTTCCACGGCCTGCACCTGCACGCCAACGCCGACCGCACGGGCTGCCAGACCGGCACGGGATTCACCGCCGTGGGCGGGCACTGGGACACCGGCGGGCACGCCCACGGCTCCCACACCGGAGACTTGCCGAGCGTCACCCGGCGCGCCGACGGCGAGGGCGAGGCGGTCTTCACCGTCGACAAGTTCAAGGCCGCCGACATCGTCGGCAAGGCCGTGATCGTGCATGCCGGGCCCGACAACTTCGCCAACGTACCGCGGGGTACGGAGCCGAACACGTACACCGACAACGGCGAGGCCTACGACGGCGCCGGGGGCACAGCGGCAACCGGGAACGCCGGTGCCCGCTACGCGTGCGGGGTGATTGCGGCGGCGAGCTAGGCGTGACAGGTCAGCGGCTTGCCGCCGTTGAAGGTGACCCGGTGCTGGGGGGATCCAGACCACCGAGTCGTTGGTGGTGTGCCGGGTGTGCCGGGGTGGATCACCTCGACCCGCAGGCCCGGTCCTGCGCTCGGAGTCGTGCGCTGCCCCGCTCATCCGGCGAATGCCTTGGCGAACATCGCCGTCGTGCGCTCGAAGCTCACGGTCGCCGCCCGCTCGTTGTAGCTCGCATGGTCCGGCCAGGTGTAGCCGTGATCGGCCTCCTCGAACAGCACGACCTCGACCTGCTGTATCGGCTCGACGATGTCGAGGTAGGGCCGGTGCAGCTCCATGGGCTGGACCGTGTCGATGCCGCCGACGCCGACGAACAGCGGCCGGTTCAGCCCGGCCGCGGCGTGGTGCGGCGAGCCCTCGGTCTCGTCGGCGAGGAAGGACGGGTGCCACATGGCACCCGCGACCACGCGGTCGGAACGCCGGGCCAGGGCGACGGCGACCGCGCGGGCACCGAGGCAGAACCCGATCGTCGCGATCGGCCGATCCTCGCTCGCCCCGACGGCGGTCAGGGCCGCGTGGCCGTCGGCCTGGATTCCGTCGTCGGTGAGGCTGCGGATCATCTCCCACAGCTTGTCCGTCAAGCTCGGGTCGGCGGCCCGCTCCGCCGGCTCGAACCCGATCAGGCGGCCCTGCCGGTGGAACAGGTCAGGCACGATCACCTCGTAGCCGGCCCCGGCGAGCTTCTCGGCGAAGACGTGCGTGGCTGTCCGGATGCCGGGTCCGTCGTGGTACATCAGCACCAGAGGGTGCTCGCCGTCGGCGGGGCGCTTGTGCAGCACAGCCATCGGGCCGTCGGGGGTGTCGGTGTCGAGGATCGCGCTGGTGATCTCCACGGCGGTAACGCTAATCAGGGAGCTCGGGTGAGAGCCAAGGCGGGGTGACACGCGGCAGGATGGACCCACCACCCGCCCACCCGCCCGGGAAACCCACGTGTCCTCTGCTCCGGTCGAGCGCGCCCACGAGGTCGCGGACAAGCTCTTCGAGAAGAACGCCGACACCTTCGGCACGAACCTGCCGACCTACCGCGGCCACGTGCACCGGGTGATCGGGCTGGTCGGACTGCAGACCGAGGTCTCCGCCGGCACCGCGGACGCGCTCGGGGTGGCGGCGTTCTTCCACGACTCGGCGATCTGGTTCGACGGCACGTGGGATTACCTACCGCCCTCGGCCGCGCGTGCGGTCGAGGAGCTCGGCGGCGCGAACTCGGCGCACGCCGGCCTGGTCGAGGCGATGATCACCGAGCACCACCGGATCCGGAAGGCCCGCCACGACGACCCGCTGGTCGAGGCCTTCCGCCGCGCGGACCTGACCGACGTCTGCGCCGGGCTGATCAAGGTGCCGAACTCCAAGCGGGCCGACTACCGCGCCCTGACCAAGGAGTACTCGGCCCGCGGCTTCCGCCCGATGCTGGTCAAGGCGTTCGCTCACGGGATCAAGGAGAGCCCGCTGCACCCGGCCCCGATGATCAAGTTCTGATCTGACGTTTGATCAGCAGCGGCAGCACCAGCCAGGCCGACACGAAGAACGTCAGCGCCACCCCGCCCGCGGTGATCCCGGCCGCGGTGCTGAGAACGATGCCGAACGTCAGGGTGAGCACGGCGACGACCGCGAGCCCGAGCAGTCCGATGCCGGCCAGGGCGAACTTCTGCGCGATGTTCACCAAGGTCGGCCGCACTCCGAGCCGGAACAGCAGTCGGTGCATGGCCACCGGCGTGATCAGGCACCCGGTGGCGCCCGCGGCGAGCCCGACCGCGGTCAGGTACAACGCCTGCGAGCGGTCGCTGAGCTCCCAGAACCGGTCCTGGAACGGCAGGACCAGCAGGAAGGCGGTGAGCAACTGGACGCCGGTCTGGACGACCCGGACCTCTTGGAGCAACTCGATCCAGTGCCGGTCCAGACGCTGCATCGCAGTCTCGGACCGCTCGAGGGAGTACGCGTCGTCGCTCACCCGGCCAGGCTACCCACGCCCGGCCGGGTGACTCCGTCTGACGGAAGCTCAGCGGCCTTCTCGATCAGCGCCGCGGTCTCGTTGGCGTCCTCGACCCAGACGTAGCTGTTCCAGATCGCCGGCGCGTTCTCCATGCCCGGGAACGTGCCGCCGAGGCCACAGACGGCCAGGCCGTCCTGGTTCATTCGGGTGTAGATGTGGTTGCCGTCGCCGTCGAGCGTGGTCTGGGCCTCCCACCCGAACAGCCCGGTGTAGAACGCCGTCGAACCCGGGATGTCCGGGGTCATCAGGTCCACCCAGCACGGGGTTCCAAGCTCGTATCCGTCGCGTTGCGACATGGTTCCGCCTAGGTCGGGCAGGTCTCGCGCCGACCTTAGGTCGGCCCACCGACAAGGTCGATGTCCCCACATCCCGGAATCGTGTAGTGACGGATAATCAGCTTTGGGAAGACCCCCCGAACCTCGCCTCGGGGGGTGGTCACGGAGGTGCGGAAGGCGCACGATGGGGCAGGCGATGATTCTCCGGACCAGGAACCACCGCGACCACGACCCGCTCACTGAAGGGGCGTCAATGACGAGGTTGGCGACCATGAGTGGGCCCGTCATCGACGAGGCCCTCTCGGCCGACCTCGCCGGCGCCTCGCTGATGCTCGCCCGTCGCTTTGCGGCGGGCGGCACCCTGTGGTGCATCTCCCCGGAGTGGGAGCCGCACGCCAACCATGTGGCCGTGGAGTTCGTGCACCCCGTCATCGTCGGGAAGAAGGCGCTGCCCGCGGTGGCACTGACCGGCCCGGACCTGGTCGCCACCGTGCGGGTGTCGGTCCGTCCGGGCGACGTGGTGCTCGCCGTCGCCTCCGCGAACGAGGCCGCCGTGCGCTCGGTGATGCGCCGGGCACCGGCCTGGGGTGCGTCGACGCTGTGGATCGGCAGTGGCACCCGGCCGACCGCGGGGGCGGCCGACCACGTCCTGTGGTTGGACGATCCGGATCCACGCCTGCCGGCCACCGGTGGGTTCGTGCTGCTCTACCACCTGCTCTGGGAGCTCACCCATGTCTGCTTCGAGCACCCGGGGCTGCTGAGTCCGCCGCCGGCCGAATGCGCCGACGACGTGTGCGTCACCTGCTCGGACGAGGGCCGCCTGGCCGAGGTCGTTGCCGCCCTCGATCCGGGCCGGGCCCTGGTCCGCGCCGCCGGCGGCCAGGAGCACGTCGACACCATGCTGGTCGCGGACGTCGAGCCGGGCGACCTGCTGCTCGTTCACGCCGGCCTGGCGATCAGCAAGCTCGACGAGAGCCTGGGCCGATGACGCAGGAGGCGACCGGATTCCTCTACCCCTTCCTCGACGCCGAGGAGCGGGACCAGGACTCGTTGCTGACCGACCTCGCTGCGTCCGCGCGGGCGAAGGCCGCGGAGAGCGCCGCGCTGCGGCACAGCACGCTCGCGGACTGCGCGGCCCTGATCTCCGAGGCCGGCGC
>NZ_JACDFE010000298.1 GCF_013815995.1 Sporichthya sp.
GTGTGCGGGCTGGTCGGGTTCAAGCCCTCCCGCGGCCGGATCAGCAACGGCCCGATCGGCGGCGATCTGACGGGCCTGGTCACCCACGGCCCGCTGGCGCGCACGGTCGCCGACGCAGCCGCGTTCCTGGACGCAGTGGCCGGGCCGATGCCGGGGGACCCGTGGTGGGCCCCGCCGCCGGCCGAGACCTTCCTGTCCCGCACCCAGGCCGACCCGTCCCGGCTGCGGATCGGCCGCTTCGCGGCCGGGATCCTCGCCCGCCCCGAGATCCACCCTGACTGTCTCGCCGCCTACGAGGCCGCCACGGCGCTGCTGACCGACCTCGGGCACGAGGTGGTCGACGTCGACCCGCCGGCCGGGCCGGAGATGGCCGACACCTTCGGTGAGATCTGGGCCGCGCTGGCCGCGAGCGGTCCACTGCCGCCGCAGAGCGAGGACCTGCTCCGGCCGCTCACCCGCTGGCTGCGCGAGCGCGGCCGGGGGGTGCCGGTGACCCGATTTCTCGCCGCCGCCGGCGAACTGCAGAGCCTGGCCCGGCAGACCGCGCGGGCCTGGGCCTCCTTCGACGCCGTGCTGTCCCCGACCCTGGCCGCGCCGCCGGCGCGCATCGGCTCGATGCGGAACGACGCCGATCCGGCGAAGGACTTCGCCGACCAGCTGGACTTCACCCCGATCACGTCCTTCTACAACCTGACCGGCCAGCCCGCCGTCTCGCTGCCGCTGCACGTCGGTGCGGACGGACTCCCGATCGGCGTCATGCTCGCGGGGCGCCCGGCCGGTGACGGCGACCTGTTCGCGCTCGCTGCCCAGATCGAACGCGCGGCGCCCTGGGCGCATCGCAAGCCCCCGTTGTTTCCGTGAACACTGTGTTGGTAGGGGTTCTGACGTGAGTGAGCTTTCGCCGAACCTCGTCGCGCTCGCGACCGCCTGCGGGGTGGCGACCGAGTACTGGGACTGGCGCGGGGAGTACGTCGCGGTCCCGGAGTCGACGGTCGTCGCTGTGCTGGAGGCGCTGGGCTGGGAGGCCACGTCCTCGGCGGCCGCCGGCCGGTCGCTGAACCGGCTGGAGGCCGAACGCTGGCGCCGCATGCTGCCCACTGTGGTGACGACGCGTCAGCAGGCGCCGGCGCCGACCACGTTCTCGGTACACGTCCCGCACGGTTCGCCGGTGGAGGTCTGGGTCGAGCTCGAGGCCGGTGGGCGCGCCGAGGTGCGCCAGCTCGACCGTTGGGTGGAACCGTCCGTGATCGACGGCGACCTCACCGGCGAGGCCACGTTCGAACTGCCCGCCGACCTGCCGCTGGGCTACCACCGCATTGCGGCCCGGGGCGGGGAGGACGGTGCCGGTCGAGTTGCCGAGGCCTCGTTGATCGTCACTCCCGGCCACCTCGACCTGCCGTCCCGGCTGCACGGTCCGGACGGGCAACCGCAACGCACCTGGGGCTACCTGGCGCAGCTCTACCAGGTCCGTTCCGAACAGTCCTGGGGACCGGGCGACCTGCACGACCTGGCCGAACTCATCCAGTGGTCGGCGTCCGCCCTCGGCGCGGGCTTCGTGCTGATCAACCCGCTGCACGCGGCCGCGCCGCTGCCGCCGGTCGAGCCCTCGCCCTACCTGCCGGTGACCCGCCGGTTCGCCAGCCCGCTGTATCTGCGGGTGGAGGACGTTGCGGAGTACGCCGACCTGGAGCCGGCGCAGCGCGCCGCCGTCGACGCGCTGGGTGCCCCGTTGCGCGGCCGCGGCGGGCCCGAGGACCTGCTCGACCGGGACGCGTCCTGGACGGCAAAGCGGGCTGCCCTGCAGCTGATCCACGCCGAGGGGATGAGCGCGGCCCGGGGGCAGGAGTTCGCCGCGTTCCGCGACCGCGAAGGTGCGGCGCTGCGCGACTTCGCCACCTGGTCCGCGCTGTGCGAGGCCTACGGCCCGGAGTGGATGACCTGGCCCGACGAGCTCCGTGACCCCGCGTCAGAAACCGTCGCCGCCGAACGGGAGCGGCTGGGCGAGGCGGTCGATTTCGCGGCCTGGCTGCAGTGGCAGCTCGATCAGCAACTGGCCGCGGTCAAGGACCGGACCACCTCCGCCGGCATGGCACTCGGGGTGATCGGCGATCTCGCGGTGGGGGTGCACCCCGGCGGCGCGGACTCCTGGGCGATGCGCGACGTCCTCGCGGTCGGCGTCTCGGTCGGGGCCCCGCCGGACGCCTTCACCCAGCAGGGCCAGGACTGGAGCCAGCCGCCGTGGAAGCCGAACCGGCTCGCGGAGCTGGGCTATCGGCCGTTCCGGGACATGATCCGCAACCTGCTGCGGCACGCCGGCGGGATCCGGGTCGACCACGTGATGGGCATGTTCCGGCTGTGGTGGGTGCCGGCCGGGCGCAAGCCGTCCGAGGGCACCTACGTCCGCTACGACCACGAGGCGATGGTCGGCGTGCTGGCGCTGGAGGCCCACCGCGCGGGCGCAGTGGTGATCGGGGAGGACCTGGGCACCGTCGAGCCGTGGGTGCGCGACTACCTCCGCGAGCGCGGGATGCTCGGCACCTCGATCCTGTTCTTCGAGCGCGACGAGGTCGGCCCGCTGCCCGCCGACGCCTGGCGCCGGCTGTGCCTGGGCACGGTCACCACGCACGACCTGCCGCCGAGCGCCGGCTATCTGGCCGGCGAGCACGTGGTGATCCGGGACCGGCTCGGCCTCCTCACCCGCCCCGCGGACGAGGAGTGGATGAGCCTGTGGGACGAGGTGGCGTCCTGGCGCGCCCGACTGATCGAGGAGGGCATCGACCCCGGCCCGGTGGGAGACATCGGGGCGAAGGTGGAGGCGCTGCACCGCTTCCTGGCCCGCACGCCGGCCCTGCTGTGCGGGGTGGCCCTGGCCGACGCGGCCGGTGACCGCCGGACGCTGAACCAGCCCGGCACCTACCGGGAGTACCCCAACTGGCAGCTTCCGCTGCTCGACGCGGAGGGGACTCCGGTGCTGCTCGAGGACCTACGGGGCAGCGCCGGCCCGGGTGCCCGCGTGCGCTCGCTGGCTGCGGCATTCGCTAGTCTCCAGCCGTGATCGGTATGAGCAGGCGCGCCGCCCGCGCCGCAATTCTCGGCGCCGTTTTTGTCTCCTCGATGGTCGTCACCTCGCCGGCGATGGCCGCGCTCAAGCGTGACGACGGCGACGACCCGGGCGAGGGCATCTCCAAGCTCAAGATGCTGGGCATCTTCGTCGGGATCCCGGTCCTGGCGTTCGCGCTGATCTGGATTCTGGTCTCGATCCCCTCGACGGTCCGCGGCCCGCGCTACCGCCCCGGCAAGGAGTGGCAGGCCGAGGCCGAGTGGTACGGCGCCCCCGGCGACGAGGTCGAAGGTGGCCCCCGCGCGCCGGAGCTCGAAGGCGGAGACCCCGACCCGGCCCTGACCGGCACGGTCGTGCAGCCGGGCGAGAGTGACGGCGGTGGGACCAGTGCTCGCTGGTGACGCGTTCTCCGAGCGGCAGCGCGAGGAGATCGTCCGGGCGATCCAACTGGGCCGCAGGTCCAGTGGGGTGAACTTCTCGGTCTACGTCGGCACCGCCGACGGGCCGGCGCGGTCCTACGCCAAGCGGCGGCACGCCGAGCTCGGCGCGGAGGCAGCGGACTCGGTGCTCGTCTTCGTCGACCCGTCCGCGCGCAGCCTGGAGATCATCACCGGCTCCCGCGCCCGGCGCTGGGTGGACGACCGCGCCTGCGCGCTCGCGGCGCTGACCATGACCTCGACCTTCGCCGCCGGCAACCTCGCCGGCGGCATCGCCCAGGGCGTGCAGCTGCTGGCCGAGCACGCCCGGCACCCGCAGTCCCTGCACACGCACACGCGCTGACCCACCCCGGCGCCGCGTCGAACCATTAGGCGTGACACGCCTAATGGTTCGGTCCGCAGCGTCAGCCGGCGCGGCGGTCGCACTCCTGGGCGCGGAGCGCGCGCTGGACCCCGTCACGGGCCTCGTTGAGCAGGCGCCGCAGCGACGGGGCCGGGTCGTGGTCGGCGATGAAGCGGTCGGTGCGCTCGACGGTGTCGGCCGAGATCCGCCACGACGGGTAGAACCCGTTGACGATGTTCTGCGCGATCTCGTTCGTGCGCTCCTCCCACACCCGCGGGATCGCCTCGAAGTAGGGCTCGACGAACTGCTCGAGGATCTCGCCCTGCTCGATCTGGACGAAGCCGCCGATGATCGAGGCCTGCATCGCGTTCGGCAGCTTGTCCTCGGTGACGATGGAGGACCAGGCCTCTTCCTTCGCCTGCACCGTCGGGCGGGCCGCCAGCGCCCCGGCGGCGTGCCGTTGCCCGGCGGCGGTGTCGTCGCGGTCGAGCTCGGCGTCGATC
>NZ_JACDFE010000105.1 GCF_013815995.1 Sporichthya sp.
CCCACAGCCCCCGCCGCTCCCGCGGCCAAGGCCGCGCCGGCTCCGCACGGCGAGGTCACCCCGCTCAAGGGCCCGGCCGCGCGCGCGGTCGTCAACATGGAGGCCAGCCTCACCGTTCCGACCGCGACCTCGGTCCGCGCGGTTCCGGCCAAGCTGCTCATCGACAACCGCATCGTCATCAACAACCACCTCAAGCGCGCCCGCGGCGGCAAGGTCTCCTTCACGCACCTGATCGGCTTCGCGGTGGTCCGGGCTCTGGCCGACGTGCCGGCCATGAACTGCGGCTACACCGAGATCGACGGCAAGCCCGCGATGATCACCCCGGACGCCGTCAACCTCGGCCTGGCCATCGACGTGACCAAGGCCGACGGGTCGCGCTCGCTGCTGGTCCCCTCGATCAAGAACACGCAGTCGTTGGACTTCTCCTCGTTCTGGCTGGCCTACGAGGACATCGTGCGCCGGGCCCGGAACAACAAGCTCGTCGTCGACGACTTCGTCGGCACCACGATCAGCCTGACCAACCCGGGCACCATCGGCACCGTCCACTCGGTGCCGCGTCTGATGCAGGGTCAGGGCACGATCATCGGCGTCGGTGCGATGGAGTACCCGGCCGAGTGGCAGGGCGCCTCGCCGGAGACGCTGGCCAACATGGCCGTCAGCAAGATCATGACGCTGACCTCCACCTATGACCACCGCATCATCCAGGGCGCGCAGTCCGGTGAGTTCCTGCGCCGGCTGCACCAGCTGCTGCTCGGTGAGGACGACTTCTACGACGACGTCTTCGCGTCGCTGCGGATCCCGTACGAGCCCATCCGCTGGGAAACCGACATCGCGACCAGCCACGAGGACCAGGTCTCCAAGCAGGCCCGGGTCCACGAGCTGATCGAGGCCTACCGCACCCGCGGGCACCTGATGGCCGACACCGACCCGCTGGAGTACAAGCAGCGCAGCCACCCGGACCTCGACATCGTCAAGCACGGCCTGACGCTCTGGGACCTGGACCGCGAATTCGTCTCCGGCACCACATTCTCCCTGTCCGGGTTGATGAAGCTGCGCGACATCCTCGGCGTGCTGCGCTCCTCGTACTGCCGCACCATCGGCATCGAGTACATGCACATGGCCGAGCCCAAGGAACGGCTCTGGATCCAGGAACGGGTCGAGCGCGCCCCGGACCGGCTGCCGCGCAACGACCAGCTGCGGGTGCTGCGCAAGCTGAATGAGGCCGAGGCCTTCGAGACCTTCCTGCAGACCAAGTACGTCGGCCAGAAGCGGTTCTCGCTCGAGGGCGGCGAGTCGGTCATCGCGCTGCTCGACGCGCTCCTGGTCGCCTCGGCCCAGGCCCGCCTGGACGAGGTCGCAGTCGGAATGCCGCACCGCGGCCGCCTCAACGTGCTGGCCAACATCGTCGGCAAGAGCTACGGCCAGATCTTCCGTGAGTTCGAGGGCAACATCGACCCGAAGTCGATGCACGGCTCCGGCGACGTGAAGTACCACCTGGGTCAGGAAGGGCGCTACACCGCGCACGACGGCTCGACCGTCAACACCTACCTGGCCGCGAACCCCTCCCATCTGGAGGCGGTCAACCCGGTGCTCGAGGGCATCGTGCGCGCCAAGCAGGACGTCATCGACCGGGGCGAGAGTGGCTTCACCGTGCTCCCCGTGCTGATGCACGGCGACGCGGCTTTCGCCGGCCAGGGCGTGGTCGCCGAGACCCTCGAGATGTCCCAGCTGCGCGGGTACCGCACCGGCGGCACGATTCACATCGTCGTGAACAACCAGGTCGGCTTCACCACCTCGCCGACCTCGAGCCGGTCCAGCCTCTACGCCACCGACGTGGCGCGTACCGTGGCCGCGCCGATCTTCCACGTCAACGGCGACGACCCCGAGGCGTGCGTGCGCGTCGCGCGCTGGGCCTTCGAATACCGTCAGGCGTTCAAGAAGGACGTCGTCATCGACATGGTCTGCTACCGGCGCCGCGGTCACAACGAGGGCGACGACCCCTCGATGACCCAGCCGCTGATGTACGACCTGATCGACCAGAAGCGCTCGGTCCGCAAGCTCTACACCGAGGCCCTCATCGGCCGCGGCGACATCACCTTCGAAGAGGCCGAGGAGGCCCTGAAGGACTACCGCGAGCAGTTGGAGAAGGTCTTCGCCGAGACCCGCGGCGCGCAGACCGTCCCGACCAGCGTCGGCTCTCCGATGAGCAACGACCAGGCTCCGGCCACCTCGGTGAACACGGCCATCAGCAGCGAGTCGCTGAAGCGGATCGTGGAGAGCCAGGTCAGCCTCCCCGAAGGCTTCAACGTCCACCCCCGGGTTGCGCCGCTGCTGCAGAAGCGCGCCGCGATGATCGAGACCGGCAACATCGACTGGGGCTTCGGCGAGCTGATCTCCTTCGGCTCGCTGCTGCTGGAGGGCCGCCCGGTGCGCCTGGCCGGCCAGGACTCCCGCCGCGGCACCTTCACCCAGCGGCACTCGGTCCTGACCGACCGGACCACCGGCGACGAGTACAACCCCATGCAGAACCTCAGCCCGGACCAGGGCACCTTCTACGTCTACGACTCGCTGCTGAGCGAGTACGCGGCGCTGGGCTTCGAGTACGGCTACTCGGTGGCCCGGCCCGAGGCGCTGGTGCTGTGGGAGGGCCAGTTCGGCGACTTCGTCAACGGTGCCCAGACGATCATCGACGAGTTCGTCTCCTCCGGTGAGCAGAAGTGGGGCCAGACCTCCGGCGTCACGCTGCTGCTCCCGCACGGCATGGAGGGCCAGGGCCCGGACCACTCCTCCGGCCGCCCGGAACGCTTCCTGCAACTGTGCGCGCAGGGGAACATGACGGTCGCGATCCCGACCACGCCGGCCAACCACTTCCACCTGCTGCGTTGGCAGGCCCTCTCCCCGCACCACCGTCCGCTGGTGGTCTTCACCCCGAAGTCGCTGCTGCGGCACCGGGCCGCGGTCTCTTTCCCGGGCGAGTTCACCTCCGGTCACTTCCGCCCGGTCATCACCGACGACACGGTCGACCCGGCCGCGGTGACCCGCGTCCTGCTCTGCACCGGGAAGGTTTTCTACGACCTGTCCGCGCAGCGCGAGCAGTACGGCTCGGCGACGGACACCGCGATCGTCCGGGTCGAGCAGTTGTACCCGCTGCCGGTCCCGGAGATCCAGGCCGCGCTGGGCGCCTTCCCGAACGTCTCCGAGCTGCGCTGGGTGCAGGAGGAGGCGGCCAACCAGGGCGCCTGGCCGTTCATGGCGCTGAACTTCGCCGAGCAGACCGGCCGGGTGCTCTACCGGGTGTCCCGCCCGGCCTCCTCCGCGCCCGCGGTGGGCTCACACTCCGTGCACGAGTACGAGCAGCAGATGCTGATCGAGCAGGCGTACGCCCGCTAGGCAGCCTGACTGACGGGATACGCGTGTACTTCACCGATCGGGGCATCGAGGAGCTCGCCGCACGCCGCGGCGAGGAGGACGTCAAGCTGGCCTGGCTGGCCGACCGACTGAGCGAGTTCGTCGACCTCAACCCCGATTTCGAGGTGCCGATCGAGCGGCTGGCCACGTGGCTGGCCCGGCTCGACGACGACGAGGACTGAGCGGGTCACCACCCGCGAGAATTCTCCCCCGGGCAGCGGTCATAGGTTGGAGGCAGCGCAGGACTGCACCTCGCCACCGCCAGCGGGGTCGAGGACGCGGCCCTGTTCCGGACCACCGACGGGGCGAAGAGCTGGCAGGAGATGCCCGGGCTGCGTGACCAGGGCTCCGGGCCGCACTGGCAGCCCGGCGCGGGTGGCCTGTGCCTGCACACGATCGTGCTCGACCCGACGGACCCGCTGCGGATGTACGCCGCCGTCTCGGCCGCCGGTGCGTTCCGCAGCGACGACGGCGGCGCGCAGTGGAAACCGATCAACCGGGGGTTGAAGTCCGAGGGCATCCCCGACCCCGATGCCGAGGTCGGGCACTGCGTGCACCGGATCACGATGCACCCGAACCGGCCCAGCCGTTATTCATGCAGAAGCACTGGGACGTCATGCGCAGCGACGACGCCGGGGAGAACTGGTTCGACATCGGCGGCAACCTGCCCACCGACTTCGGCTTCCCGATCGCGGTGCACGCCCACGAGCCGGACACCATCTACGTGGTGCCGATCACCAGCGACCACCTGCACTACGTGATGGATGCCAGGCTGCGCGTCTACCGCAGCCGGACCGGCGGCAACGAGTGGGAGGCGCTGACCGCCGGGTTGCCCCAGGAGCACTGCTACCTCAACGTGCTGCGGGACGCGATGGCGGTCGACTCGCTCGATCCGTGCGGGCTGTACGTCGGGACCAGCGGCGGCCAGGTCTACGCCTCCGCGGATTCCGGGGACAGCTGGACCGCGATCGCGGCGAACCTGCCACCGGTGCTCTCGGTTCAGGTGCAGGCGCTGCCGTGAGCGAGGAGCATGAGCGAACCATCGGCGCCGTGAGCGAGTCCGCCGAGATCCGGGTCCAGCTGCCGGCGCACCTGAAGGCCCTGGCCAAGGTCAGCGGCGAGGTGCGGCTCGACGTGCTTCTCCCGGTGACCCAGGCCGGGGTGCTCGACGCGATCGAATCGCGCTTCCCCGAGCTGCGAGGCAGGATCCGCGACGTCAAGACCGGCAAACGGCGCCCGCTGGTCCGCTTCTTCGCCTGCGAGGAAGACCTGTCCCACGACCCACCGGAGTCGGAGCTGCCACCGGAGGTCGTCGCCGGCACCGAGCCGTATCTGATCGTCGGTGCGATGTCCGGCGGCTAGTCGCCCCAGGCTCTTACGGACCCGGCCTCACTGGGCGAGTTCGGCCCGCAGTTGGTCGTGCAATCCAGAGCGCTGGCCGGTCAACCGCCCGACGATGCCGGCCAGAACCGGCCAGTCCGACTCGGCGGCCTGGTACTCCAGATCGTTCAGCAGCTCGCCGAACGCCGCCGCCCCGAGCGAGCGGGCCGGGGTCTTCAGCTTGTGCGCGGCCGCGGCGATCCGGGCCCGGTCCTGGGCCCGGCAGCCGTCCTGCAGGTCGGGCAACGCAGTGTCCACATCGGCCAGGAATTCCTCGGCCAGTTCCCGAACCACGTCGCGGCCGATCTCCTGGCACAGCTGCCCGACGACCGCGGAGTCGACCAACGGCCGGCCGTCGGAGGGCAGCACAGAGAGTGGGGCCGGGGGCGGCGCGGTGAGCAGGCCGCGCAGCATGCGGGCCAGCGAGGCCACGTCGATCGGCTTGGGCAGGAAGGCGTCCATGCCGACCTCGTAGCACCGACGCACGTCCTCGGTGGCCACGTTCGCGGTCATCGCGACGATGTGCAGGTCGCGCTCGGGCCAGCGCGCCCGGATCCGCCGGGTGGCCTCCAGCCCGTCCATCTCCGGCATCTGAATATCCATCAGAATCAGGTCGTAGGCGCGCTGCGCCAACGCCGTCAGCGCCTCCTGGCCACTGGCCGCGACGTCGGAACGGAAACCGAAACGGGCCAACAGGTGCTGAGCCACCTTCTGGTTCACCGGGGTGTCCTCGACGACGAGGATGGACAACCGCCGGCCGCCCGCGGGCATGGCGAAGACCGAGATCGGCGGCGCCGAGACGACGTCCCGAACCTTGCCGGTCCTGAGCAGCTCGACCATCACCTCGGTGAGCTTCTCCGGCCGGGGCGGCTTGGCCACCACCGCGTCGAAGACCTCGATGTCCATTGTCCGGGTCGGGGACGTGGCCTGCAGCAGGACCAGGCGGATCCCCTCGTTCCGGGCCCGGAGCGCTCGGCCCAGTTCGATCCCGTCCATGCCGGGCATGTCCAGGTCGAGCAGGGCGAAGCCGAAGAGGCGGTCCTGCTCCCGGTCGACGATCTCCAGCGCCTCCGGGCCGCCGGCGGCGGAAACGCACTCCATGTCGTTCTGGTAGGCCCACACCTCAAGAAGCTGACGGTTCGTCGCATTGTCGTCCACCACGAGAATCCGCTGCCCGGCGAGGCCGGTCGGGGCCGCGGAGTCGGCGTCGTCGCGACGCTCGACCGGGAAGCAGAAATTGACCGTCGTGCCGACCGCGGGCGTCGACCGCATCTCCATCCGGCCACCCATGGACTCCACCAGGCGGCGGCTGATCGCCAACCCCAGCCCGGTGCCGCCGTAGATCCGCGTGGTGGTGCTGTCGGCCTGGGTGAACGGCTCGAAGAGGGTGTCGATGCGCTCCGGTGCGACGCCGATGCCCGTGTCGCTGACCACGAACCGCAGCCAGGTGCCGGCCTCGTCGGCGGGCTCCACCTCCACCCGCACCACAACCTCGCCGGTGTGGGTGAACTTGACCGCGTTCGCGAGCAGGTTGACCAGCACCTGGCGTACCCGCGTCGGGTCACCGACCACCACGAGCGGGACGTCCGGCGCAACGTCGCACGCGAGCTCGAGACCCTTCTCGTGCGCCTGCAGGGTGACCAGGTCCAAGGTCTCCCCCAGCCAGCCGCGGACCTCGAAGGCGACCTCTTCGGGCACGAGCTTCCCGGAGTCGATCTTCGCGTAGTCGAGGATGTCGTTGATGATCGTGAGCAGGTGCTCGCCCGAGGTGCGCAGGGTCTCGACGAAGTCGCGTTGCTGGCGGTCCATCGGGGTGTCCAGCAGCAGGCTGGTCATGCCGATGATCGCGTTCATCGGGGTCCGGATCTCATGACTCATGTTGGCCAGGAACTCCTGGCGGGACCGGGCGGCCCGCTCGGCGGTGTCGCGGGCCCGCGCCACCACGGCCTCGAACGCCTTGCGCTCGGTCACGTCGCGGACGGCTGCGGTCACCAGCAGCCCGTCCTCGGTCTCGATCGAGGACAGCGAGATCTCGGCCGGGAACTCGGTGCCGTCCTTGCGGCGGGCGCTCAGGTCGGTACCGGCGCCCATCGCCCGCACAACCGGCTCGGCGAAATAGCCGGCCCGATGCTGGCGGTGGGTTCCCCGTGCGCGCTCGGGGACCAGGGTCTCGATCGGGCGACCGAGCAGCTCGTTGCGGGTCCAGCCGAACAGGCTCTCGGCCTGGGTGTTGACCAGCTGGATCAGCCCGGAGCCGTCTACCCCGAGCATCGCGTCGGGAGCGGCCTCAAGGAGCCCGGAAAACTTGGCCTGGGTCCTCAGCCGGTCGGTCGCGTCCCGACCACCGCGGTGACAAATCGCCCATCGACGGTCTCGATCGCGGACAGCGAGATCTCCGCCGGGAACTGCGTGCCGTCCTTGCGGCAACCGAACAGGTCCAGGCCGGCGCCCATCGGACGCACCTCCGCGTCGGCCACGTACCGGGCGCGGTGCCCCGGGTGGTGCGCGCGGGCGTTGGGCGGTCCAGCACCTCGATCGCCTTGCCGATCAGCTCGGCCCGGCTCCAACCGAACAGGTTCTCGCCCTGCGCGTTCACGAACAGGATGGATCCGGTCGAATCCACCACAAGGACCGCGTCCGGCAGCTGCTCGATGAGCTGCTCACTGATGCCCAGCTTTTCCACCCGTGCCCGCCTCCGCTGCCACCGAGGTAGTCGGCAGTCGGAGGTACGGACATGACCCCCCGAAAGTCCCTATTCGGCCGGGGGTCCGGACAGCTGAATCAGACGGTGTGCCCTGCGGTCAACAGTCCTCAATCGACGGTGAAGACGACCTTGCCGAACAGGTCGCCGGAGTGCATCTTCGCGAAGCCGTCGCGGGCCTCGCGCAACGGAACGATCGTGTCGATCAGCGGCTTCACGCCGGCGGTCGCCATGAACTGGGCGAGCCGCTCCAACTCGTCCCGCGAGCCCATCGTGGAGCCGACGACGGAGAGCTGGAGGAAGAAGATCCGGGTCAGTTCCGCCGGCGGGGCGTCGCCGGTCGTGGCGCCCGAGATCACGATCGTCCCGCCCGGCTTGAGCGCCTTGACCGAGTGCGACCAGGTCGCCTTGCCGACGGTCTCGAAGACGGCGTCGACCCGCTCGGGCAGCCGGGCGCCGGACTCGAACACCTGGTCCGCCCCGAGGGCGAGCGCCCGCTCCCGCTTGGCCTCGTCACGGCTGCTCGCCCAGACCCGCATGCCCGCGGCCCGGCCGAGACTGATCAGCGCGGTCGCGACGCCGCCACCGGCGCCCTGGACCAGGATCGTCGCGCCCGGCGAGATGCCGGCGCGGGTGAACAGCATCCGGTAGGCGGTCAGCCACGCGGTGGGCAGGCAGGCCGCTTCCTCCCAGGAGAGCTGCGCCGGCTTCGGGACCAGGTTGCGCCGCGGCACGACGACCTTCTCCGCGATCGTGCCCTGGTAGCGCTCGGAGAGCAGCGAGCGCCTCGGGTCGAAGGTCTCATCGCCCTTCCACTCCGGGTCGCCGATGACCGCGTGCACGATGACCTCGTTGCCGTCCTCGTCGACCCCGGCGGCGTCGCAGCCGAGGATCATCGGCAGCTGCTCCGCCTTGAGGCCGACCCCGCGCAGGCTCCAGAGGTCGTGGTGGTTGAGCGAGGCCGCCTTGACGTCGACGGTGACCCAGCCGTCCTTGGCGATCGGGTCGGGCCGCTCACCCAGGTCGAGGGCGGAGATGGGGTCATCGGGAGAGAAGCGCGCAGCGCTCACGGCGAACATGCTCCGACCCTATTCAGGGATGCAACTCAATCGGCACCGGAAGGCCGCCGAATTGCGGGCCACAACCGGACCGCCACGACGGCGATCACGTCGACGTCCGGGATCGCCCCGACCAGCCAGGAGTCGACCCCGGCGGCCGGGTTGTCCCGCTCCACCCACCAGCCCTCCGGCTCGCGGCGGGTGACGCGCTTGACCGCGAGGCCGCGGTCCGGCAGCCGGACCACCGCCAGCCGGCCCACCCGGGGCCGGGCGCCGTAGCGGATCAGCAGCAGGTCCCCGGGGCGCAGGGTGGGGCGCATCGACTCGCCGGACACCCGCGCGGTCCCCCAGCGCCGGCTCCGACGACCGGGACGCACCTCACGATCATGACTGCCGCCCACAGGGGTAGTCTCGCGATGACTCTCAGGAACCGACCCGAAGGGCCCGATTCGATGCCGCTGCTGCTGCGCCCGATCGCCGTCTCCGCCCATTGCGACCTGCCCTGCGGCGTCTACGACCCGGCGCAGGCCCGGATCGAGGCCGAGTCCGTCAAGGCGACCATCGAGAAGTACCACGGGAGCGACGACGAGACCTTCCGCCAGCGCGCGGTCAAGGTCAAGGAAGAGCGGTCCGACCTGGTCAAGCACCACCTCTGGGTGCTGTGGACCGATTACTTCAAGCCGCCGCACTTCGAGGCGTACCCGAACCTGCACCAGCTGTTCAACGAGGCCACCAAGCTGGCCGGCGCGGGCGGTACCAAGGGCTCCCTGGACGTCGAGGTGGCCAACAAGTTGCTGGCCAAGATCGACGAGATCGCCGAGATCTTCTGGGCGACCAAGAAGGCGTGAGTCTGACCAAAGGCGCCGTCGGCGAGGACTTCGTCGAGGTCCGCCTCCCGGCCGACGGCGCGTACCTGTCCGTGCTGCGCACCGCGACCGCGGGCCTCGCCGCCCGGCTCGACTTCACCATCGACGAGATCGAGGACCTGCGGATCGCCGTCGACGAGGCCTGCGCGATGTTGCTCGCCCAGGTGGTGGCCGACACCGAGCTGCACTGCCGGTTCACCCTCGCCGCCCCCACCCTCACGGTCGAGGTGACGGCTCCCACCCGGTACGGCAAGGTCCCGGCGCGGGACACCTTCGCCTGGACCGTGCTCACCGCGCTGGCCGGCGAGGTGACGGCGACGGTCGACTCCGACCAGCACCTGACGATCACCCTGCGCAAGACCGCTGAGGGGGCGGCATGAGTGCCACCCCCAGGTCGGGACGCGCCTGACGTGGTCGACCCCACGGCAAACGACGTCGTACGCGACGCGGGGCGGGAGGCCGAGCGCGACCGCGCGCGCGGGATGCTCGCCGAGCTCGCAGCCCTCGCGCCGGAAGACCCGCGACGCGGGCCGCTCCGGGACGCCCTGGTCGAGGTGCACCTGCCCCTGGTCGAACACCTGGCCCGCCGTTTCCGCAATCGCGGCGAGCCGCTCGACGACCTGGTCCAGGTCGCGACCATCGGGCTGATCAAGTCGGTCGACCGGTTCGACCTGGAACGCGGCGTGGAGTTCTCCACCTACGCCACCCCGACCATCGTCGGGGAAATCAAGCGCCACTTCCGGGACCGCGGCTGGGCGGTGCGGGTCCCCCGGCGGCTGCAGGAATTGCGCTTGCACCTGTCCACCGCAACGGCCGAGCTCTCCCAGCAACTGGGCCGCGCCCCGACGGTGCACGAGCTGGCCGAGCGACTCGGCCGCTCCGAGGAAGAGATCCTGGAGGGGCTGGAGTCAGCCAACGCCTACAGCACGCTCTCCCTGGACGTGCCGGATCAGGGGGAGGGCGACTCCCCCGCGGTGGTCGACTCGCTCGGCAGCGAGGACGAGGCGCTGGCGGGCGTCGAGTACCGCGAGTCGCTCAAGCCGCTGCTGGAGCGACTGCCACCCCGGGAGAAGCGGATCCTGCTGCTGCGCTTCTTCGGCGGGATGACCCAGTCCCAGATCGCGACCGAGCTCGGCATCTCCCAGATGCATGTGTCCCGCCTGCTGGCGCGGACGCTGACGAAGCTGCGGGCCGATCTGCTGGTCGAGGAGTAGCTCGAGGAATAGCTCGAGCAGCTCAGTCCTCGATCGGCTCGTCGAGGACGGCGTTGGAGGTCGGCGCGAACAGTCCCGCCAGCACCACCGCCGTCGAGACCAGGAGCGGATAGGCCGCCCCGGGCAGGTCGTCCTTGGTCGTGAAGCCGACCGGGATCATGATCAGCTGCCCGACCAGCGACGGCGCCCGGGCCCAGCCATTCCCGCCGAGCAGCCCGCGGGCCACCACCAGCAGCCCCAGTCCGCCGGCCAGGGCCAGCACTCCGACCAACGTGGCGTTGAGCAGGTCGTCGCCGGAGTCTGCGATCCCCACGACCAGTGTCGCCATCCCGAGACCGACCAGCAGCAGCGCCTGCAGCGCTTGAGCCACCGCAGCGATCACCAACGGTCGCGGTCCGTGGCGGAGGTCGGCGAGCAGCGCGGCCGCTTGGAACTGGTCCGGAACCCTGCGCTGACCTGGGGTTTTCACGGCTGCTTTTCCTACCCTTTGTGGGACTCGTACCACAATCCGGCCACCAAGATCACATCAGGAGTCGGTGGGCGCGGTTAGTTTCCGAAGCTCTGGGCAGATGCGCCGGTGAAGGCGCAGAGGGCCAGGTCCGGTTTGTGGCGCATTTACCTGTCTTAGGGGGTTGTGTCGACGATCGCGGGTGGTTCAAGGTGGACCTCTGCCCGGGACCTCCGATCGGCCGCCGAGGCCGAAAGTCCCTTGTCAGGTGCTTCAACTCACACAAATATCTCTCGTGTTGAGGCTCCCGCAAACGCTCGTGAAACTGTTCACTAGGTACCAGCAAGTAAGTATCCACCGGGACCGGCGCTCGCCTGAGGCCGGACCCACCACCTGAGGAGTAACACCCATGGACTGGCGCCACCGCGCAGTCTGCCGGGACGAGGATCCCGAGCTGTTCTTCCCGATCGGGAACACCGGCCCCGCCCTGATGCAGATCGAAGAGGCCAAGGCTGTGTGCCGACGCTGCGACGTCGTCGAGACGTGTCTGCAGTGGGCCCTCGAATCCGGCCAGGACGCCGGCGTCTGGGGCGGTCTGTCCGAGGACGAGCGTCGCGCTCTCAAGCGTCGCACCGCTCGCGCCCGGGCCCGCGTCATCTGACTCGGCAGCACCCTGAGCAAGAAACCAGCACGACAAGCGTCACGAACCCCGGCCGCTCCGGCCGGGGTTCGTGGCGTTCCGGGCCAGACCGTGGTGGACGGGGATGCCCAGGGACACCCGAGTACCCCCGCCCGGGCGGGCGCCGATCTCCAGCTCCCCGCCGAGCTCGCCGGTCACCAGCGTCCGGACGATCTGCAGGCCGAGGTTCGCCGAGGCGACCGGGTCGAATCCGGCCGGGAGCCCACGGCCGTCGTCGTCCACCTCGACCCTGAGCACCTCCCCCTCGCGCTTCGCGCGCACCACGAGCAGCTGTGAACCCGCGGTGATGCCGTGCTCGAGCGCGTTCTGCAGCAGCTCGGTGAGCACCATCGACAACGGCGTGGCCAGGTCCCCCGCCAGCGTGCCGAACGTGCCCTCCCGGCGCGGCTCGACCCTCGCCTCCACCGAGGAGACGTCGGCGAGCATCACCAGCACCCGGTCCACCACTTCGTCGAAGGCGAGGTTCTCGTCCGGGGAGATCGAGAGTGTGTCGTGCACGATCGCGATCGAGCCGACCCGGCGCACCGCCTCTTCCAGCGCGGTGCGGGCCTCCGGCTCGCTCAGCCGGCGGGCCTGCAGCCGCAGCAGCGCGGCCACCGTCTGCAGGTTGTTCTTCACCCGGTGGTGGATCTCCCGGATCGTGGCGTCCTTGGTGATCAGCTCCCGCTCCCGGCGCCGGACGTCGGTGACGTCGCGCAACAGCACGATCGCCCCCAGGTGAGCCTCCGGGGAGTCGAGCGGGATGGCCCTCAGCCCGACCACAACGTCCTCGGTCTCGATCTCCAGCCCCCGTGGCTTGCGCCCGCCGGCGACCACCGCCAGCGCCTCCTCCACCGGGCCGTGGGTGGGGGCGAGCTCGGCGGTGAGCGTGCCGAGGTGGTTGCCGATCAGGTCGGTCGCCAGGCCCAACCGCCGGTAGGCGGACAGGGCGTTGGGGCTGGCGTAGGTGACCACGCCGTCCGCGTCGAGCCGGATCAGCCCGTCCCCGACCCGCGGCGAGCCGTCCTGCAGCGCCGTGAGGACGGCGCCGCTGGTGCCAACGTGCGGAAACAGGCCGGCGGCGATCATCCGGGCCAGGTCCGCCGCGGACTGGATGTAGGTCAGTTCGAGCCGGCTGGGGGTGCGGACCGAGATCAGGCTGGTGTTCCGCGAGATCACGCCGAGGATCCGGTCCCCGCGGCGGACCGGGATGGCCTCCATCCGCACCGGGACGTCGCTACGCAGCTCCGGGTCCCCCTCGCGCACGATCCGGGCCTCGTCGAGCGCGATGTCCAGCAACGGCCGGTGCCCCCGCGCGGTCCGGGTGCCGACCAGGTCGTCCTGGAAAGCGGTCGGCCCGGTGGTCGGGCGCATCTGGGCCACCGCCACATACCCCTCGCCGTCCCGGTGGGGCAGCCACAGCACCAGGTCGGAGAAGGAGAGGTCGGCGAGCAGCTGCCAGTCCGCGACCAGGACCTGCAGCCACTCCCGGTCGTCGGCGTCGAGGTCCGTGCTCGCGCGGATCAATTCGGTGAGAGACGCCACGTCGGGAAGCGTACGGTCGGCGCTCACTAGCCGTGCAGACGGTGAGAGACGGCAGGTCATCGGCAGCGTACGGGCGGCCCCTTGCGCGCCTGCGGGCCGGCGACGCCGGGGCCTCACCGGAGGGTTCGGTCAGGAACGACGGGTAAATTCGACGGATCGGCACGCCCCAGACATCAGGACGCGGAGGTACGCGGTGACCGATCCGGACCGGCGCGCCCCCACGGGCGCAGCGCTGGACCCCGGATTCTGGGAGGACGTGCTCGCGCGGGGGGCTGCCGTTCCGGCCGACCGGCGCCTGGACGACATGACCGTCGAGCTTGTCGAGATGCTCGGCGACCTCGACCCGCACCTGCGCGACGACCTGGCGCTGACCGTGTTGCTGCGGTGGATCGCCGCCGGGGTGTACGACGACCTGCTCCCGGCGATGGGCGACGGCATCAGCGAAGGCCTGCGGCCCGGCCTCGGCGAGGACGGCACCCCGTCGGTCCTGCGCCGCTCGTTCTCCGCGCGGGTACTCGCCGCGGTGATCGACCGGGACAACGTCCTGCACGGGATGCACCGCGAGGCGGTGCTGCGCTGGGGCGACCGCGGCCTGTCCTGGCTGGTGGCGGAACGGGACCTGCGCGGCCACGTCCCGGGCGCCGGTCGGGCACACGCACTGGCGCATGCGGCCGATCTGCTCCGGGCGCTGGCCCGGTCCCGGCACCTGCAGGCGGAGGGCCTCGGGGTCCTGCTCGACACCCTCGCGGACCGGCTGCTGCGGCCGACCACGCACAGCTTCTCCGGGCTGGAGGCCGACCAGCTCGGCTTCGCCGCGATGACCCTGCTGCACCGCGATGCCGTCGACACCGTCACGGTTCAGGGCTGGATCCACCGGCTGGCCGCGGGCTGGGCGGGCACCTGGACCCAGACCGGGCCGGTGCCGGCTCAGGTCGCCAACACGGTCGCGTTCACCCGCGCCCTGCACCTGCAGCTGCTGCTCGGGGTCCGCCGGGGCCGGGGCGGGCGCGAACAGGCCGCCCTCGAGGGTCCACCGGCCGCCCGCGTCGAGGTGCTGGCCACCCTGCAGGCCGTACTCCGCACCTCCGGGCCGCACTTCGAGCCGAGCCGCCCCATCCCGGGCACGCGATGAGCCCGCCAGAACGTCCGACAGAGCGTCCGACCGACGGTCCGTCCGGCGGGCCCTTCGACTGGGTCGACGCCCACGCCGCGGCGCGGGTCGCCGCCGGAC